>CAYYCN010000168.1:0-7150 GCA_964470355.1 uncultured Sphaerotilus sp.
CGGGCGGCAGGACTTCGGCGTGGCCTTCGAACCACCAGGTCAGGCTGCACAGGGGTGCGGCGGGGAAGTGGTTGAAGCGCTGGGCGTCGTCGAGCACGGCGCCCCGGGTGTCGCGCTGGAAGATGGCGCGCACGCAGCTCGCCAGTCCGGGGCGGGGCAGCACGAGGCGGCTGCGCGTGTCGGGGGAGATGGAGCCGGGCATGAGCAGCAGTCTAGGACGCCGGCGGGCGGGTGGGCTCATGTCCCCGCGATGTCGATTCCGTTCAAGACAGCCCGGCGGACGGGCTGCACGATGCCGTCCAAGCCCTCCCTCTCCGCCCTGGAGCCTCGCCATGTCGCCCTCGCTGAACCCCGCCTTGGACCCGCGCCCTCAACCGGCCCCGCCGCCCCAACGCGGCCAGCCCCCCGGCCCGCGCTCACTCTGGCTCGGCGTGCCGCTGATGCGCCGCATGTATGCCGACTACCTCGGCTTCGCCCAGTGGCGCCAGCGCACCTACGGCGACGTCTGCGCGATGCGCCTGGTGACGGAGCGCGCCATCGACCTCTTCTCGCCCGAGCTGGTGCGCGAGGCGCTGGTGGACCACGCGGACAACCTGATCCGCTGGGAACGCGGCGTGGAGGTGTTCGCCGAAGCCTTCGGCCAGAGCGTGCTCACCACCGAGGGCGACACCTGGCAGCGCCAGCGCCGCATGCTGATGCCGGCCTTCACGCCCAAGCGCGTGGCGGGCTACGCCGGCCTGATGTGCGACGCGGCCAGGACCGCGCTCGACACCGCACTGCCGCCCGGCCAGACCCAAGGCCGCGTGGACATGGATGTGCTGTTCTCCCGCGTCGCCATGGACGTGATCCTGCGCACCCTGTTCAACCGCCCCGCCCAGGGCGAGACCGACGCCGCCATCGAAGCCACCCGCGTGCTCAGCGTGGGCGCCATGCGCGAGATGTTCTGGCCCCTCACCCTGCCCGACTGGCTGCCGTTGCCCGGCAAGGCGGCCAAGCGCCAAGCCATGCGCACGCTGCGCGGGCTGGTGGGTGGCCACATCGCCCGCCGTCGCGCGCAGCCCGATCCCAAAGCGGGCGACGACCTGCTGGCCCGCCTGCTGGCCCTGCGCGACGAAACGACCGGCGAGGCCTTAAGCGCTCAGGAGGTGTTCGACCAATGCATCGTCAGCTTCCAGGCCGGTCACGAAACGACGGCCACCGCGCTGCTGTGGTGGAGCCGCTACCTGACCGAACACCCCGAAGCCGCCCGCCGCGCCCGCGACGAGGTGGACACCGTGCTGGCCGGCCGCCCCCCCGGCCCGGACGATCTGGCCGCCCTGCCCTGGCTCACCGCCACGCTCAAGGAATCCATGCGGCTGGTGCCACCGATTCCGGCGCTGATGACCCGCCGGGCGCTGCGCACCTTCACCGTGGGCGGCTGGACCATCCCCAAAGGCACGCTGGTCTACCTCACCCCCTGGGTGCTGCACCACGACCCGCGCTGGTGGCCCGAGCCGGAAGCCTTCCGCCCCGAGCGCTTCCTGCCCGACGCACCGCCACCACCACGTGGCGCCTACATCCCCTTCGGCACCGGCCCACGCGTGTGCATCGGCCAGCACTTCGCGATGCTGGAGATGACGCTGGTGGCCGCGCTGCTGCTGCAGCGCTGGGAGATGGAACTGCCGGCCGATGCGCCGCCGGCCGAACCGGTGTTCAACGTGACGCTGCGGCCCAAAGACGGCGTGAAACTCAATCTGCGACGGCGCTCACTGCCTGCAGCCCACGTTCACCGCTGAAACAAAACCGCCCGGCCCCCTCAACGGGGAACCGGGCGGTCGCATCCTTCAACGGATCAGGTCACTGCGCCTGAAACCCGCTCTCCCGAATGATCTTCGCCCACACGTCCGAATAGGCCTTCTCGCGCACCGCCAGTTGCGGGCCGGGCACCAGGCCCACGGTCAGGCCCATGGCGGTCAGGCGGGCATTCACATCTCGCTGGGCGATGACCTTGCCCAGGGCGGCGGAGAAGGTGTCCAGCGTGGCCTTGGGCGTGCCGGCGGGCGCGAAGATGCCGTAGTAGGGCAGTTCCTCGAAGCCTTTCAGGCCCAGTTCGGCAAAGGTCGGCACGTCGGGCAGCTGAGCCTGACGCTTGTTGCCGATCACGGCCACCACCCGCACCTTGCCGCTGCGCTGGTATTCGATGAAGTCGGGCACCGAGCCCACGCCGGCCGGGATCTGGTTGGCCAGCATGTCGTTCATCATCGGGGCGCTGCCGCGGTAGGGCGCGGCCTGCAGGTCCAGCCCGTTCTTGCGGCCGATCTCGCGCACCAGGAACTCGGGCACTGAAGCCGGCGCGGGAATGCCCACGGTGCTCTGGCCCTTGCCCGTGGTCTTCACCCACTGCAGGAACTCCTTGTAGTTCTTCACCGGCGTGGCGCCCGACACGGCCAGGCCGTTGACGAAGGTTGCGAAACCCGCCACCGGCACGAAGTCCTTCTGCGCGTTGTAGCCGGGGGTCTTCACGACCAGCGGCAGGATGCTGATGGTGTGGTCGTGCGAGAGGAACAGGGTGGTGCCGTCCGCCGGTGCGGCTTTCAGCGCCTGCGCGGCAATCTGGCCACCGGCTCCGGGCTTGTTCTCGACGATCACCGCCGTGCCCAGCTCGGCCTTCAACTTGTCGGCCAGGATGCGCGCGATGGCGTCCGAACCGCCGCCAGCAGGGAACCCCACCAGCAACCGGATCGGCTTGCCGGTGTCAGCCAGGGCAGCGCCGCTGCCCAACAGCGCCGCCACACCCAGGGCGAGGGCCGTGCGGCGGGCACAGGAAGCAGGCAGAACTCGGAAGGAACGGGTCATCGTCGGGGCTCCAGCAAACAGGTCAGGGTGGGGCGGTGCCGGCCACCGCCCAGCCAATCAGCGTAAGCCGAAAGTGGGCGGTCCCGACACCGGAACGGGTTTTCCGGCCCGGAAAGTCAGCGGTCCGTGTCCTCGTCGCCACGCCGGGCCACCGAGCCGTCCTCCGCAGGCTTGCGGTTGGACCCGGCCACGAGGTCGAACCGGAACAACCGGCAGTCGATCGATCCGTTGAACATCGGGATGCGCCGGCTTTCCTTCAGGCGCATGGCCTGCGGCAGCTTGGCGTCGGGGCTGAGCACCCAGGCGGTCCAGCCGCTGTACTGGCGCTTCCAGTGCGCCGACAGCGCGTTGAAGAAGGCCGTGGGGCTGCCGCCGTCCTCGAAGCCTTCGCGGGCCCCGGCGTCGGATCGGGCGCCGCGTGGGGCCGGTCCCTCGTCGTCGAAATCGTGCTCCGGGTCGTAGGTGCGCGGGGCCGATCCCGTGCCTTTGGCGTCGATCCGCTCGCCGTACGGCGGGTTGAGGATGAGGATCCCGTGCTCGGCGGGGGCGGGGCGCTGCAGGGCGTCGGCGGTCTTGAACTCGATGGCGTGGGCCACCCCGGCGCGCTCGGCGTTGCGGGTGGCAAAGTCGGTCATGCGGAAGGAGACGTCACCCGCATAGACGCCCACGCGCGGTGCTTGCTGGCGCTCACGGGCCTCGGCCTTGAGCTGCTGCCAGGCGACGACCTCGGCGCGGAAGGGAGCCAGCTTCTCGAAGGCGAAGCTGCGGTTCAGGCCGGGCGCGATGCCGCAGGTGATCTGGGCCGCCTCGATGGCGATGGTGCCGGCGCCGCAGCAGGGATCGAGCAGGGGTCCGTCTTCTTCACGGCCCTGCCAACCGGCGGCAGCCAGCATGGCGGCGGCCAGGGTTTCCTTGAGCGGCGCTTCGCCCTTGGCCTCGCGCCAACCGCGCTTGAACAGGGCCTCGCCGGAAGTGTCCACATAGAGGGCGGCGCGGTCTTCGGTGAGGTGCAGCACCAGCGCCACGTGTGGGTGGCGCGGATCGACGTCGGGACGCTGGCCGTTTTCGGCTCGCATCACATCGCACACCGCATCCTTGATGCGCAGGCTGGCGAAGTGCAGGCTCTGCAGCGGCGAGCGGGTGGCGGTGGTGTCCACCCGGATCGTCTGGTGCGGCATGATCCACGCAGGCCAGTCCACACCAGTGGCCAGGTCGTACAGGTCACGCTCGTCGCGGTAGCCGCCCGCGGCCACCTGCCACAGCACGCGTGAGGCCAGGCGACTCTCCAGATTCAGCCGCATGGCCGTGTTCAGGCTGCCAACCAGCCGCACCCCGCCCCGGCCCAGGTGGAGGGACTCGGCGGCACGTGGGGCGACCTCGGACAGAATGCGGCGCACTTCGTCGGCCAGCAGGGGCTCGACGCCAGCGGCGCAGGGAAGAAACAGCGGGGTGGGATTCAAGGGCTTCGCGTCCGGAACGCGCCAATGGCAGGGCAACGCTCGATTGTCGCCGCTTCGCCCCCCGCAGGCCGAATCGGCTCGGAGATGAAACTTTTGCCGAGTCCGGCTTCTCCAAGGGAGGCCTGCGTGTTTCTCCACGCGGGCGTCATCAACATCGGGGCCCCACCATTGACGGGCCCCAGGCATTGCCTGCAATGCCTGCCAGGGAACGGGAGGAGGGCTGCGGTGCAGGGCCGGAACCGTTCCATTTTCCATCCAGAAAGGTCCACACCATGATGATCACCCCCACCCTCTCCCGCTCGCTGCGTGAACCCACCCGCCTGATCGCCATCGCGGCCGTCGCCAGTGCCGTCCTGATCGCGGGCTGCGCCAACCAGCCGGAAATGGGCGATCGCACCAAGGGCACCGCCACGGGCGCAGCCATCGGTGCCGTCAGCGGCGCCATCCTGGCCAAGGTGACCGGCAACGATGTGGGCACCACCGCCGTCGTGGGAGGCGTGGTCGGTGCCGCCGCTGGCAACCTCTGGTCCAAGCGCATGCAGGACAAGCAGGCCGAGATGGAAAAGGCCACCGCCGGCACCGGCATCGACATCAGCCGCACGCCGCAAAACGAGTTGAAGGTGAACGTGCCGGCCGACTTCTCGTTCGATGTGGGCCGCTCGGCCGTCAAGCCCGACATGCATCCCGTGCTGGACAAGTTTGCCCAGGGTCTGGCGTCCAACATGCTGGTGCGCGTGGTCGGACACACGGACAACACCGGTTCCGACGCCGTCAACGATCCGCTGTCGCTGCACCGCGCAGAAGCCGTGCGCAGCTACCTGGGCACCAAGGGGGTGGCGTCCAGCCGCGTTCAGGTCGAGGGCATGGGCGAGAAGCAGCCGGTGGCAGACAACAGCTCCGCCGCCGGTCGTGCGCAGAATCGCCGCGTGGAGATCTTCCTGCGCGAACCCAGCGCCAACTGACCGCCTTCAGGGCTCCCGCCGCCACTCCAGCAGTTCGGCCAGGCGGGTGACGACCCACACGGCCTCGGGCTCCGTCAAACCGGATTCCGGGGTCTTCAGCCCGGCTTCGATGCGGTCCAGCACCGAGGCCTCGTCCACTCCCAGATCAAAATGCACCTGCTGGGCCTGCGCCACGAGCTGCTGGGCCAGGTCCTCACACCACTCGTAGCGCTCGCGCACTTCAGCGATCGGCGTCTTCAGCCGGGTGCGGGTGCGGTCCCGGTGCAGATCGAGGAAGGATTCGGGGAGGTACAGCTGGTGGTCGTCTGACATGGGCGAAAAAAAAGGCGGCACCCCGATCATCGGGGGCCGCCACGTTAACAGACCCTCTCCCATCCCCTTGCGGGGCTCTCCCGGGCCCAGACCCCCACGTATGCCGTGTGGGGCCGATGGTCGTTGGAAGTCGCGACTTCAGGCGACTCAGTCGAACTTCACCGACACGCCCGTGGTCAGCAGCGTATCGGTGGTCTTGCGACCAGCACCCGGCTCGGAGTTGTAAGCCGCACCCAGGCCCACGTTCAGGCTCAGGGCACGCGTCATGGCCACGGCAATGCCCGCGTCCAGCGTGGCACGGAATTCACCGCGGTTGCGCAGGTTGGGGTACACGGCGACGCGCTGGCGGGCGGTCGTGGTGTCGCTCAGCACATGGCTGGATTCTTCGGCCAGCAGCAGCGAGGGATAGGCGTAGCTGTTGCGCACCGAACCGTCGATCTCGGTGGCCGAGACGAACTTGTCGGCCGTGTAGGCCAGACCGCCGAACAGGTCCCACGTCGTGGTCGGGGTATTGATGAAGTGGTAGCCCAGACCGCCGGTGGCCTGCGAGCGCAGCTTCAGGTTGGAGAACTTGTTGCGCTCGAAGTCCAGACCACCGAAGGCGAACAGCTGGGTGTTGAGGTTGTGGTCGTAGCGTCCGCCCAGGCGCAGTTGCTCGCCGGTGGTGGCGCCGTCGGCGCTGGAACGCAGGGCCAGGGCATACAGCGAGGTCTTGTTGAGCTGCGTGGCGCGCACAGCCTGACCGGTCAGCGCCAGGTTGCTGGAGCGCGAGTTGCCCGATGCCACGCTGGCGCCCAGACCCAGCACGCCGCGGAACTGCCCGTCAGCGATCAGCGTGGGCTTGGTGTCGGCCACCAGCGGCTTGGCCTGGGTGGACGGGGTGTGGGTGATCGCACCGTTTTCGACCGTCGGGGCGGTGGGTGTGGCCACGGGTGACGTGGAGGCCGAGGGCGTCATGGCCGGGGCCAGGGTCTGGGCCATGGCGGTGCCGATGGACAAGAGGCCGGCAGCGGCCATCAGGGCAGGACGAATGGACATGGGAATCCTCCAGAGTTTTGGTTGACGCACCCCGACCGGACGCCGGGATTCAGGACGACCCGCGCCCTGACCTGTTCATTTTTTCGTCCGCCGCCTTTTCATCCCCCGACCCGGGTCGGGAAGTGTTGCCCAACCAAAGTCGGTCGCCAGACCCGAATGCCCCAAAAGGAAACGGCGCCCCAAGGGGCGCCGTACCTGTCTCCAACACTCTCTTCTTCTTAATTCTTCAGGCCGCAGCCTTCACCTTCAGACGCCAGGCGTGCAGCAGCGGCTCGGTGTAACCGCTGGGCTGTTCCTTGCCCTTGAACACCAGATCCAGGGCCGCCTGGAAGGCCGCGCCGTTCGGGTGGTCCACTAGGCTCTTGTAGGCCGGATCGCCTGCGTTCTGGCCGTCCACGATGGCGGCCATGCGGGCGAAGGTGGCGCGCACCTGCTCCTCGGTCACGACGCCGTGCAGCAGCCAGTTGCAGATGTGCTGGCTGGAGATCCGCAGCGTGGCGCGGTCTTCCATCAGGCCGACGTTGTGGATGTCGGGCACCTTGG
>CAYYCN010000169.1:0-7101 GCA_964470355.1 uncultured Sphaerotilus sp.
CGGCCGGGCCGGCGCCGACGATCACGACGTCGTATTCCATCGACTCGCGCGGGCCGTACTGGTCGAGAATTTGCTGGGGGGTCATGAGCGTCGTGTCCTTGCGTTGGGCGGTCCGGCGGGGCCGTATCCATGGGCTTCATTCGGGCCACCGCCGATGAAGCCGGCCGAAGATTGTAAGCGGCGCCCCACGGGCCATGGTGGCCCGCCTCACCGGGAAAGCCCGGTCTGCCGGAGCGGCCGGGCATCCCGGTTGATGGGGGCTTGCGACCGCTCTATTGGGTCAAAGGTCGCCCGGTCTTCGCGTGATATCGTCGTCTTGAACGACAACAGCGCAATGGGCGCAGGACACACATCATGAGTTACACGATCGATCTTTCCGGCCGCGTGGCCCTGGTCACGGGCGCGTCCGGCGCCTTGGGCGCGCAGTTTGCCCGCACGCTGGCCAAGGCCGGTGCGGCCGTGGTGCTGGCGGGCAGTCGGGTGGATCGTCTGAAGGAGCTCCGCGCGGAGATCGAGGCCCACGACGGCGATGCCCACGTGGTCGACCTGGACCTGGAAGACCTGGGCAGCATCCGCTCGGCGGTGGCCCACGCGGAGACCGAGGTCGGCACGCTCGACATCCTCATCAACAACACCGGCGTGAGCGCCCTGCAGAAGCTGGTGGACGTGACCCCTGAAGACTACGACGAGCAGTTCGACACCAACGTGCGCGGCTCGTTCTTCATGGCACAGGAGGTCGGCAAGCGCATGATCGCGCGCGCCCAGGGCTCGGCCCCGGGCACCTTCATCGGCGGGCGCATCGTCAACGTGGCTTCGGTGGCCGGCCTGCGCGCGATCAAGGGCATCGGCGTGTACTCGATGAGCAAGGCCGCGGTCATCCACATGACACGTGCCATGGCCCAGGAATGGGGCAAGTTCGGCATCAACGTCAACGCGCTGTGCCCGGGCTACTTCGACACCGACCTGAACCACCACCAATGGGAAACCGAGGCCGGCCAGAAGGTGCTGCAGACCCTGCCGCGCAAGCGCGTGGGCCAGCCCCAGGACCTGGACTCGGCGCTGCTGATGCTGTGCGCCAACCAGAGCCACTTCATCAACGGCACCGTCCTCAAGGTCGACGACGGCTACGACCTGTGAGCCGGAGCGGACGATGAGCGAGTCCCCTGTGAACGCCCGTCCGTCGGTGCGCGCCCTGACCGCGCTGGAAGCGCGTGTCGTGGCCGTGCTGGTCGAGAAGCAGGCCACGGTGCCCGACACCTATCCGCTGTCGCTCAACGCGCTCGTCTCGGGCTGCAACCAGAAGACGGCACGCGATCCGGTGATGTCGGTCAGCGAGGCCGACGTGCTGCTGGCCCTCGACGAGTTGCTCTCGCTGAACCTGGTGGTGCGCTGCAGCGGCAGCCGGGTGGAGCGCTACGAGCACAACCTCGGGCGTGTCTACGGTGTGCCGAGCCAGGCGGTGGCGTTGTTGGCCATCCTCATGCTGCGGGGGCCTCAAACCGCCGCCGAACTGCGCCTGCACACCGAGCGGCTGCACCGGTTTGCAGACGTCTCGTCGGTGGAAGCGTTTTTGGATGAGCTGGCCGAGCGTGAGCCGGCGCGGGTCGTCAAGTTGCCGCGGGCGCCGGGTGCCCGCGAGTCGCGCTGGGCCCACCTGCTGTGTGGTGCCGTGGACATGCCGACGTTCGAGCCGCCGGCCTCGGCCCCGGGGGCCGCGGTTGGACATGGCCTGATCGACGAGGTGCAGCTCCTGCGGGCGCAGCAGGACCAGTTGCGCGAGGAGGTCCACCTGCTGCGCGAGCGTCTGGCACGGCTTGAATCCCAACTGGGCGTGGGCGAAGGCGAGGTGTCCTGATGCGATTCGATCTGCCGCAGGACAAGCGCTTCGTCTTCGAGATGCGCATCCCCATCCGCTGGGGCGACATGGACGCCTACGGCCATGTCAACAACACGGTTTACTTCCGTTTCCTGGAATCGGCGCGGGTCGACTGGCTCGAAGCCGTGAAGCAGCGCACCGGATCCGACCTGGGGGCGGTGCAAGGCATGGGACCTGTTGTGGTCAACGCGTTCTGCACCTTCCACCGCCAGCTGGAATATCCGGGCGATGTGATCGCCCGCCAGTACGTCGGCCAGATTGGGCGCAGCAGCATCGAGACCTACACGACGCTGGCCCGTGCCGATGCCCCCGACGTGATCTGTGCCAGCGGCGGCGGCAAAGTGGTCTGGGTGAACTTCGCGGCCCAGGTTGCGGTGGCGCTGCCTCAGGATTTGGTCGACCACCTGGTGGTGGACTGAGCGAGCGTCCGCCCGGTCACCCAAACCTTCGGACAAGGTGCTCCTGGTGAGCCTGTGGGGTGGCGACAATGCGGCCATGTCCGATCGAACCCTTCTTCTCGCGCTGCTGGTGGTGGCGCTGGTCCACCTGCTGTTCTGGTTGTGGCGCACCTACGGCGGGGCCTCCTGGCGGGAGCTGGAGGACATCGTCGGCGAGGTGGTCGAGGACACCGTCAAGGGTTCGGTGCAGACGGCCGTGGGCGAGTTGGGCGAACGCTGGCGCCAGCATGGCACCCAAGACGCCGAGCGCTTGGAGCGCAGCCTGCGTGGCGAAGTTCAGGGCACCGCAAGCGGCACCCGGCAGGAATTGGGTGCGACGCTGGCCGAATTCCAGCGCCTGCTGATGACGCAGTCGGGCGACGTGGCCCGCACGCAGAACGAGCAGATCGATTCCTTCCGCGTGCAACTCGCCAGCCTGCAGCAGGCCGTGACCGACACGCTGCAGGCGCTGGGTCGTGACCAGACCGAGGCCCTGCGCCAATTGGGCGAAACCCATGACCGCCGCTTCGTCACCCAGCAGCAGGGTCTGGAGCAACGGCTCACGGCGCTTCAGCAGGGCATCGAGACCCGCCTGAACACCTTGCAGACCGGCGTTGACCAGCGGTTGGCCTTGATGCAGACCGGCGTGGACGAGCGTCTGGGCGCCATGCAGGCCGACAATGAGCGCAAGCTGGAGCAGGTGCGCGCGACCGTCGACGAGAAGCTGCACGCCACGTTGGAACAGCGCCTGGGTGAGAGCTTCAAGCAGGTGGCCGATCGTCTGGAGCAGGTGCATCGCGGCCTGGGTGAAATGCAGACGCTGGCCCAGGGTGTGGGCGACCTCAAGCGGGTGCTGACCAACGTGAAGTCGCGCGGCATCTTCGGCGAGGTGCAGTTGGCCGGTCTGTTGGAGCAGGTGTTCACGCCCGAGCAGTACGCCGTCAACGTCGCGACCGTGCCCGGCAGTGCCGACCGGGTCGAGTTCGCGATCCGCCTGCCGGGCCGGGGAGGGGGCCACGGCCCGAACGAGGCCCCGGTGTGGTTGCCCATCGACGCCAAGTTTCCGCGCGAGGACTACGAGCGCCTGCTGGACGCACAGGACCGCGCCGACCGCGAGGCCGCCGAAGCTTCCGCCAAGGCGCTGGAGATGCGTGTGCGCGACGAGGCCCGCACCATCGCGGCCAAGTACGTGTCGCCGCCACACACCACCGATTTCGCCATCCTCTTTGTGCCGACCGAGGGCCTGTATGCCGAGTTGCTGCGTCGTCCTGGCCTGAGTGAGGTGCTGCAGCGTGAACACCGGGTCACGTTGGCGGGGCCGACCACGTTGTTGGCCATGCTCAACAGCCTGCAGATGGGCTTTCGCACGCTGGCGCTGGAAAAGCGCAGCTCCGAGGTCTGGAAGGTGCTGGGCGCTGTCAAGACCGAGTTCGGCAAGTTCGGCGACGTGCTGGAAAAGACGCGCAAGAAGCTGCAGGAAGCCAGCAACACCATCGATGCAGCGGAGGTGCGCACGCGAGCGATGGCGCGGCAATTGCGCAGCGTCGAGGCGCTGCCGGACGAGCAGGCCACCCAAGCGTTGCCCTTGTGGCCCGATGAAGGGTCCGGGGCACGGGCGGACGCTTAGCCCTGGGGGGCTTCCGGATGGCGCGAAGCCGCTTGCGGGACCCGGATTCGGGCTGGATCCACGGCGTCGCGCAGCGTGTCGGGCACGGGACACGGTGATCCGGTGATCCACGCGGCCAGCACACGTCCGGCCAGGGCGGCGCTGGTCAGGCCCCGAGAGCCCAATCCGGTCAACACGTGCAGGCCGGGCACCCGCGGCAGTTGAGCGAGCTGGTTCAGTCGCTGGCGCGGATCGGTGCGCAGGTCTGTCAGCGCTGCGGCGTCCACCACGGGGCCGACCAGGGGGAGTCGGTCCGGGGTCGTGGCGCGCCATCCGACACGTCCTTCGAGGGGGGCGGTGCCTTCCGGTGCGTCGGCGAGGTCGGTGGGCACAACGCCCAGGGCGGCGGCGCGGCGCAGGTTGTGGCGGTGGTCGCTGTCGCGCACCTGCGGATCGTCGTCGTGGTGCTGCGTCGTGGCACCCACCAGCACCCGGCCGTCCGGCAGTTGCAGGGCATATCCCTGGCCGGACAGCGGCATGCGTGGCTGCCGCACGTGTGGGGCGCCCGCGGGCAGCACACTGGTCTGGCCACGTACGGCGGACAGCGGCAAGTCGGGGGTCTCCACGGCAGAGGACAGCGGGTTGTCGTGACCGGCAGACGCGTGGTGCGCGGCATGCAGCAGGCGGTGGGCATCCAGCGCGTTGGCGAGCACCACCACCGGGGCTTGGGCCACACACGTTCCCTGTGCATCCAGGGCGCGCCAGAGGCCGTCGCGTCGCTCCAGCCGGGCCACGTAGGTCGAGCCGATCCACTGGTGAGGCACCAGCGCGTCGGCGGCGGCGAGCAGGACCCGACAATACGCCGCAGGCGACAGCCAGCCGCCCTGGGCAAAGGTCCAGCCTCCGGAGGGCACCGGCAGGCCGGACGCGGCCTGGGCCTGTTCTTGGGACGTCCACTGCACCACTTCGGTGATCGAGCCCACACGCTCGATCTGGCCACGCGCCTGGTCGGCGTCGGTGCGGCTTTCCAGCCGAAGAAAGCCGCGTGTGTCTCCGGCCAGGTCGCCGCGCGTGATGGCCGGCCCGGCGATCCGCTGCGCCAGGTCGGCGCCGGCCCGGAACCAGCGCGCGTGCAGGCTGTCGGGGGCGTTGAACACCGCGTGGAACAGTCCGCCCGGATTGCTGGAGGTGCCTTCGGCTGGGCTGGGCCGGGCATCCACCAGGGTGCTGCGCCAGCCTTGCAGGGCCAGACCGTGCACCGCTGCACAGCCGGCCAGACCGGCGCCGATCACCAACGCTTCGCGGCAGTTGGTCTCTGGGGTCGTGGCGTTCGGTTGTTCCGGCCGGCAGGTGCTCACGGCGCGGGGTGGGGGCGCTACGTGGCGGGGGAGGAACCGGCCCGTGAGCATGTTCCGCTCGCTCGCGAAGCCTGGTGCCGGTTCCACCTGGAATCCTGCTGCAGACAGGCCGTCGCAGACCGTCTGCGCGCAGGTCCATGTGGCGATGCTCGTGCCGACCCGGGCCAGCCGGGTCATGCGCCCCAGCAGGTCGGCCCGCCACATCGCCCCGTTCTGCGCAGGGGAAAAGCCGTCCAGGAAAAACGCATCGGCCGTCAGCTGCAGCGACGGCACGACCTCGGTGATGTCCCCCAGCGCAAGCATGAGCTGCACGCGGCCTTCCTCAAAATCCAGCAGGTGCACGTCGGGCGTGGGGTGGGGCCAGGCGGCGATGAGCTGCGCCGCAAGATCCGGCAACTCGCTGGTGGCGTGCAGGCGCTGGATGTCGTCGCGGGTGAGTGGGTGCTTCTCGATGGAGACGAAGATCAGCCGTTCGCAACGTTGGGGGTCACGCCGCCAGGCGTCCCAGGTGGCCAGGAAGTTGTGGCCCAGGCCGAAGCCTGCTTCGAGGATCACGAACCGCGTCCGTCCGGCCCAGCGGTGCGGCAGGCCGCTGCCCTGGAGAAACACGTGGCGGGACTGGGCCAGCGCACCGGTGTCCGGGTGATAGACGTTGGCGTAGTCGAGAGCGCAAGGCGTGCTGTCGGCTCTGAAAGCGAGCCGGGCCGGGGTGACGGACGAGGAGGCGGGCATGGCGAACGGTCGGTGGGCGCGGGCGCAGAAAGGCGCAATCGGCTTGGCGGAGGGAGAGGTCGGGCCCCGATTCTCCCGTGGTGTGATCGTGCCTGGCCTGAACCTGTGACAATCATGGCCCCGCTTTCCAGATCCCATTGCGCCCGATGTCTTCGTCCACGCTCACTTCAGACGCTCCTCGCATCGGCTTCGTCAGCCTTGGCTGCCCGAAGGCCCTCACAGACAGCGAGCTCATCCTCACCCAGCTCAGCGCCGAGGGCTACCAGACCAGCAAGACCTTCGCCGGCGCGGACCTGGTGATCGTCAACACCTGCGGCTTCATCGACGACGCGGTCAAGGAAAGCCTGGACACCATCGGCGAGGCGCTGGCCGAGAACGGCAAGGTCATCGTCACGGGTTGCCTGGGCGCGCGCAAGGACTCGGGCGGCGAGAACATGGTCCAGCAGGTGCATCCCAAGGTGCTGGCCGTGACCGGTCCGCACGCCACGCAGGAGGTGATGGACGCCGTGCACGCCCACGTGCCCAAGCCGCACGATCCCTTCGTGGACCTGGTGCCGGCCGCGGGCATCAAGCTCACGCCCAAGCACTACGCCTACCTGAAGATCAGCGAGGGCTGCAACCACCGCTGCACCTTCTGCATCATCCCGAGCCTGCGCGGCGATCTGGTGTCGCGGCCGGTGGGCGATGTGCTCAACGAAGCCAAGGCCTTGTTCGAGAGTGGCGTGAAGGAACTGCTGGTCGTCAGCCAGGACACCTCGGCCTACGGCGTGGACGTCAAGTACCGCACCGGCTTCTGGAACGGTGCGCCGGTCAAGACCCGCATGCTGGACCTGGTGGCCCAGCTGGGTGAACTGGCCCGCGCACACGGGGCCTGGGTGCGTCTGCACTACGTCTATCCCTATCCGCACGTGGATGAGGTGATTCCGCTGATGGCCGAGGGCCTGGTGCTGCCGTACCTCGACGTGCCCTTCCAGCACGCCCATCCCGACGTGCTGCGCCGCATGAAGCGCCCCGCCAGCGGAGAGAAGAACCTGGAGCGCATCCTGCGCTGGCGCGAGCTGTGCCCGGAGATCGTGATCCGCTCGACCTTCA
>CAYYCN010000170.1:0-6974 GCA_964470355.1 uncultured Sphaerotilus sp.
GTGGGCGAAGGCGTGACCAGCGTGAAGCCGGGCGACCACGTCATCCCGCTCTACACCGCCGAGTGCGGCGAGTGCCTGTTCTGCAAGAGCGGCAAGACCAACCTGTGCGTGTCGGTGCGCGCCACGCAGGGCAAGGGCGTCATGCCCGACGGCACGACCCGCTTCTCCTACAACGGCCAGCCGATCTACCACTACATGGGCTGCTCGACCTTCAGCGAGTACACGGTGGTGGCCGAGGTCTCGCTGGCCAAGGTCAACCCCGACGCCAACCCCGAGCAGGTCTGCCTGCTGGGCTGCGGCGTGACCACCGGCCTGGGCGCGGTCAAGAACACCGCCAAGGTGCAGCCGGGCGACTCGGTGGCCGTGTTCGGCCTGGGGGGCATCGGTCTGGCCGTGATCCACGGGGCGCAACTGGCTGGGGCCGGTCGCATCATCGCCGTCGACACCAACCCCGGCAAGTTCGACCTGGCCCGCACCTTCGGCGCCACCGACTGCGTGAACCCCAAGGACTTCGACAAGCCCATCCAGCAGGTCATCGTCGAGATGACCACCTGGGGCGTGGACCACAGCTTCGAGTGCATCGGCAACGTCAACGTGATGCGCGCGGCGCTGGAATGCGCACACCGCGGCTGGGGGCAGTCGGTGGTGATCGGCGTGGCGGGTGCGGGCCAGGAAATCTCGACCCGGCCGTTCCAGCTGGTCACGGGCCGCAAGTGGCTGGGCACAGCCTTCGGCGGCGTGAAGGGGCGTAGCGAGCTGCCAGGCATGGTCGAGGACGCGATGGCCGGGCGCATCAACCTGAAGCCCTTCGTCACCCACACCATGCCGCTGACGGACATCAACGAGGCCTTCGACCTGATGCACGAGGGCAAGTCGATCCGTTCGGTCGTGCACTACTGAAGCGGGCCCTGGCCCACTCCCGATCCGGCGCGCCCACCAGACGCCGGATCCCTCCGATTCGCTGCAAAGGCCTTTCATGGAACGTGTGGAACAACATGCCAGCTTTGGCGGTCGGCAGGAGGTGTGGAAGCACGCCTCGACCTCGCTGAACGGCGAGGCGAAGTTCGGGGTCTACCTGCCGCCCGCAGCGCTGAAGGGCGAGCGCTGCCCGGTGCTCTACTGGCTCTCGGGCCTGACCTGCACCGAGCAGAACTTCATCACCAAGTCGGGCGTGCAGGGCTTTGCTGCGCAGCACGGCCTGATCGTGGTGGCGCCGGACACCAGCCCGCGCGGCGAAGGTGTGGCCAACGATCCGGGCTACGACCTGGGCCAAGGTGCCGGCTTCTACCTGAACGCCACCGAAGCGCCGTGGGCCGCGCACTTCCGCATGGAGGACTACGTGGTGCAGGAGTTGCCGGCGCTGGTCGAGCGGCACTTTCCGGCCACGGATCGGCGCGGCATCAGCGGGCACTCGATGGGTGGACACGGCGCGCTGACCTTGGCGCTGCGGCACCCAGGCCGCTACGCCAGCGTGTCGGCCTTCTCGCCGATCGTGGCCCCGTCGCAGGTGCCGTGGGGGCAGAAGGCCTTCGCGGCGTATCTGGGCGAGGACCGCAGCCGCTGGCTGGAACACGACACGGTGGCGCTGATCGCCTCGGCCACCGAGCGCCTGCCGCTGCTGGTGGACCAGGGTGACGCGGATGAATTCCTCGCCGGCCAGCTGAAACCCGAACTGCTGCAGGCGGCCTGCGACGCGACCGGTCACCCGCTGCAACTGCGGATGCAGCCGGGGCACGACCACAGCTACTACTTCATCGCCAGCTTCATCGGCGACCATGTGAGGCATCACGCCCAAGCGCTGATCTCGCGCTGAGGTCCGTCGGGAAGGCGACCTCCGACACAGCGACAATCCCCCCATGGCCCAAGGCAAGCGCATCTCCGTCGACATCGACGACCACGCCCTCCAGACGATCAAGGACATGGGCGCGGCCGCCAAGCAGGCCCGCTTGCGCGCCGGCGAGGGCCAGGCCGCTGCCGCTGCCCGTCTGGGGGTTCACGTGCAGACGATTGCCCGAATCGAGTCCGGTGAACCGGGGGTGTCCGTCGGGCACATGATCGGGCTGCTGGCGCTCTACGGGATTTCGGCGCAGTTGCAGGCTCCGGATGCCGGGGATCCGGCCCCGTAGACGGGACTGTCCAGCGGGGCCGTCCGTCAGCGCCCGTTCCCGTCGCGCGTCTGCACCCGCACCCCATCGGCGACCTCGGCCGGCGGATAGACGATCACCGCCTCACCGGCACGCAAGCCCTCTTGCACCCACGCCTGGGCACCGTTGCGCCCGCCCAGCGTCACGTGGCGCAACCGCGCACGACCGGCCTCCACGACAAACACCGCCGCCGCCTCACCGGCCATCACTGCGTTCGATCCCTCCGCTGGCGCAGAAGCCCCACCGGACGAAGGCGCCGACGCAGCGGCCACGATGCGCCCCTGTCCCGGCCGAGGAAACACGGCGCTCACCGGCACCATCCGCGCGTCGTCCTTCACCCGGGTGAGGATGCGCACGCCCACGCGGTATCCATCGCCCAGCGCCGTCCACTGTGCCGGCGGGCTGGTGAGATCGATCAACACGTTCACGCGCTGTTCCTCCACCCCCAGCGCCGACACCTTGGTGAAGGCCGCCGGCTCCACCCGCCGCACGCGGGCCTGCAACTCGCCCGGTCCCCCCCAGCGGTCGATGCGCACCAACGCCCCGGGCGCCAGGGCCAGCGCATCGGGCGTCAGCAGTTCCGCCAGCACCTCCAGCCGAGACGTGTCGCCGAGCTCCATCAGCGGTGTGCCGGGGGCCACGGTGGTCTCGCTGGTCTGCGCGACCTTGAGCACCCGCCCCGCCACCGGCGAACGCACCGCAAAGACCCCACCGGCCCCTGCCCCCGCCTGACTGACCTGCAGCGCCGCGCGGGCGACCTGCAGCTCGTGCTCGACGACCCGGCGCGTCTGTTCGGCGGCGACCATCCCCTGCTGGGCGGCGGCGACGGCCAAGCGATCGTTGTCGAGCAAGGTCGGCGCGATGAAACCCTGCTGGGCCAAGGCCTCGCTGCGGCCCAGCGCGGTGCGGGCCTGCGTCACCGCCACCCGCTGCTGGCCCTCGGCTGCGGCCGCTCGCCGAACACCCGCCTCGGCGCCCGCCCGGCGGGCCTCCAGCTCGGAGCGGGTGCGGGCATCGAGCATCGGGGCGGGCAGCGGCGTGATCTCGGCCAGCACCTGGCCGGCCGCCACGGCGTCCCCTTCCCGCAGAGCGGTTCGCGCCAGTCGGCCGGCCAGCGGTGCCGCCACGACATAACGGTCCCGCAGGCGCGTGCGGCCGTCCTCGACCACCGCCTGCTCGTAACGACCGGTCGTGGCCTGCGCCACTTCCACGGCCACCGGCTTGGGCGCAAAAGCCCACCCCAACAGCGCCGCAGCGGCCACCGCCACGGCGGCCAGCATCCATGTCGTCCTGCGTGTCATGCTCAATCCCGTGTCTTCAAGGCGGAAACCATGTCGATGCGGTGGATGCGCCGCCGCACCACCGCCGCGCTGGCCAGTGCGGCCCCGACGATGGCCAGCGCCGCCATCGCGTAGGTGCGAGGCTGGATCTCCACCGGAAACTGGAACTGGTCGTTGCGCAAGGCCAGCGTCGTGCCGTGCACCAGCAGCCAGCCCAGCACCATGCCCAACGGCAAGGCCACGGCGATCTGCAGCGCCATCTCACCCAGCAGCAGCGCCGTGACCTCACCGCGCGTGAAGCCCAGCACCCGCAGGCTCGCCAGCTCCCAAGCCCGCTCCGCCAGCGCGATGCGGGCGTTGTTGTAGACCACCCCGACAGCGATCACACACGCGAACAGCGTCAGCACGCCACTGATGACCCGGATGTTGCGGGCCGTGATCTCGCGCATGTTGCGCAGCATCGTCGCCTTGCTGAACGCGCCGCTGACGGCCGGCACCTTCTGTGTGGCGGCCAGGAACTCGGCCTCGCGCCCACGTTCGAGCGTGAGCACAAAGCCGCTGGAAAGGTCGCCGTCACCCAGCGCACGGTTGAGCGCATCGCGGCGGATGTAGGCGTTGAGCCCCATCATCTCGGAGACCACGCCATCGACCGGCAGCGTCACGCTGCGCCGGCGGCCGGTGGGCAACTCCAGCGTGGCGAGGTCGCCCACCCGCAGCCCGAGCTTGTCGGCCAGGCGATCGGTGAGCAGCAGGCCGTCACCCGGCAGCGTCGCCACCCGGCCGTCCACATCGACGATGCGGTACAGGTCCGGCACGGCCGGCATCGCCCGCACCAGCAGGCGCTCGCGGCGATGGCCCGACACCAACGTGCCTTCGACAAAGCGGGAGGACTCGACCGCCAGCACCCCCGGCATCCGCGCGAACTGCAGGCGCACGGCGTCGTCGGCCGGCTCGACCAGCCACACCGAAACGTCGCTGCGCATCTTCAGCACAAACTCGGTGTCGACGATGACGTCGATGGCATCGCGGAAGAAGTTGCCCAGCACGACGATGGCCACCGCCGCCGCCACCCCCGCGATACCCAGCCCCGTGCGCAAAGGCCGGCGCTCCATCTGCCGCAGCACCATGCGCAGCGCGGGCGAAAGCCCCCTCAGCCCCAGGCGCTCGGCGAGCGTGCGGCGATAACGACCTGGAGCGGGTGGACGCATGGCCTCGGCGGGCGTCAGGCGCACCGTGGCCAGGATGGCGCCGAGGGTGCCGGCCACGGCGGTGCCCAGCGTGACGCCTCCCGCCACGACCACCAGCGCCGGATCGACGCGGTGCACAAAACGCGGAAAGTGGAACGACTCGCCATACAGCGCCAGCAAACCGCCCCCCAGCCAGTGCCCCAACGCCACGCCCAGCACCAGCCCCACGCCCGAGATGAGCCCGACCATCATCAGGTAGTGCGAAGCGATGCGACGGTGCGTGTAGCCCAGCGCCTTGAGCGCGGCGATCTGCTCGCGCTGCGTGGCCACCAACCGGCTGACGACCACATTGAGCAGGAAGGCCGCCACACCGAGGAAGATCGCCGGCAGCACCGTGCCGAGCACCCGCTGCTCCTTGATCTCGTTGTCGAGCATGGCGTGGGACACCTGGTCCTCGCGTCCCCTCGGCTCGGCACCGCCATAGGGGGCCAGCAACTCGCCCAGCCGCCGTGTCACCTCGCGCTCCTCGACCGTGCGCACCGAAGCCGGGGCCAGCCGCACGGCCGCGCGGTTGAAGGCACCGTCCATGTCCCAGGCCGCAGCCAGCGCATCGTGGTCGACCCAGAAGATGCCGAAGCCGCGCTGGTCCGGCATGCCGAACAGTCCGGCAAAGATGTACTCGGGCGAGAGCGCCCAGCCGACGATGCGCAGCGTGCGCTCGCGGCCGTTGACCAGCGCCCGCACGGTGGCGCCGGGCTTCAGCCCACGGGCCTGGGCAAAGCCCTTGGAGACGACGGCGTCCAGCACACCGTCCCCACCGCCACTTCCACCTGCCGCGCTAGCGTGGCCGCGCTCCGCGTCGACGTCGCCATGCAGCGGCCTGCCGGCCACGATCGTGAGCTGGTTCAACCGGGGCGGTTCCCGCCGGTTCACGCCGATGAGCTGGCCCAGCACCGGATCGCCGCTGCCCGGCACGGTGATGCGCACCACGTGCTCGATCGTCGGCTGCACGTCAGCCACCCCGGGCACGGCGCGCAAGCGCTCCACCAGCGACAGCGGTGCCCGCTTGACGGTGACGAACACGTCGGCAAAACGCCCGGCCACGTAGAACGCGTCCCGCGCCTCGGCCAGCGAATCCACCGCAGACAGGCTGGTGAGAAAGCCTCCGATGCCGCTGGCCACCACCAGCGCGATCGTCAGCGCCTGGCTCCACATCAGGCGCAGGTCGCGCCAGAGCTTGCGGTCGAGGGCGCGCACGGTCAGTCCTTCACCATTGCAGGTCCGCAGGCGCCCGCTTGTGCGTGTTGACCTCGATGCGCTGGATGCGCCCGTCGCCCAGATGCACCACCCGATCGGCCATGCCGGCGATGGCGGCGTTGTGCGTGATGACGACGGTGGTCGTGCCCAGCTCGGTGTTCACGCGCAGCAGGGTCTCCAGGACCATCCTGCCTGTGGCCACGTCCAGCGCCCCGGTGGGTTCGTCGCACAGCAGCACCTGCGGGCGCTTGGCGATGGCGCGGGCGATGGCCACCCGCTGCTGTTCGCCGCCGGAGAGCTGCGACGGGAAGTGATCGGCACGCTCGGCCAGGCCCACCTGGGCCAGCGCATCGGCCACCGGCATCGGCTGCGAGACGATGTCGGTGACCAGCGCGACGTTTTCCGCCGCCGTCAGGCTGGGAATGAGGTTGTAGAACTGGAACACGAAGCCGACGTGCTCGCGGCGGTAGCGCGTGAGACCGGCGTCGTCGGTGGCGGTGAGCTCCTGATCGCCGTACCAGAGCCGGCCGGCCGTGGCCGTCTCCAACCCGCCGACGATGTTCAGCAGCGTGCTCTTGCCACTGCCCGAAGGACCCAGCAGCACGACAAACTCGCCGCGCCGGATGTCGAGATCCACCTCACGCAGCGCCGGCACGGCCACGTCACCGGCCTGATAGGTCTTGCTCAGGCCACGGACGCGGAACACCCAGGCATCGACGGCAGACAGCTGCTCGTTCATGGAGAGGATGCTGCGCCGCAGAGGCCCCTTCTGCCTTGACGAGAGTCAAGCGCGCAAAGGAGGCGGGCTCGGGGTCGCCACTCCATACCCATCGGATATCAAATTTCCGATATTCGGTATTGGACAGTATCAAGTCATCTGCCTATCGTCACGTCCATCCCCACCGAACGTGCCCCAAGGCCTCCCATGGACACCTCCAAGATCCAGCAATACGGCGACGAGCTCTACCAGGCTCTGCTCAGCCGCGAAGCGGTCGCGCCGCTGACCGACCGCGAGCCCGACATCACCATCGAGGACGCCTATCAGATCCAACTGCGCATGATCCAGCGTCGCCTGGACGCCGGCGAGGTGGTGGTCGGCAAGAAGA
>CAYYCN010000171.1:0-6927 GCA_964470355.1 uncultured Sphaerotilus sp.
AGCAGCCGCTGAGCGAAGCCGAGTTCGCGTCCTACCTGATGTACCCCAAGGTGACACGCAAGTTCTACGCCCACGTGCGCGCCCACGGCGACACCTCCGCGCTGCCCACACCGGTGTTCTTCTACGGCCCGCAGCCGCAGCAGGAACTCTCGGTCGAAATCGACCAGGGCAAGGCGCTGCTGATCTCGCTGCAAGGCATCACCGCCGATGGCGACAGCGCGCGCAAGGTCGAGTTCGAGCTCAACGGCCAGTCGCGCACGATGCGCGTGCAGCATGCCGACGCCGTCACCGCCGACGCCGGCCGCCAGACTGCCGACCCGACCAATCCGCTGCACGTGGCCGCCCCGATGCCGGGCGCCGTCGTCAGCGTGGCCGTCAAGGTCGGCCAGCGCGTCGCGCCGGGGCACACCCTGCTCGCGCTGGAAGCCATGAAGATGGAAACCCACGTCACTGCGGACCGCGAGGCCGAGGTGGAAGCCGTGCTCGTCAACCCGGGGGATCGGGTGCAGGCGAAGGATTTGCTGGTGGTGTTGAAGGCGGTGGGGTGAGGGCCTTGCGCTGAAGGATCAGGCGATGTGACCGGGGACGGTCATGTCGAGAGCGGCGACATGTTCAAAGAGCGTGTCGCCGATTTTTTGACGATACAAAATCCGCTTTCGCTTCCAGCGAGAGCATCAATTTGGGCCGATTTCGACTCGTTGCGTTCAATGGCACCGGATTTTTGACCACCCGATGGCTGCCGTTCAACGTTTCAGCTCAGCGGAGGAGCAAAACGCAGCTTTTGCGGAGTCCGGTGGAACGAGTTAACCGGCAGAAGATCAATGCGGGAACCTGCGGCGCGCGGCCTTCAAGTTTCGCAGGAGTTGATTAATGGCCCTATCGCCCTGCCTTGCTCTGAGTTCAGTATTGAGCCAAGTCGTCGCCTGATCCAAGTATTGACTGGATTGGCTAGAATTTGGATATTTGTCCGCGTACTTCACAGCCTGATCTGAGAATACTTTCGCGTGATATGCCTTACGTAGATCATCCGTATAACACTTCTGCAGAATCTGCATGCTTTCATCGAGTGTTGCGACTACCTCAGGCGCAGCGCTCGGCTTGTCGTAGTTCGCATTAAACATTATCACTGCATAGGTATTCCTGACGGAGGCACCGCGCTTTCCGGCAATGGACATAGCTTCATCAATCCATTTGAACGCCAATGGATACTGCTTCTTTCGAGAGAGGTAGATTGCTCCTTGTTGTTTGAAGGAGTGAGACCGATCTCTGGCGAAGCAAGACTCATAGAAGTCCAATCCATCTTGCCATTTGGCAAATGCTCTCGTTGTCAAGTTCGCGTCATATGCCATTCTTCGAAAGATGTCATAACGCGATATCTTGGTGGGAGAAACCTCCGCGTGAAACCTAATAAGCAGCCTACGCAAGTCATCCGCGCCGACTTTTCTCATCACTGCTTCCGCTACCGACCGCGATCTGGGAACGTAGTAGGCTTGCGCAGTCTCAGCAAAACTTCCCTCATATGGCGAAAGAAGGTTCGCCATACTATTTAGAAGATCGAAAACACCCTGAGCATCAATTCCTGGTTTTGCAAGGAAGGCGCTGGCAACGTCGATAGACGTCGGCACTCTACAAGAATAGAGATAGCATGCGAGAAGTAACATATCAAACTTATCTGGGGACTCTATGCGCAGGTCCTTGAGAGCATCGAAAAACCTGTCAGTCAGTAAATGCCCTACGATACTCGAGTCCAGAACTTCAAAGAATGTTGGATCAAAATCTCCATCAAGGGGGTCGCGCAGGCTCTGCAAGCTTAGTCGCTGCACACCGGCCGGAATCTTGTCTTGAACGGCCTGAACGTCCAGAGGGCTTAACCCGGACACATCGTAAACGTCGAACTTTCCCTTGGGAAAGCGATGCGCAACGCTATCAAAAATATAGTCACGTTCTGCGGCGATGACTTGAATGTTCTTGCTTTGGCATAGTATCTCGATTGCTTCCCACGCATCAGCGGCATTGTCGATAAATACAGCGATGCTGGCGCCTTCGGCATCGATATCCTTAACAAGCAGTCGAGCCTTCTCTGGAGTGATGTCTTCAACAAACAGCGATTGAACCGGGTCGTGAGCGTCATTCGCTAGAAGCTTCAGCAGAGTTGACTTTCCTGTCACTGCCGCGCCGATCAGTATGCAGTTCCGGCCGCCGGAAATGGAATTTTTGGCGGAGCTGAAGTGCTTGGTTCTATGGAGATTTCCCAGAAAGATGTCGTACCAGGTGGGCTCTGCACCCAGATAGAATTCAGACAGAGTTCGAACCGGCACTCTATTTACAGGCGGAATTATGTATTCAGAGAACCGCTTAGCCAACAGGCGCTTTGGTGCTCCCGCCACCTTTACAGTCTTTATCTGGGAGAAATACTTCAGCAAATCGGATGTATTTCCAACGATAATCTGAAAACCGAGTGCAGAGTAGTACTCAATTGCTTCATCATCCTCTTCTCTGAGTGTTACCCAGGCTGGCGCCTTCTCTCGACCATTTGCAGCCTCTTTGGAGAGCGCTTGCAGCACACCGGCGTCGGCAACGCTATAACCCCAGTAAAGCGTGGGTGTTTTCTGGATGCGTCCGAGGTAGCCAAACCACTTATCTTTGTCGCGTTCGAAACTGGACGAAATTTCCACTGGAGAGAAGTCGAGGCCATCTGATGGTGGGTGGACGATCGACCCATGCAGCGCGATGTAGTCGATTGCGCTTGATCCGACAATTGACGGCCCTCGCAAGGAAATGTCGTTAATAAAGTACTTCTGACTATTTTCGAAGATCTTGAAGACTAGGTCATCGATATTCGTGGTGAAGATCGATTTAATATTTGCTCGTTCTAGATTACTGTAGCCAGCAGCGAACGAAGTCACGGTGAATCTCGTGCGCAAGAAGTCGTTCAGTGCATTACGTTGGGTCTTCGATATGACTTGGCAGAGTTGCGGCAGAGACATTTGCGATTTTGGATCGCGTTTAAACTCCTTTAGAATTTCCTTTCGAAGGTTGTCACCCACTGGCATCGCCTTCGGCTTCTCCTCAAAAGTACCGTTTGCTTCAACGGAGAAGCCTGCACCCAAGAAGAGGTTGATCCCATTTTGCAGATTACTCTTGAAAGTATTCTCGTTCTCTATTTTCACTTTGACTCCTGTACTTTCGAAAGGACCAACAAACCCTGCGGCTGCCGCGATCACGCGTTTAGTTAAAAAATAGCACCAGCGACGAAAGGTTACGATCGCAAATCGGGCGAGTGTGCGAGTGCCTGTATTGCAGATGGTTGACTAATTTTTACCTCAAACAAGCTGCTTTGTCACACAGCGCTTGACGTATCACGTGACGAAGCGCCGAACGCAACTCTTTGTCTCAGCTGAATTTTCTGTTCCGCTTACCATCCACCACCTCCACTAAATTTGTCTTGAAACCCTGCAGGGTTTACGCGGCGTCTCGCGCGCCTTCAGCGTTTCAGAATAGCAACGGCATCGGGTTCCGTCCACCCACGGTCACAGTCTCCCCCCGTCGATGCGATTAACTCGTGACGTTTGCCACGCATGCCATTTGGCGCAGATCCGCCTGAATGAGTCGAAGCGGACCTGCGTGACCGTCGGCTCCTGGCCGACAACGGACTCAAGCCGCAATCCGTCGCAAAGACCCCTACCCAGTCCCCCCTCAATCACCGCCCCCAATTTGATTGACGGTACTTCTGGACCCCCAACCCACCCCGGCCCGATCATGGCCCCATGACCTCCGCCGATCCCACCGCCCCCACCGTGCGTCAGCGCCTGCTGAGCGCCGCCAAGACCTGTTTCATCGCTGACGATTACCACCTCGTCAGCACCCGCCGCATTGCCGATCTGGCGGGGGTGAACGTGTCGATGATCCGCTACTACTTCGGCTCCAAGGAGGGGTTGTACGAGGAGATGATCCGCGACACGCTGCAGCCCTTGCTGGACGTGCTCGACGGTGATCTGCTGACCACGTCGGCGGGCTTTGCCGACTACCTGCGGCTGTACTACCGCACCATGCTGTCGGCGCCGGAGTTTCCGAAGCTCATCCTCAAGGTGCTGGCGTTGCGCAGCGGGCCGGGCCGGCGCTTCATTCAGCAGTTGCTGGAGCGGGGGCGCACGCGCAGTGCCCAGCGGGTGGAGGTCCTCAAGCAGAGCGGTCAGGCGGCCCCCGGCGTGGATCCGGACGTGCTGCGCATGTGCTTTGTGAGCCTGGCCATGACCCCCATGCTGCTCAAGGACGTCTTCGAGGAGCAGATGGAGCGCCCGATGGATGCCGGCTACCTGGACCAACTGGCCGAGTTCAACGGCGCCATGCTCGCCGCAGGCTTGAATGCCGCCATGCCCACGCCGGAGGGCCAAGCCCGATGAGCACCCCCACCTCCACCACGCTGCAGCGGCAGGGCCTGCAGGCCAAGGCGTTTCAAGCGGCGGCGGCCTTGTTCAACCGGCTTCAAGCCGGTCTGAACGCGATGATGCCGCCGCCCATGCGGCTGCTGCAGATCGGCTCGGCCTTTTGGCAATCGCGGGCGCTGGCGGTGGCCGCGCAACTGGATCTGGCCACCGCGCTGGGCGACGACCGCCTGACACCGTCGGCGTTGGCCGCGCGGGTCGGCATCGACGCCGATGCGTGCCACCGGTTGCTGCGTTTTCTGGCCGCCATGGGCGTGTTCACACTCGGACGGGATGGCCGCGTGGCCAACAACCCCGCGTCACACGCCCTGCGCAGCGACAGGCCCGGCTCCGTGCGCCACGTCGTGCTCATGCACAACTCCCCCGAAATGAGCCGCCCGTGGTTCGAAGCCCTGGAGCCCGCCGTGCGCACCGGCGCCGTGCCCTTCGAGCTGGTGCATGGCCAGCCGCTGTATGCCCACATGGACCGGCATCCGGATTTCGACGCCCTGTTCGCCCGCGCCATGGACGAGGTCGGTGCCCTGGGTGGCGACAGCTTTGCCACCGCCTTCGACTGGGGCCGCTTCGAGCGCGTGATCGACCTTGGCGGTGGCAAGGGCGCCAAGACCGCCGCCATCCTGCAGCACCACCCCAGGCTGCACGCCGTCGTCATGGATCGCCCCGGCGTGATGGCGCAAGCCCATACGTGGTGGCAGGCGCCGCCGCGCCAGGCCCTGAGCGCCCGCGTCCAGTTCTGCGAGGGCGACCTGCTGCACGACGCTCTGCCCCTGGCCCAGCAAGGAGACGTCTACCTCCTGTCCGCCGTGCTGCACGGCTGCGACGACCCCACGGCCACGCGCATGCTTCGGCGGGTGCGGGAGGCTGTCGGTGCGAGCAGCGCCCTGGTCGTGCTGATGGAAGTGGTGGTGCCCGAGCACGATGTGGACCTCGCCACGGCGGGGTTCGACATGCAAATGTTCATGGGCACCCGAGGGCGCGAGCGGACGTTGGCCGAATACGGCGCGCTGGCTCAGGCGAGCGGGTTGGCCGTCCGCGAGGTGGTGCGGATGGCGGCGATGGGAAGCTTGGTGGTGTTGGAGGCGGGCGAAATACCAAGTTGACGACCTTCAGTCGGGGCGTGAACCATCGCCCCCGCGATGCCCGTTGCACCCCAACTTCAGGCTACCTTGTCCAGCAACCCGCCCACCTCGTCCTTGATCGACGAGTACGCCGACGCCACCCCGGAACTCAGGCTCCCAAAGGCTTCCTCGACCGAGGTTTCCGCGTCCTGCAAGGCATCACCGACGCTGTCTGCAGCATCTTCCACCACGCTGCCCACGGACTTCACACCACTGGCCAACGCCGAGTAGGTGTCTTCCGCGGCCTGGCCGACCGCCGTGTAGACCGCCGACGCGCCGTCGGCCACGCTTTCCAGACCCGCCTCGACGTCCTGGCCCAGCGTCTTCACTGCCGAAACGCCCTGCCCGACGTAGTTGGAGAGCGTCGAAAACGCGTTCGAGACGGAGGAAGTGATGCTGTAGGTCATGGGGACTCCGGTGATGCCGATGAAGAAGTTCTTCCGGTTTTTTCGACCTGAGCCCGCCGGGGTGTATGCCCCGAAACGAAAAATCCGCGCAAAGAAATGTGTCCGGCGGCCAGCGCCCTCTGGCTTCCGACCGGTCAGCCCGCTTCGCCGGTTGAGCCCTTCCAGGCCGCCTCGATCGCGGCGATGTCGATCTTCCCCATCGTCATCATCGCCTCGAACGCCCGCTTGGCCGCCGCACGGTCCGGGTCGGCAATGGCCTCCATCAGCACCCGAGGCGTGATCTGCCACGACAGACCCCACTTGTCCTTGCACCAGCCACAAGCACTGGGCTGGCCGCCGTGGTCGATGAGGGCGTTCCACAGGCGGTCGGTTTCGGCCTGATCGTCGGTGGCCACCTGGAAGGAAAACGCCTCGCTGTGCTGGAACACCGGGCCCCCATTGAGACCCAGGCACGGGAGTCCCATCACCGTGAACTCCACCGTCAGCACCTGCCCCTCCTGACCGTTGGGGTAGTCGCCGGGGGCGTGGTGGATGGCCTTGACTTCGCTGCCCGGAAAAGTGGCCGCGTAGAACTGCGCCGCTTCGAGGGCGGTGCCGTCAAACCACAGGCAGAGGGTGTTCTTCGAAGCCATGACGGGTCTTCTTTCTGGCGTTGAGTGAGGCGCCTCAGCGCGCCACGATCATCCGCACGCCGAGCGCCACGAACACGGTGCCGGCCACCCGGTCGAGCCACCGGCCCACACCCGGCCGACGGTTCAGCCAGGCCCCCACACGGCCCGAGAAATAACCCAGCAGCACAAACAGGACCGCCGCCTGGGCCGTGAACACCCCCCCGAGCAGCCCCAGTTGCCACTCCACCTGTCCCTGCGATGCCACCACAAACTGGGGCAGGAAGGACAGGAAGAACAGCACCACCTTGGGATTGATGGCGTTGGCGACCAGTCCCTTCAGGAACAG
>CAYYCN010000172.1:0-6927 GCA_964470355.1 uncultured Sphaerotilus sp.
TAGGCCAGGCCGCGGATGCCCTTGGGCTCCAGCTTGGCCAGCAGGGCCTTGCCCGAAGCGCCGTTGGTCACCTTGTGCAGCGCGTCGTAGCTGCTGAACATGAACGGCAGGTCGAACACCTCGAATTCCTTGACGCCCAGAGGCCCGAACTTGGCCAGCGAAGGCGCCAGCATCTGCACGGCGCCCAGCTGCAGGGCTTCCATTTCTTCCTTGTCCTTGTACAGCGTCGAGTTCGGATAGACCTCCACCTTCACGCGGCCCTTGGTCAGCTCGGCGGCCTTCTTGGCGAACATGTCGGCGGCCTTGCCCTTGGGGGTGTCGGCGGCCACCACGTGGCTGAACTTGATGACGATCGGGGCCTGGGCCATTGCAGCCGTCGACGCCGACAGCGCGACCGCCGCAGCGGCTGTGAGGGTCAGGCGGCGGCTGAACGAAAAGGCGCGGGAAGTCATGGTGGTGTCTCCTTGGAAGTAGGTGGCGCCAGTGTGGGCCCGTCCACGCGCCCGGGAAAACTGTGGACTTCCACATTCGTGCGCATCTCACGCCCAACGGACGCGACTTTTCAAGGGTTATCCCTTATCTTCGGGCAATCTGCGCCTGGCCACCATGCCCCCAGAATCCCGTTCACACCCGATGACCGACACGGCGCCCCCTCCCCTGACCCACGTTCCGGCCACACCCGCCATTCGGCGTCGTGGCCTGTGGGCTCTGCCGCTGGCACTGTCGGTGCTGTTTGTGGCGGGGGTGGTGCTCTGGGCCCAGCGCAACGAGCGCGACGAACGCGAACAGGTGCTCAAGTCGTTGGCATCCGATGCGCTGAGCGTCGAGGCCCAGCTGCGCAGCCGGCTCGACCTGGAGGAGGCCGACCTGAGAACCTTGGCCGCTCAGCTCAGCCAGCTGCCGCAGACGCAGGCCTCGTTGGAAAACCATCCCCAGGTGCTGGCCGGCTTTCGTCGCCTGTGGGTGAGCGTGACCTGGCTGGACGCCCGCAACCGCATCGTCGCGCACGTGCAGGACGGCGTGCTGCACCGCACCGTGGCGCCGCCCGGCAGCGAGGAAGAAGACTGGTCGGGCTTGTCTTCGCACCTGGTGGCCCCCATCCGCCCCCCTTCCAAGTCGCCGGAAATCCCGGGCTCCAACCCCGCGGCACACTCGGGAGCCAAGCTGGTCATGCGCTACATGCCAGCCACGCTGCTCAAGCGCGGCACCCCCTGGTGGATCACCAACAAATACGACGTGCGCCTGGTGGACGTCTCCGAGCACGTGCTCGCCACCGCGGATCCAGCGGTGGTCCCGGCCGTCACGCGCCGCGCCTCATCGGCCCCACCGCTGACCCACCGCGTGATGGTAGGCCAGGGCATTCCCGGGGCCTATCTGGAACTCTCCCTGCGGGAATCGCCCAAGTCGTGGATGCGTGAACTGCCGCTGGTGCTGATCATCGGCTTCCTCGCCCTGATCGGAGGTGCGACCTGGCTGCTGCGTCGCCAGGTGCAGCAGGTCTCGCAGGCCGAATCGGCCTGGCGCACGGAGGCTGCCTGGCGCGGCGCGATGGAAGACTCCGCCCTGGTGGGCCTGCGCGCCCGCGATGCCCAAGGCCGCCTGCTGTACGTGAACCGCACCTTCTGCGCCATGACCGGCCTGAGCGCTGAGGAACTGGTCGGGCGCGCCCCGCCCATGCCCTACTGGCCCAAGGACTCCCTCGCCGAGGCCGAGCAGCGCAGCCGCCGCAACCTGGCGGGTCTGGCCCCTCGCGAAGGCTACGAGGCCCGCTGGGTACACGCCGACGGCCAGCGGCTGGACGTGATGGTGTTCGAGTCACCGCTGGTGGACGCACGCGGCCAGCAGATCGGCTGGATGGGCTCCATCATCGACATCACCCAGCGCAAGCAGCTCGAAGAGCGCGAGCGCCACCAGTCCGAAGCCATGGCCCACCAGGCGCGCCTGACCACGCTGGGCGAGGTGGCCTCGGCCCTGGCGCACCAGCTCAACCAGCCCTTGACGGCCATCGCCAGCTACAACGGCGGGGTGCTGCGCTCGCTGGAGCGGGCCGGATTCGACAACGCCGCCGTGCTGCAGGCCCTGCGCCGCCAGGGCGAACAGGCGGCCGAGGCCGGTCGCATCGTGCAACGCATCCGCAGCTTCCTGACCCGGCGCTCGCCGCAGCGAGAGCCCTGTGACCTGGCCGCCACCCTGCACCGCGCGGTGGAGCTGCTGGAGCGCGACCTGCGCCGCCAGCGCGTGCGGGTGGAATGGGCGCTGCAGCCGAACCTGCCGGAGGTGCTGGCCGACCCCGTGCTGATCGAGCAGGTCGTGATCAACCTCGTGCGCAATGCCGCCGACGAACTGACCGCCACGGGAGCCCCGGACGGACGGGTCCGCATCAGCGCCGCCCCGTCCGGGCCCCAGCGGGTCTGCGTCGAAGTGGACGACAACGGCCCCGGCCTGCGTGGGCGCAGCATCGAGCAGCTGACCACGCCGTTCTATTCCACCAAGTCCGAGGGCATGGGCATGGGCCTGGCCATCTGCCGCTCGGTCATCGAAGCCCACCGCGGCGCATTGGACGCCCTGCCATCGCCCATGGGCGGTGCCCGCTTCACCTTTGCCCTGCCCGTTCACACCGAAGAGCCGGGGGCGGCCCCCACGGCCCCCCAGCCGCTGACGCCGCCACCGCGTGCCCTTGACGCTCCTCCGGACGCCCCCGAAACGCCATGATCCAGCCCCCTGCCCCCTGCCCGACCGATCCGGCACCCGTGCCTTGCGTGCACCTGGTCGACGACGAAGCCCCGGTGCGTGACGCCCTGTCGTTCCTGTTCGGCTCTCACGGGTTGCCCGTGCGCAGCTATGCCGACGGCCCCTCTTTCCTGGAGGCTGTGGACGAACCGTCGATCGACGGCTGCATCGTGCTGGACGTGCGCATGGAGCCCCTGTCGGGCCTGCAGGTGCACGACGAACTGCTGGCGCGTGGCGTGACCCTGCCGGTGATCTTCCTGACCGGCCATGGTGACATTCCCATGGCGGTGGATGCGCTCAAGAAGGGCGCCTTCGATTTTGTGGAAAAACCGTTCAGCGACCAGGCCCTGGTGGACCGGGTGCAGCGGGCCCTGCAGGTGGCCGCCAGCCAGCGACAGAGTCAGGCCGCGCAGGGCGCCGTGGGCAGCCGTCTGTCCAGCCTGACCGACCGGGAGCGCGAAGTCATGCAACGCGTGGCCGCCGGCAAGCTCAACAAGGTCATCGCCGATGAACTCAACGTCTCGGTGCGCACGGTGGAGGTGCACCGGGCCCGGGTGTTCGCCAAGGCCGGCGTGAAATCGGCAGCAGAACTGGCCACGCTGCTGGCCACACTCGGGCGATGACCCCAGGGCCAGGGGCGAGCCCAGGGCCCGCCACCTCGCCTCACTTGACGGCGGTGCGCATCCCCAGGCGTTCGATGAGCGCGCGGTCGCGGTCCGACTGCGGGTTGCCGGTGGTCAGCAGCTTGTCGCCGTAGAAGATGGAGTTGGCGCCGGCCAGGAAACACAGGGCCTGGACCTCGTCGCTCATGGCCTCACGCCCGGCCGACAGGCGCACACGCGCCTCCGGCATGGTGATGCGGGCCACGGCGATCATGCGGATGAACTCGAAGGGTTCGAGCTTGTCGACGCCATGCAGCGGCGTGCCTTCGACCTGCACCAGCTCGTTGATGGGCACCGAGTCCGGGTACTTGGGCTCGAGGTTGGCCAGCTGGGCGATCAGGCCGGCACGCTCGGTGCGGTTCTCGCCCATGCCGACGATGCCGCCGCTGCACACGTTCAGGCCCGCCTTGCGCACATGGTCCAGCGTGTCCAGGCGGTCCTGATAGTCGCGCGTGGAGATGATGCGGCCGTAGGCTTCGGGCGCGGTGTCGAGGTTGTGGTTGTAGTAGTCCAGGCCGGCGTCCTTGAGGCTGTGCGCCTGCGTCTCGGTGAGCATGCCCAGCGTGCAGCACGTCTCCAGGCCCAGACCCTTCACGCCCGCCACGATCTCGGCGATCTTCTCGATGTCGCGGTCCTTGGGGGCGCGCCAGGCGGCGCCCATGCAAAAACGGGTGGCACCGGCCGACTTGGCGCACGAGGCGGCTTCCAGCACCGACTTGAAGTCGATCAGCTTGCCGGCCTCGACGTCCGTGTTGTGGTGCACCGACTGCGGGCAATAGCCGCAGTCTTCCGAGCAGCCACCCGTCTTGATCGACATGAGCGTCGAGAGCTGCACCTCGTTGGCGTCGAAATGCTGGCGGTGCACCTGCTGGGCGCGCCACAGCAGGTCGTTGAACGGCAGGTTGAACAGCGCCTCGATCTCGGAGACCGACCAGCGTTCGGTGCCGGTGGTCTGCGCCGGCGTCACCGGGCGATGCAGCTGGATGGGCTGGGCGGGCACGTCGGCCACGGAAGCAGTCAGGGTCGTATCGTTCACAGGCTCGGTCGTCGCGGATCGGTGGAATGGCAAGGGCAGCACATCCTCGATGGCCGCCCTTTTGAATTTTGAATTATGAAGGAGTCAGCTGGCCGGAAGACCCCAGGCCGGATCGGCGTATTCCCTCGGGAACCCCCGTTTCACGCACCGTGTGTCCTGCCGACCAGGCGTCGGTCAGACCGGATCGGTCTCGATGGGCCGCAGCGGCGAGGTTTGCGCCGGGTTTTCCGGATGGTGGCGCAGCTCCTTCATGCGGTTGTGCTCGTCCATGAAGACCAGTTGGGGCTTGAAGCCGACCACCTGATCCTCATGCACCTGCCCGAAGGCCGCAATGATCACCAGATCACCCACGCTGGCGCGCCGCGCCGCCGAACCATTGAGCGAGAAGATGCCGCTGCCACGCGGTGCCTTGATCGCGTAGGTCACGAAGCGCTCACCGTTGTGGATGTTCCAGATGTGGATCTGCTCGTTCTCGCACAGGTTGGCCGCATCCATCAGGTCCTCATCGATGCCGCACGAGCCCTCGTAATGGAGCTCGCAATGCGTCACGGTGGCGCGGTGGATCTTGGACTTCAGCAGGGTGCGGAACATGGCGGCAGGTTTCCCGTCTGGGTTCGGTCTGAAAAGGAGCACGGCGATGGGGGCGCTCCAAGGCGGCGCATCATAAAGGCAATCCTGCGGCCCTCTGGGTCGTCGGCATCGCGGCTCACGCCGGGTCCAGCGGCAACAGCTTGCCTTGCTTGACCACCGGCTCAATGGCCTTGCCCTTGCGCCCGCGCTTGGCCGTGTAGGGCACGAGCGCCTGTGGCCGCACGTCGTCCTCGCGCACCTTGGCGCCCCGGCCGATGCCATGGATGCGCAGGTGCTGGTGGAACGTGGTGGCACCGGACAGCACGTCGCCGTCGTCCAGGCCCATGAGCATCAGGCCGCGCCCACCGTTGGGCTGGTGCTTGAGCTCGTCGAGGCCAAAGACCAGCAGGCGGCCCTCCTGGCTGGCGCAGGCCACCTGCGTGTGCGTGGGCGCGACCCGGATGGGGGCCAGCGTCTGCTCGCCGTCCTCCACCGACAGGAAGGCCTTGCCCCCCTTGAGCCGGCCGACCATGTCGGCCACCTTGGCCAGCAGGCCGTAGGCGCCGCTGTGGGTCAGCAGCAGCAGGGTGTCGGGCGCGGCCGCCAGGTAGTGCTGGGCCTGGGTGCCGGCCTCCAGGTCGATCATGGTCGTCACCGGGGCCCCGTCGCCGCGGGCGCCCGGCAAGGCGCTGACCGCCACCGAATACACGCGCACGCTGCCCCCCTTGGGCGATCCGAAGACCAGCAGCGTGTCCACCGTGCGGCACTCGAAGGTGCCATACAGGCCATCCCCCGCCTTGAAGGCAAAACCGGCCGGATCGTGCCCATGCCCCGTGCGTGAGCGCACCCAGCCCTTCTGGCTGACCACCACCGTCACGGGTTCGTCGATGACCTTGACCTCGGCCACGGCGCGCTTTTCCGCCTGGATCAGCGTGCGGCGCTCGTCACCGTGGGCCTTGACGTCGGCCTCGATCTCCTTGATCGTGGTGCGGCGCAACGTGGCCGGGTTGCCCAGGATGTCTTCGAGCTTGCCCTGCTCGCCGCGCAGCTCGCTGAGCTCCTGCTCGATCTTGATCGCTTCCAGCCGCGCCAGTTGACGCAAGCGGATTTCCAGGATGTCCTCGGCCTGGCGCTCGCTGAGGTGAAAAGCGTCGATCAGCGCCGCCTTGGGCTCGTCGCTCTCGCGGATGATGCGGATCACCTCGTCGATGTTCAGCAGCACAATCTGCCGGCCTTCGAGGATGTGGATGCGGTCCAGCACCTTGGCCAGGCGATGCTCGGTGCGGCGGCGCACCGTGGCCAGACGGTAGCCGATCCACTCGCTCAGGATCTGGCGCAGGCTCTTTTGCGTCGGGCGACCGTCGGCGCCCACCATCGTCAGATTGATCGGTGCCGAGCACTCCAGGCTGGTGTGGGCCAGCAGCACGGTGATCAGCTCCTGCTGCTCCACCGTGCGCGACTTGGGCTCGAACACCAGGCGCACGGCGGCGTCCTTGCTCGACTCGTCGCGCACGGCGTCCAGCACCGACAGCACCGTGGTCTTGAGCTGCACCTGATCGGGCGACAGGGCCTTCTTGCCGGTCTTGATCTTCGGGTTGGTGAGCTCCTCGATCTCTTCGAGCACCTTCTGCGTGCTGGTGCCCGGCGGCAGTTCGGTGACCACCATCTGCCACTGGCCCCGTGCCAGATCCTCGATCTTCCAGCGGGCGCGCACCTTCAGGCTGCCGCGTCCGGTGCGGTAGGCCTCACGGATGTCGGCGTCGGTCGAAATGATCTGACCACCGCCCGGATAGTCCGGTCCCGGCACCAGGCCGTGGAGCTCGTCGTCGGAAAGGGCCTCGTTGCGGATCAGCGCGACGGCGGCAGCGGCCACCTCGCGCAGGTTGTGGCTGGGCACCTCGGTGGCCAGGCCCACGGCGATGCCGCTGG
>CAYYCN010000173.1:0-6888 GCA_964470355.1 uncultured Sphaerotilus sp.
AGTGGTTGCTGAGCATGGCGATCAGCACCGGCAGCGTGAAGTAGGTGTTGTGCACACTGCGTTGCTTGCCGCGCTGCCCGAACAGCGGGTTCAACGGCCGGCCTGCACGCAGATCGGCCACCACCGTGCGCTGGCCGGGAATGATCCAGAAAAACACGTTGGCGCTCATGATCGTGGCCAGCATGGCCCCCATCAGCAGGAACGCCGCCCGGCCCGCAAAGAGCTGGCAGGCCAGCCACGTCGCGGCCACGGTGTAGACGAACAACAGGCCCAGCACGAGGGTGTCTCGCCCCGTGGCCACGCTGCCGTCGGGCTGGCGGACCTGACCCACGCGACGGCAGATCTGGTCGTAGACCAGCCAGCCCGCCGCCAGGAAACCCAGCGACGCCGTGCCCGCCGCTGCCGGCGACCAAGCCATGCGGCTGGCATCGACCAGGAAGGTACCCGCGTTCCACAGATACAGCACCACGAACAGGCCGAATCCAGACAGCCAGGTCGAATAGCTTTCCCAGTAGAACCAGTGCAGGTGATCGGGCATGCGCGGCGGCCCCACCGGGAATTTGCGCGCGTTGTAAAACCCCCCGCCGTGCACCGACCACAGCGTGCCGCCCACGCCTTCGCGGCGGGCGGCCTCGTCGGTCACGGGCTCCAGGCTGTTGTCCAGCCAGACGAAGTAAAAAGACGATCCGATCCACGCAATGGCCGTGATCACATGCAGCCAGCGCAGCAGCAGGTTGGCCCAATCCAGCAGGTAGTGTTCCATGGTGAAGACGGCTGGGGCTCAGCTGCCGCGGTAGGTGGAATAGCTCCAGGGGCTGGTCAGCAGGGGCACGTGGTAGTGCGACTGCACATCCGCCAAACCAAATTCGAGCGGCACGCTCTCCAGGAAGGCCGGCTCGGGCAGGTCCACGCCAAGCGCGCGGAAGTAGGCCCCCACCTCGAAGACCAAGCGGTAGCGCCCCACCCTCATCGTCGCCCCCTCAAGCAGCGGCAGGGGCGCACGCCCGTCTTCGTTCAGCGTCAGGCCCAGCACCAGGTGGGGGACACCCTGCGGATCCAGACGCCAAAGCACCACGGACATGCCGGCGGCGGGACAGCCGTTCATCGTATCGAGCACGTGGGTCGTGAGCTTGCCCATCGGGTCACCTTTGCACAGTTTTCAAAAGTGTATACACTTTGGCATACCAAGAACAGAGCCTTTCACACCCGCCTGGACACCTCATGTCGGACCTCGCCGAACGGCCGCTGAACACCGCAGCCGATGCCCTGGAAACGCTTCCCGAAACGGAAGCGGCGCTGGAGGGTGCGCGACCCAACATGACGCAGCGCATCGTCGACTCGATCACCTCCGCCATCGTCGAGCGGCGGCTCATGCCCGGCACCAAGCTGGCCGAACAGCAGATCGCCGACATCTTCAAGGTCTCGCGCACCCTGGTGCGTCAGGCGCTCAACCAGCTCAGCCGCGACCGACTGGTCACGCTGGAGCCTGCCCGAGGCGCCTTCGTGGCCCGCCCCAGCGTGGAGGAGGCGCGGCAGGTCTTCCAGGTGCGCCAGATGCTGGAAGGGGCCATGGTGCGCGAGCTGGCCCAGTGCATCACGCCCGAGCAGGTCGAAGCCCTGCACACCCACCTGCGCGAAGAGCGCGACGCCATCCACCGCACCGACATCACGGGGCGCACGCGCCTGCTGGCCGATTTCCACGTCGTGCTGGCCCGACAGCTGGGCAACGAGGTGCTGGCCCAGCTGCTGGCCGACCTGCTCAGCCGCAGCTCGCTGATCTCGCTGATGTACCAGAGCTCACACTCGGCCGAGCACTCGCAGGCCGAACACGTCGATCTGGTCGAGGCCCTGGCCCGCCACGACACGGAAGCCGCCGTGCGCCTGATGACCGAACACATCGGCAACGTCGAACGCAACCTGCGGTTGAACCCGCGCGTCAACGACCTGGCCTCGGCACTGAACCCGGCGGTGGGCGGCGAAGGCGATCCGTCATGAAGCCCCTCGTCGCCCATGGACACCCGCCGATGACCCGCATGCTGGAGGCTTGCCTGTGACCCGCTATCCCCGCGACCTGGCCGGCTACGGCCGCACACCACCTCACGCGCAGTGGCCGGGCGACGCCCGCGTGGCCGTGCAGTTCGTGCTGAACTTTGAAGAAGGCGGCGAGAACTCGGTGCTGCACGGCGACGCCGGCAGCGAACAATTCCTCTCCGAGATGTTCAATCCGGCCAGCTACCCGGCGCGCCACCTGAGCATGGAAAGCATCTACGAGTACGGGTCCCGGGTCGGCGTGTGGCGCCTGCTGCGTGAGTTCGAGCGCCGGAACCTGCCGCTGACCGTCTTCGGCGTGGGCATGGCGCTGGAACGCTGCCCGGACGTGACGCAGGCCTTTGTCGAACTCGGCCACGAGATCGCTTCCCACGGCTGGCGATGGATCCACTACCAGAACACCGATGAAACCCTCGAGCGCGAGCACCTGCAACGGGCCATGGAATCCCTCGCGCGTCTGACGGGTGCACGTGCCGGCCAGGACAGCCACGTGCACGGCCTGGGCTGGTACACCGGCCGCGACAGTCCCAACACCCGACGGCTGGTGGCCGACCACGGCGGCTTCGCCTACGACAGCGACCACTACGGCGACGACCTGCCCTTCTGGCTGCAGGTGCGCAAGACCGACGGCACGCTGGCCCCGCACCTCGTCGTGCCCTACACGCTGGACTGCAACGACATGCGCTTCGCCCTGCCGCAGGGCTACAGCCACGGCGATGAGTTCTTCGAGTACCTGCGCGACGCCTTCGACGTGCACTACGCCGAAGGTGACCGGGATCCCGCCGAAGAGGTGCGTGATGCGACGGCGGACGGCCGCCGCGCCCCCATCGCCGGCCGCGCGGGCCCGTCCATGATGAGCATCGGCCTGCACTGCCGCCTGCTGGGTCGGCCCGGGCGCATCAAGGCCTTGCAGCGCTTCCTGGACCACATCCAGTCGCACGACCGGGTGTGGATCTCGCGGCGCATCGACATCGCCCGACACTGGCGCCAGACCCATCCCTTCGACGCGGCCACGGCCTTCGTGTGGGAGTGAACGCGCCATGAAATCATCCGCTCGATCGTCCACGGACCGTGATCACGTGTCGAAGCCCGCGCCCAAGGCCGAGCCCCTTTCAGACCTCAGACCAGACACATCCCTCACGCTGGATGCGCTGAACCAGGCCGACGGCCCCACCTTCACCGCCCTGCTCGACGGGGTGTACGAGCACTCGCCGTGGATCGCCGAGCGCACGTGGTGGGCCCGTCCGTCCGGCGGCTTCGTGAGCCTGGCGCAACTCCTGCACACGCTGGCCAGCACCGTCGAACAGGCCACCGAAGCCGAGTGCCTGGCCCTGATCCGCGCCCACCCCGAGCTGGCCGGCAAGGCCATGGTGGCCCAGTCCCTCACCGCCGAGTCCACGCAGGAGCAGCGCGCCGCCGGCCTCACCGCGTGCACCCCGGAAGAGTTCGCGCGGCTGCAGCACCTCAACGCGCAATACAACGGCCGCTTCGGCTGGCCCTTCATCCTGGCCGTGCGCGGTCCGCGCGGCACGGGCTTCACCCGCGCCGAGATCATCGCTGCCTTCGAGCGCCGCCTGCAGGCCAGCCGGGACACCGAGTTCGCCGAGTGCCTGCGCCAGATCCACCGCATCGCCCAGGTCCGCCTGACCGAAAAGCTGGCCTGCCCACCCGTGCTCGGCCAGCAGGTGTGGGACTGGACCGCCGAACTGGCCCGCCACACCGAAGCAAACGACCCGACCCAGCTGACCGTCACCTACCTCACCCCCGCCCACCAGGCCTGCGCCCGCGACCTGGTGCAGTGGATGCGCGAGGCCGGCTTCGACGAGGTGGAAATGGATGCCGTCGGCAACGTGGTCGGGCTTTATCTCGCCGAGGGAGACATCTCAGGTGCCGGAGCGGACTCGCCGCAAGCCTCGAAGCGACGGCGCGTGGCCTCGGGCGCCCCACGGCTTCTGACCGGATCGCACTACGACACCGTGCGCCACGGCGGACGGTTCGACGGCCGCATCGGCATCTTCGTCCCGATGGCCGTGGTGCGCGAGCTGGCCCGGGCCGGTCGGCGGCTGCCCTACGCCATCGAGGTGGTGGGCTTTGCCGAGGAAGAAGGCCAGCGCTACAAGGCCACATTCCAAGGATCGAGCGCGCTCACCGGCACGTTCGATCCCGCCTGGCTGAGTCAGGTCGATGTCGACGGCGTGCCGATGCACGTGGCCATGCGCCGCGCCGGCCTGCCGGGCGAGTTCAGCGCCATCCAGGACCTGGCGCGCAATCCCGCGCACTACCTCGGCTTTGTCGAGGTGCACATCGAGCAGGGCCCGGTGCTGAACGAAGAGAACCTGCCGCTGGGCATCGTCACCTCGATCAACGGCAGCGCACGCTACCGGGGCCTGGCGTCGGGTCAGGCCAGCCACGCCGGCACCACGCCGATGAACCGCCGCCGCGACGCCGCCACCGCCGTGGCCGAGCTGGCCCTGTACGTGGAAGCCCGCGCCGCATCCGACGAAACCTCGGTGGCCACCGTGGGCCTGCTGGAGGTGCCTCAGGGCTCAATCAACGTCGTCCCCGGAAGCTGTCGCTTCAGTCTGGACATGCGCGCACCCACCAATGCACAGCGCAATGCCTTGGTGGCCGACGTCCGTCAGCAGGTCTCCCGCATCGCCGAGCGCCGCCGCGTGGTCTTCGACCTGGAAGAGACGATGGTCGCCTCGGCGGCCCCCAGCGATCCGGCCCTGATGCGACTGTGGGAGCGGGCCGTGACCGACTTGGGACTGCCGGTGTTTCCGCTGCCCAGCGGTGCCGGACACGACGCCATGAAGCTGCACGAGTGCATGCCGCAAGCCATGCTCTTCGTGCGCGGCGAAAACGGCGGCATCAGCCACAACCCGCTCGAATCCACCACCTGCGACGATCTGCAGCTGGCCTGCGAAGCCTTCACCCGCCTGCTGGAGCACCTCGCTGACGGCTGCTCCTCCCTGCCCGCATCCCAGCCCTCGTACCGGGAGCCCACATGACGTCCACCGCCCCTGCGTCCCCAAGCCCCACCGGTCTCCCGCCCGAGGACGACCCGGTCTACCGACAACTGGACGCCTGGATCGACGCCCACTTCGCCGATGAGGTGCGCACGCTGCAGGCCCTGGTGCAGGTGCCCACCGACACCCCACCCGGAAACAACGCCCCCCACGCCGAACGCACCGCCGCGCTGATTGAGGCGCTGGGCTGGACGGTCGAGCGCCACCCCGTGCCCGAAGCCGAGGTGCACGCCTACGGCCTGCAGTCGCTGACGAACCTCATCGTGCGCCGCCCCTACGCGGACGGCGGCCCCGTCATCGCCCTCAACGCCCACGGCGACGTCGTGCCCCCCGGCGAAGGCTGGGCCCACGACCCCTACGGCGGCGAGATCGTCGACGGAGCGCTCTACGGCCGGGCCTCAGCCGTCAGCAAGAGCGACTTCGCCACCTACCTGTTTGCCGTGCAGGCCCTGGAATCGCTGGGCATCCCCCTGCGCGGGCGCATCGAGCTGCACTTCACCTACGACGAAGAGTTTGGCGGTGAACTCGGCCCCGGCTGGCTGCTGCGCCAGGGCCTGACCCGCCCGGACCTGCTGATCGCCGCCGGCTTCAGCTACCAGGTCGTGACCGCCCACAACGGCTGCCTGCAGCTGGAGGTGACGCTGCACGGCCTGGCCTCGCACGCCGCCTTTCCCGACACCGGCGTGGACGCCCTGCAGGCCGCCAACCGGGTGCTCACCGCCCTCTACGCGCACAACGATGAACTGCGCCAGCGCCTGTCTTCGGTGCCCGGCATCCGGCACCCCTACCTCAACGTGGGGCGCATCGAGGGCGGAAGCAACACCAACGTCATCCCCGGCAAGGTCGTGCTCAAGCTCGATCGCCGCATGATTCCGGAAGAAGACCCGGTGGCCGTGGAGGCGGAAGTCCGCGCGCTGATCGATCAAGCCGTGGTCGCCTGTCCGGGCGTGCGCGCGGACGTGCGCCGCCTCCTGCTGGCGCACGCCCTGCAGCCGCAGCCGGGCCAGGCCCCGCTGATCAAGGCGCTTCAGCGCCACGGCCAGGCCGTGTTCGGCGAGCCGATCCCGACCTCCGGCACCCCGCTCTACACCGACGTCCGCCTGTATGGCCCCTACGGCACGTCCGCCGTGATCTACGGCGCCGGGCCCCGCACCGTGCTGGAAAGCAATGCCAAACGTGCCGACGAGCACGTGCAGCTGTCCGACCTGAAACGCGCCACCCAAGTGGTGGCGCGCGCCTTGCTCGATCTGCTGCGCTGAGTTCCCCGAAGAGTTCCCGTTTGAACAAAACCCCGACGCCCGGCACGACGGCCCCCGCCGCGATGACCCCAAGCGCACTCCCCATGTCCAGTCCCAGCGTTCAACACCCCATGGCGGCCCGAAGAGGCCGTCCACCTGGAGCCGACCGCTCATGTCCACGATTTCCTTTACGGACGCCCACGACCGCGACACCCTGACTGCCCACGCTGTTTTCAGCGCTTCCTCTGACGTTTCGACCGCCGCCGCGCCCTCGGCCGGACCACGCACGCGCCGCGGCTTCATGGGCCAGGCCGGTGCCCTGGCCTCGGTCCTGGCACTGGCGGGTGGCCTGCTGGCCGCGCCCGGCGTGCAGGCCCAGGAAACCCCCGTCAAGTTCCAGCTCGACTGGCGCTTCGAAGGGCCGGCCGCGCTGTTCCTGACGCCGGCCGCCAAGGGCCACTTCAAGGCCGAGAAACTCAACGTCACGATCGACGCCGGCAACGGCTCGGGCGGTGCCGTCACGCGCGTGGCCTCGGGCAGCTACGACATGGGCTTTGCCGACATGGCCGCGC
>CAYYCN010000174.1:0-6860 GCA_964470355.1 uncultured Sphaerotilus sp.
GCTGCAACTGCTGGAGACGCTGCCCGTCACCGACGAGGCGCACGACGGCAACCTGCTCGTCCCGGTCCAGTACGTGGCGCGTGACGAAGGCGAAGGCACCGGCCACCAGCACCGCGTGATGTGGGGCCGCATCGCCCACGGCTCGGTCAAGCCCGGCGACACCGTGCAGATCTTCCCGAGCGGCGAAACCGCCGTGGTCGCCGCCGTGCGCCACGCCGGTCTGGACGTGGACGGCTGCGAAGCCGGTCAGTCCGCCGGCATCGTGCTGGACCGCCAGGTCGACGTCTCTCGCGGCGACTGGATCTTCACCCCCGGTTCCGCCCCAACCACCCAGGAATTCAAGGGCACGCTGGCTTGGCTCGACACCGAGCCGGCCGTGCTGGGCCGCAAGTACTGGGTGCGCCACGGCAACCGCTGGGTGCAGGCGCGCATCACCGCCATCGAGCACCGCCTGGACATCAACACGCTGGAAGAAGTCGACGCCCACGAGCTGGCCGTCAACGAGATCGGCCGCGTGCAGATCCAGGTGCAACAGGCCCTGCCGGTGGAAGCGTATGGCGCCAACCGCGTCGGCGGTGCGATGATCGTGGTCGATCCCACGACCAACCGCACCAGCGGCGCGCTGCTGGTGAACGCCTGACCCGACAAGCCCATGACCGACGTTGCCGCTCCGTTGCCTGCATTTGCCCTCCCGGACGCCCCCTTGCCCCGTGAGGCCCGCGTGGTCTTCATCGGCGCCGGTCCGGGCGAGGCCGACCTCATCACGGTGCGCGGCGCTCAACGGTTGCGGCAGGCGCAAGTCGTGCTGTTTGACGCCCTGGCCGACCCAGCTCTGCGGGAACTCGCCCCACAAGCCGAATGGGTCGATGTGGGCAAGCGCGGTTTTGACCACGCCGTGAGCCAGGACCAGATCAACGCCCTGCTGCTGGAACACGCCGCACGCGTCGACCGTGTGGTGCGCCTCAAAGGCGGTGACCCCAGCCTCTTCGGCCGCCTGGAAGAAGAGCTGGCCACGCTGCGTGCCGCCGGCATCTCGTGCGAAGTGGTACCGGGCGTGACCGCGGCCGTGGCCGCCGCAGCCACCTGCCAGCGCCCGCTCACGCGGCGCGGCAGTGGGCGCAGCGTCAGCTTTGCCACCGCCATGACGCGCACGCTGGAGCAGCACGCCTGCCGCAGCGCCGACACCGAAGTCTTCTACATGGCGGGCAAACAGCTCGACTCGTTGGGTGCCAAGCTCATGGCCGCGGGCTGGGAGGCCGATGCGCCGGTGCTCGTCGTGTCCCAGGCCGGCTGGCCTGACCAGCGCGAGAGCAGTCACCGTGTCGATGCCTTGGCCGACGCTTCCGCGTGGCACGCGGGTCGCCCGACGGTCGTCATCGTTGGAGCGGGTGCAGCCCCGATCGATCCGTCGGCGTGATGTGACGAAAACCCCTTCGGGGGCTTGCGAACCATCAATCGACCACCCCCATCGCGTCTTAAAATTCGACACTTTTCGTTTTCCCGACCTCCACCTACAAACCGAGTCCTGAAATGACCCACGTCGTCACCGAAGCCTGTATCCGCTGCAAGTACACCGACTGTGTGGACGTGTGCCCCGTCGACTGCTTTCGCGAAGGCCCGAACTTCCTGGTGATCGATCCGGAAGAGTGCATCGACTGCGCGGTCTGCATCCCCGAGTGCCCCGTCGGCGCCATCCTGCCCGAGGAAGACGTGCCGGCCGACCAGCAGGTCTACATCGCCATCAACGCCGAGCTGTCGCCCAAGTGGCCCTCGATCACGGCCCGCAAGGACCCGCTGCCCGACCACGCCGACTGGAAGGACAAGACCGGCAAGCTCGGCGAGCTGATCCGCTGAGCCTGAAACCGCTCCGCAGCCTGCATCCTCTGCAGTGCCCATGAACACCCCGCCCCCGCCCCTTCGCGAAACCGATGTCCTCGTCATCGGAGGGGGGCCGGCGGGCCTGTTCGCCCTCTTCCAGCTCAGCCTGCAAGGCCTGAGCTGCGAAATGATCGACGTGCTGCCCCACGCGGGTGGCCAGGTCACCGAACTCTACGGTGACAAGCCCCTCTACGACATTCCCGCCATTCCTGTGTGCACGGGACAGGAACTGGTCGATGGCCTGCTCCGGCAGCTCCGGCCCTTTGATCCACCGATGCATTTCAGCCAAGTCGTGACCCGGCTGGCAACTCAACCGGACGGCCACCTGTGCGTCAGCACCGACGCAGGTGGCGAGTGGCGCGCACGGGCCGTGATCCTGGCCACGGGTGTGGGAGCCTTCCTGCCACGCAAGCTGGCGGTGAAGGGATTGGAGGCCTTTGAAGGCCGGCAAGTCCACCACCTGCGCGTACCGGAAAAGGTGGCCGAAGTCGGCCATCTCGTGATCTGTGGTGGCGACGAACAGGCCCTGGCGCAGGCGCTGCACTGGTCCGAACCTGGACGTGGCGCCGCCAGTGTGACGCTGCTGCACCGCCGGGCGCAACACGTCGGGCCCGAAGAATTGCTGTCCCAGCTGCGAAGCCGCGTGGCCGAAGGCCACCTCACGCTGGTGACCGGCCAGCCCACGGGCCTGACGGCGCAGGAAAACCAGCTTCAGTCCCTCACGGTCATGCCCGCCGAAGGCGACGATCTGGACGTGCCGCTGGACACCCTGCTCGTCTGCCAAGGCATTTCGCCCAAGCTCGCGCCGCTGTCCGAATGGGGACTTGCATTGCACCGCAAGCTGGTCGAAGTCGACCCCAGCACCTTGAGCACCTCGGTCGCTCGGCTGCACGCCATCGGTGACATCGTCACCTACCCCGGCAAGCGCAAGCTCATCGTGTGCAGCTTCCACGAAGCCACCCTGGCCGCGTTGGCCATCCACCGCGCCCTGCGTCCCGAAGAGCCGGACACGCTGCTCTACACCTCCAGCAGCCCATTGCTGCAGCAGCGGCTGGGTGTACGGCCGGTGGTGTGATGAAAAAATCAGCCAAAAGGCTGGACACCCATAGATAAAAAGTCATATACTTTCAGTCTCAGTTCAGCACTGATCCCTGATAGCTCAGTCGGTAGAGCGACGGACTGTTAATCCGCAGGTCCCTGGTTCGAGCCCAGGTCGGGGAGCCAAACAAGCCAAGGCCCGCACGCAAGTGCGGGCCTTTTGCTTTTCCGCCCTGCACCTCAGACGACCCCAGCCGAATCCGCTACGGGACATTCGGCATCAAGCACGCTTCCTGCTGTGGTGAACGCACCCGCCCCAGCGGCACACGACCCGCCGGCCTGATCGACACGGATTCCTGGCGACAATCTCCCATGAAGAAAAGGACTCAAGACTCCAGGAATCCGGCGTGACCCCCTCACACGAAGCGCCCACTGCCCCCTCCTTTCGAGAGGCGTTCCTCTACTGGCTTCGGCTCGGCTTCATTTCCTTTGGTGGCCCGGCCGGACAAATTGCGCTGATGCATGAAGATCTGGTGGTACGCAAGCGGTGGATTTCGGAGTCTCGATTCCTGCACGCGTTGAATTACTGCATGGTCCTGCCTGGCCCGGAAGCTCAGCAGTTGGCCACCTACATCGGCTGGCTGATGCACCGCACCTGGGGCGGGATCGCCGCAGGCACACTGTTCGTGCTGCCGTCGCTGTTCATCCTGGTGGGATTGTCGTGGGTCTACATGGCATTCGGGCACCTGCCCGCCGTGGCAGGTGTGCTGTATGGCATCAAGCCCGCAGTGACCGCCATCGTGGTGTTGGCGGCCTGGCGCATCGGATCGCGCACGCTCCAGAACGGATGGCTCTGGGGCCTCGCGACTGCAGCGTTTGCCGCCATCTTTGTGCTTGAGGTGCCGTTTCCACTGATCGTGGTGGTCGCAGGCGCACTGGGACACCTGGGCGGACGGCTCGCGCCGGAGCACTTCACCTCTGGCGGACATCACGGCCAAGCCCGTCGCCCCCATCTCCCCGCCATGATCGATGATCACACACCCACCCCAGCACACGCTCAATTCCGCCGATCCCACGCCCTGCGTGTGCTGGCGCTCTGTCTGTGCCTGTGGCTCGGTGCGATGGCCGCACTCACCGTCGCATTCGGCTGGACGGGCGTTCTGACACAGATGGGGTGGTTTTTCACCAAGGCGGCGCTGTTGACCTTCGGGGGCGCCTACGCCGTGCTGCCCTACGTCTTCCAGGGAGCGGTGGAACACCACCAGTGGCTCACAGCCGCCCAGATGATCGATGGCCTGGCACTCGGAGAAACCACGCCTGGCCCGTTGATCATGGTGGTGTCGTACGTCGGATTTGTCGGCGGCTGGGCCCACGAGGTTCTGGGGCCGAACACACACTTTTGGTCAGGCGCGATGGCGGCGGCCGTGGTCACGCTCTTCACATTCCTGCCGTCGTTCGGCTTCATCTTCCTGGGTGGCCCGTTCATCGAGTCGACACACGGCAAATTGCGATACACCGCCCCACTCACCGCCATCACGGCCGCCGTGGTGGGCGTGATCGTGAGCCTGGCGGTGTTTTTTGCCCAGCATGTGCTGTGGCACAACGGATGGGCCGGCCCCGTCGAGTGGCCAGCCGCCTTCATCGGTTTGGGTGCTGCCGTGGCCCTGCTCCGGCTCCAGGTCGGGGTAATCCCAGTCGTGCTGGGTTCAGGGCTGTTCGGCCTGGCCCGGTCGCTTCTCCAATGACGCAGGCGGGATTCGCCCTGTGCACCTTCAGCCTGAAGTGGCGTGGAGGTAGATGACGTCGTAGGTCAGAGGCAAACCGGCGGGTTGGCGCTGTACCTCGAACGCCTGCTCCACACGATCGAAGGCAGCCCGACTCATCAGTCCGGTGCGTCGGCCGGAACCCACCTGATTGGCGCCCACCGCTTTCACCGCACGCAGGAGCTGTCGGAAGTTGGCATAGTGCGCCACCAATCGGCCTTGACCGCACGTCACCCGAGAGAACCCCACACGGACCGCCCGCTCCCGAACGTCAGCAGCCCCCAGAAAGCTCAGGGTGTGGCGATGGTCATCCACCCCTGCAAAAGCCCGCCGAAGCTCGTGGAAGGTGTCCGGACCGAGGCTGGCCAGCGCCAGATGCCCCTGCGGACTCAGCACGCGGCGAGCCTCTTCCAGCACCGCCGACAGATCACACCATTGAACGGCAAGACTGGACCAATACAAGTCCAGGGAGCCATCAGCCAGGGGCAAACGCTCCAGGTCACCCGCCACCCGAGAGCACGGCACAGCGATCTGCTGCAACATCGCGGGCGAAAGATCCAAGGCCAGCGACTGTGCAGTCGGAAAGCGCGATTGCAGCAACCCCTGCGCATAACCCGTACCACACCCCGCGTCCACCATCCGCTTCGGTGAATGGCCGTCAGGCAGCTGCCCACCCAGGTGCTCGGCCAAACGCAGGCAGATCTGCCGCTGGATTCCCGCCTCGCTGTCGTAGGTGAGCGCCGCCCGCTCAAAGGAGCGGCGGACGTCGGCCTTATCAGGTCGATTCATTCCGGAATTCACGTACGGCGGACACAAACGCCTCAGGCCGGGACACGAAGGGGGCGTGAGCGCATTCCTCCATGGCCGCCCACCTCGCCCCCGGAATCAGGGCCGCCAAGGCCTGCGCAGCCGACAGAGGCATCAACGGATCGGCTGCGCCATGGATCAGCAACGTCGGGGCCTTCACGCGGAGCGCATCCTGGCGCAGATCCACCTCATGCAACCACCGCAATCCGGTGGCGAGCACCTGCGCCGAAGGACGAGGATCCGCCCGTTGCAGCAGTTCAGAGGTCACGGCTTTGGCGCGCGCATCTCCCCGATTGAAGCCCCCCACAAAACGGGGCAGCATCGCCTCGGCATCCGCGGCCATCGCAGCAGAAAAGTCAGCCAAGGTCTGCTCGGGCAACCCATGCGGCCACCCCTCGCGCTGGATGAACGACGCCGTGCCCGCCACCAACAACAGCCGCCCCACCTTCTCGGGAGCATGCGCGGCCACGGCCAATGCCAGTTGCGCACCCAGCGACCAACCGGCCAAAGTGGTGCCAGGGCTCAAGTCAGCGGCAATGGCCGCCACCGCTGCCGAAAAATCAGCGATCGGCGGAGACCTTCCATATCCGGGCAAATCCATGATCTGCCCCTGCAGGGCATCGACCGTGTCCTGGAGCGGACCACCACCCAGACACCAACCAGGCAAGAAGACAAGAGGAGCAGTCATGTGCGCGTGAAAAACAAAAAGCCCCTGATTCTTCAACAAAACCAGGGGCTTGCAGAGGCATCAAGGGATGCCGCCGGAACAACTTACATGTGGTCGATCATCACCTGACCGAAGCCCGAGCACGACACTTGGGTCGCGCCGTCCATCAGGCGGGCGAAGTCATAGGTGACCTTCTTCGACAGGATGGACTTCTCGAGCGAGCTGATGATCAGGTCAGCGGCTTCAAACCAGCCCATGTGACGCAGCATCATTTCGGCCGACAGGATTTCGGAACCGGGGTTCACGTAGTCCTTGCCAGCGTACTTCGGAGCGGTGCCGTGGGTGGCTTCGAAGCAGGCCACGGAGTCGGACAGGTTCGCGCCCGGGGCGATGCCGATGCCGCCGACTTGAGCGGCCAGAGCGTCGGAGATGTAGTCACCGTTCAGGTTCAGCGTGGCCACGACCGAGTACTCGGCCGGGCGCAGCAGGATCTGCTGCAGGAACGCGTCGGCGATCGAGTCCTTGATGATGATGTCGTTGCCCGTCTTCGGGTTCTTGAACTTGCACCACGGGCCGCCGTCGATCAACTCGGCACCGAATTCCTTCTGGGCCAGGCCATACGACCAGTCACGGAAGCCACCTTCGGTGAACTTCATGATGTTGCCCTTGTGCACGATGGTCACGCTGGGCTTGTCGTTGTCAATGGC
>CAYYCN010000175.1:0-6797 GCA_964470355.1 uncultured Sphaerotilus sp.
GCGATCATGTGGCCGCGCGACATCTCGTCGAGCGCAGACAGGTGGGCAAAGCCCGGAGCGCGGATCTTGAGGCGGTACGGCTTGTTCGCACCGTCGCTCACCAAATAGATGCCAAACTCGCCCTTCGGGTGTTCGACGGCGGCATACGCCTCGCCTTCAGGCACGTGGAAGCCTTCGGTGAAGAGCTTGAAGTGGTGGATCAGCTCTTCCATCGAGGTCTTCATCTCGACGCGCGACGGCGGAGCGACCTTGTGGTTGTCGGTGATGACCGGACCTGGGTTGGCGCGCAGCCAGTCCACGCACTGCTTGATGATGCGGTTGGACTGGCGCATTTCCTCGACGCGCACCACGTAGCGGTCGTAGGTGTCGCCGGGACCCACGCCCAACGGCACGTCGAAGTCCATGCGGTCGTAGACGTCGTAGGGCTGGGTCTTGCGCAGATCCCACGCAATGCCCGATCCGCGCAGCATCGCACCGGTCAGACCCATGTTCAACGCGCGTTCCGGCGTCAGCACGCCGATGCCGACCGTGCGCTGCTTCCAGATGCGGTTCTCGGTCAGCAGGATCTCGTACTCGTCGACCAGCTTCGGGAAACGCGCACAGAAATCGTCGATGAAATCCAGCAGCGACCCCTGACGATTGGCGTTGAGCGCCTCAATCGCCTTGGCATTGCGGATCTTGCTGACTTTGTACTGGGGCATCGTGTCCGGCAGGTCACGATAGACGCCGCCCGGACGGAAGTACGCCGCATGCATGCGAGCACCCGACACCGCTTCGTACATGTCGAACAGATCCTCACGCTCACGGAAGCAATAGATGAGGATGTTCATCGCGCCGCAGTCCATGCCATGGCAACCCAGCCAGAGCAGATGGTTCAGCAAACGCGTGATCTCCGCGAACATGACGCGGATGTACTGCGCACGCTCCGGCACCTCGATGCCCAACAGCTTCTCGATCGCCAGGCAGTAGGCGTGCTCGTTGGCCATCATGGACACGTAGTCCAAGCGGTCCATGTACGGCAACGACTGGATGAAGGTCTTCTGCTCCGCCAGCTTCTCGGTGCCGCGGTGCAACAGTCCGATGTGCGGGTCGGCCCGCTGGATGACTTCGCCATCGAGTTCCAGCACCAAGCGGAGCACGCCGTGTGCGGCCGGGTGCTGCGGACCGAAGTTCAGGGTGTAATTCTTGATCTCAGCCATGGGTCATCCCGTCAGTGCAGACCACCGTAGTTGTCTTCACGAATGATGCGAGGCGTCACTTCGCGCAACTCGATCGTCACCGGTTGGTAGATCACACGCTTGGTTTCGGGGTCGTAACGCATTTCGACATGCCCCGTGACCGGGAAGTCCTTGCGCATCGGATGCCCGATGAAGCCGTAATCCGTCAGGATGCGGCGCAGGTCGTCGTGGCCCTCGAACACAATGCCGTACATGTCGAAGGCTTCCCGCTCGAACCAGTTGGCACCCGTCCACACCTGACTGGCCGATGCCAACACAGGGAAATCATCCTCGGGCGCGAACACGCGCACACGCAGGCGCCAGTTGTGACGCACCGACAACAGGTGCAGCACCGCCGCAAAGCGCGGCCCCTCATGCAGCCCGTCCTTGTAGGTGGAGTAATCCAAGCCGCAAAGATCGATGAGCTGCTCAAAGCCCAAATCGGCATGGTCACGCAAGGCGAGAATGGCCTGCGCGTAGTCGGCAGAGCGCACGGTCAGCGTCAGCTCACCCAACGCACGCACCAGGTTCACCACCTTGTCGCCCAGGACGCGCTCGACGGCGGCCTGCAGCGTATCGAGTTTCTGGCTCATGACTTCCCTCAGCGTGCGATCGTGTTTTCGCGGCGGATCTTGGCCTGAAGCTGCAAGATGCCGTATAGCAAGGCTTCGGCGGTCGGGGGGCATCCAGGCACGTACACATCCACCGGAACCACGCGATCACAGCCACGCACAACGGAATAGCTGTAGTGGTAATAACCACCGCCGTTCGCGCAGGAGCCCATGCTCAGCACCCAGCGCGGCTCAGCCATCTGGTCGTACACCTTGCGCAAGGCCGGAGCCATCTTGTTGCACAGCGTACCCGCCACAATCATCAAGTCGCTCTGGCGAGGACTCGGACGAAACAGCATGCCGAAGCGGTCGATGTCATAGCGGGAAGCCCCCGCGTGCATCATTTCCACTGCACAACATGCCAAGCCGAACGTCATCGGCCACAGGGAACCTGTCTTCGACCAGTTGATCAGAGTGTCAACACTGGTCGTGACAAAGCCTTCCTTCAAGACGCCTTCAATGCCCATCTCGTTTCCTTGCTGGCCTCGTCATTCCCAATCCAGGGCGCCCTTTTTCCACATGTACGCAAAACCAGCCACCAGAATGGCCAGAAACGTCATCATGGTCCAGAAGCCGATCACGCCGATTTCACGCAGCGCCACCGCCCAGGGAAACAAGAAGGCGATTTCAAGATCGAACAGGATGAAGAGGATGGCGATGAGGTAGTACCGCACATCGAACTTCATGCGCGCATCTTCGAACGCTTCGAAGCCGCACTCATAGGGAGAGTTCTTGGCCGAGTCCGGACGATGCGGACCCAGCAGGCGCCCCAGCAGCTGCGGAGCGACACCCACCCCAACGCCAACCAGGATGAACATGATCACCGGCAGGTATTGCTCAAGACTCATGACGGCAAGTCTCCAGTCTTCTTTTGACAAAATAAAAGCGCGCTGACATGACCGCGGCTTTCCGCCCCCATATCCAGCACGCCACAACGCTCAATCTAACAGCCTTCACGCGACGCAAAAACCGAACAGGTCAAGTTTTTTGCACTTCGCCACTTCAGACTCATTTTGGTGCCGACGGCGAGACTCGAACTCGCACAGCTTTCGCCACTACCCCCTCAAGATAGCGTGTCTACCAATTTCACCACGTCGGCATTCAATCTCTAAGACTTCCAGCTTAAGCGACCAACCTTGTGGCCAGCTTTCACCTCAGTCTCTGCGCCACCTCTCCGTTGAGATTCATCAATCAGCGCAGCCTTGAATTCTAGCGCGGGCTGGACCTGTACTCAAGTACGGCAAGTGCATTTGTTGCACATCGCAACCGGAAGACAGGCCCTTCCCTCTTTTTCAGTTCAGGGTGCGGACGCTCCAGAAGCAGCCACCACCGCCGCACTGGCCGCAGCAGGCAGCGACTGCGTCACGACACCCGGAATCTGGGCTGCGGCAGAGGGCGCCACCGAGGAAGCGCCTGCAGGCGCCACAGCTGCGCGTTCCAGAATGCTGGACGACTCCTGCACCTGGCCGCGGGCATTGCTCATGTAGGCCAGAGCGAGTGTGCACAGGAAAAAGACCGTGGCACACGCCGCAGTAGAGCGCGACAGAAAGTTCGCACTACCTGTGGCGCCAAACAGACTGCCGGAAGAGCCGCCACCAAAAGAGGCCCCCATGTCGGCACCCTTGCCGTGCTGCACCAGCACCAGGCCAATCATGGCCAGCGCGGAAAGCAACTGCACCAGCAGCACGATGTTCATCATCACTTGCATGTCGAGAAACTCACTTCAAAAAAGGGGCCACGCACCGATCAGGCTGCGGCCTTCAGGATGGCGACAAAATCGCCTGCCTTGAGAGCGGCACCACCGATCAATCCACCGTCAATGTCCGCTTGGGAGAACAGGATGGCCGCGTTGTCCGGCTTGACGCTGCCACCGTAAAGCAGTTTCATGGCGTCGGCGCGCGGTGTGGCCGCCTGCAACTGGGCGCGCAAGACCGCGTGAACCTGTTGCGCTTGCTCCGGGGTGGCCGTCTTGCCAGTCCCGATCGCCCACACCGGCTCATACGCCACGACGATCTCGCCGATGCAAGGCCCCAGCGTATGGATCACCGCGGACAACTGGCGCTTGACCACAGACTCCGTTTCACCAGCTTCTCGCTGCTCCAGCGTCTCACCCACACACACGATGGGTGTGATGCCCTTGGCGAGCGCAGCCTTGGCCTTGTCCGCCACCAACTGGTCCGTCTCCCCATGATAGGCACGACGCTCCGAATGGCCGACGATCACGTAGCGACAGCCCATCTCCTGGAGCATGCCGACCGAGACCTCCCCGGTGTAAGCCCCCTGTTCGTGCGCAGAACAATCCTGCGCGCCCCAGGTCACCTCCGTGTCAGCCAATTGCACCCCCACCGACGACAGATAGGGGAACGGCACACAGACCGCAGCATCAGCGGCGGCAAAAGGCGCCGCCGCCAAAATGCCCTGCAGCAAATCGGCGTTGCCCTTCAGGCCGCCGTGCATCTTCCAGTTGCCGACCACGAGTTTGCGATCACGGGACATCTTGTTCTCCGAAGGTTTCAGTTGATTCATGCGTGGCAGCGCACTGCGCTCACCACTGCAGCACGATCTTGCCGATGTGCTGATTGGACTCCATCAGCGCGTGCGCCTGGGCCGCATCGGCCGCTGGCATCACGCTGTGGACCACCGGCCGAACTTGGCCACTCTCGATCAACGGCCAAGCACGACCGACCAGCGCACGCGCAATGGCCGCCTTGAATTGGATCGAGCGAGGGCGCAAAGTGGATCCGGCGATGGTCAGGCGACGGGTCAACACGAGCCCGGCGTTGAACTCGGCCTTCACCCCCCCCTGGATGGCGATGATGACAATGCGCCCCCCCTCGGCCAGGCACTTGACCTCACGCGCCACATAATCGCCCGCCACCATGTCGAGGATCACGTTGACCCCCTTGCCGTCGGTCAAACGCAACGCTTCGGTCACAAAATCCTGGGTCTTGTACGGAATGGCCGCATCAGCCCCCAGCCGAAGACAGGCTTCGCACTTCTCATCGGAGCCGGCCGTGGCGATGACGCGCGCACCCATGGCTTTCGCCAATTGGATGGCCGTCACCCCGATGCCACTCGTTCCCCCTTGGACCAGCAAGGTCTCGCCCGGCTGAAGCCCCGCCAAGTCGAACACGTTCGACCAGACGGTGAAGAACGTTTCTGGCAAGGACGCCGCTTCGATCAGGCTCAGCCCCTTGGGAACAGGCAGACACTGGGCCACCGGAACCACGCAGAACTCGGCATAACCGCCCCCCGCCACCAGGCCGCAGACTTCCTGGCCCACGCTCAAACCGGCTTCGGCCATCGCTGCGGCATCACCCGACTCGATGACCCCCGCCACTTCGAGCCCCGGCAGCAGCGAGGCCCCCGCCGGCGGCGGATACAGCCCCTTGCGCTGGACCACGTCCGGACGGTTGACCCCGCTGGCCGCCACACGCACCAACACCTCCCCCGGACCGGCGACGGGCATCGGCTCGTCAACGAGCTTCAGGACTTTGGGGGCACCGAACTCAGTGATGGCAATGGCTTTCATGGCGTCATTCCTGGGGTAGGACCGGACGGCAAAGAGGCCCGAAGGCCTCCTCGAAGGACACGGGCGCCGGCAAGGACGCCCGAAACAGGATCACTCCTGGGCAGGCGCGGGGTTCTGCGCAACGGCCTCAACCACCGGAGCGGCGTCGGACACCGCATCCACAGGCGCGGCGGCAGGGGCCTCGGCACGCGGAGCGCGCTCGCGGCGGGGGCGATCACCTCGGTCCCCACGATCGCCACGGTCACCCCGCGGCGCACGCTCGAAGCGCTCTTCTTCCATGCCCTCCGGACGCTCCAGCAGTGCCTTCATGGACAGCTTGATGCGACCCTTGTCGTCCGTTTCCAGGACCTTGACCTTGACGATCTGGCCTTCGGTCAGGAAGTCGGTGACCTTCTCGACGCGCTGATGGGCGATCTGGCTGATGTGCAGCAGACCGTCCTTGCCCGGCAGGACGTTGACCAGGGCGCCGAAGTCCAAGATCTTGACGACCGGACCTTCGTAGACCTTGCCGATTTCCGCTTCGGCCGTGATGTCGGCGATGCGCTTCTTGGCGGCTTCGGCCTTGTCGGCATCGGTCGAGGCGATGGTGATGGTGCCGTCTTCGCCGATGTCGATCTGGCAGCCGGTTTCTTCGGTCAGCGCACGGATCACCGAGCCGCCCTTGCCGATCACGTCACGGATCTTCTCCGGATTGATCTTCATGGTGTACAGGCGCGGGGCGAACTGCGACACCTCGGTGTTGGCACCCGACACGGCCTCGGTCATCTTACCCAGGATGTGCAGGCGGGCTTCCTTGGCCTGAGCCAGCGCCACCTGCATGATTTCCTTGGTGATGCCCTGGATCTTGATGTCCATCTGCAGAGCGGTCACGCCAGCGGTCGTGCCGGCCACCTTGAAGTCCATGTCGCCGAGGTGATCTTCGTCACCCAGGATGTCGGTCAGGACGGCGAACTTGTTGCCTTCCTTGATCAGGCCCATGGCGATGCCGGCCACGTGGGCCTTCATCGGCACACCGGCGTCCATCATGGCCAAGCAGCCACCACAGACCGAAGCCATCGACGACGAGCCGTTGGACTCGGTGATCTCCGACACGACACGAATCGTGTAGGCGAAGTCTTCGCGGTTCGGCAGCAGCGGCACCAGGGCGCGCTTGGCCAGACGGCCGTGGCCGGTTTCGCGGCGCTTGGTCGTGCCCATGCGACCCACTTCGCCGGTGGCGAACGGGGGCATGTTGTAGTGAAACAGGAAGGTGTCGCGGAAGTCGCCGGCCAGCGCGTCGATGCGCTGCGCGTCTTGGTCGGTGCCCAGCGTGGCCACGACCAGCGCCTGGGTTTCGCCCCGCGTGAACAGGGCCGAGCCGTGGGTGCGCGGCAGCACGCCGGTGCGGATCTCGATCGGGCGCACGGTGCGGGTGTCGCGGCCGTCGATGCGCGGCTC
>CAYYCN010000176.1:0-6750 GCA_964470355.1 uncultured Sphaerotilus sp.
CCACATCGAGTCGTTCGACCAGTATGTCGTGCTGCAGCGCAACACGGTCACGCAGATGGTCTACAAGCACGCGATCTCCACCGTCGTGCCCGGCCGAGCCGTGAGCTTCCACGCCAACGACAACGCCGACGCGGCCTGATCGCGTCCGGCCGACGGAGTCCCCGGTCACCTTGAGCGACATTCAGCGAACGGAGCTTCCCCGGGCATTGCTTGTGGGAGTGGATTTCGGCCCCGGATCGTCTTTTGATCCCACCCTGGACGAGCTGGCTCTGCTGGCCGAATCCCTGGGTGATCGGGTGGTGGATCGGGTCACGGCCAAGCGTCGTGCACCGGATCCAGCCCTTTTCGTGGGGTCTGGCAAGGCCGACGAAATCAAGCAACTCATCGTCCTCCACCAGGCCCACTGCGTGATCTTCGATCAGGCGTTGGGGGCGGCGCAGCAGCGCAATCTGGAGCGTCACCTGGGTGTGGAGGTTTTGGACCGGACCGGTCTGATCCTCGAGATCTTTGCGGCGCGCGCGCGCAGCCACGAAGGCAAGCTTCAGGTGGAGTTGGCGCAACTGCGGTACCTGTCCACGCGACTGGTGCGGCGGTGGTCGCACCTGGAGCGCCAGCGGGGTGGTGTCGGTCTGCGTGGTGGCCCGGGCGAGACCCAGATCGAACTCGATCGCCGCATGATCGATGTGCGCATCAAGTCCGTGAAGGAGCGTCTGTCCAAGGTCAAGCGCCAGCGCCAGACCCAGCGGCGTTCACGCGAGCGCAGCGGCACGTTCCGCGTTTCGCTCGTGGGGTACACCAACGCGGGCAAGAGCACGCTGTTTAATGCGCTCGTGAAGGCCCAGGCCTACGCGGCGGATCAACTGTTCGCCACGCTCGACACGACGACGCGCCAGATGTATCTGGGCAGCGCCGGGGTGTCGGTGTCGCTGTCGGACACGGTGGGATTCATCCGGGATTTGCCGCACACGCTGGTCGAGGCATTCCAGGCCACGTTGCAGGAGGCCATCGATGCCGACATCCTCCTTCATGTGGTCGATGCCGCGTCGGAGCATTGGCGCGAGCAGATCGAAGAGGTCCGGCGCGTGCTCGACGAGATTGGCGCAGGCGATGTGCCGCAGGTGCTGGTGTTCAATAAGCTCGACGCGATGGAACCTTCTGCTCGTCCACGTGCTCTGCATGATGTGCTGGAAGGTCCCAGCGGCGTCCGGACCCATCGCCTGCACCTGAGCGCCAGGACGGGGGAGGGGCTGGACGGGCTGCGCGAACTGATGGCGGCGCTGGCGACGGCCGAAGATGCGCAATCCTTCCTGCGTGGCGACGAGGGCTCGCATGCGCCCGTGTTAGCCTTGGAAACCGAGGCGTCCGATCCGCGACAGCGGTCCTGGGATGTCGATCCGGCTTCTTCGTGAGGCCGGGCCAACCGATTTGCAGACGATGATTGAATCCATGGGCGATGCTCGAACGTCTTCCCGACCAAGGGACCTCTCCGCAGTGGCTCGCGCTGCGGCCGATCTGCTGGCTGGTGGCGCTGTCCATCTGGGTCGTGCGTGCCTGCGCGTGCCGGGTCTGGCCGGACGGGTACGTCCGGTCCTGAACTCCGGGCGCAACGATGGTCCGCCTGACCTCGACGAGTTGTGGCGCGATTTCAATCAGAAGCTGTCGGGCCTTTTTGGCGCCAAGCGTCCTGGGGATTCGGGTCCGCCCGGTGGCGGGCAGCCGCCGAGTGATCGCCGCTCGACGGGCATCGGTGGCGGCCTCATCGTGGGGGTTCTGGCCCTCGTTTGGCTCGGCAGCGGGTTCTTCATCGTGCAGGAAGGGCAGCAGGCGGTCATCATGACTTTCGGCCGTTATGACCGCACCGTGGATGCCGGCATTCAGTACCGTTGGCCTTATCCCTTCCAGGCCCACGAGACGGTGGCCGTCACCTTGACGCGCTCGACCGAGGTGGGCACGAGTTCGGTGATCCAGGCCACCGGTCTGCGTGACTCCTCCATGCTGACGCAGGACGAGAACATCGTCGACATCCGCTTCACCGTGCAGTGGCGCCTGAGTCAGCCCAAGGACTTCCTGTTCGAGAACCGCGCCGTCGAAGAGGCGGTCCAGCAGGCGGCTGAATCCGCCGTGCGGGAAATCGTGGGACGCAGCACCATGGACTCCGTGCTTTATGAGCAGCGCGACGCCATCGCGGTGGATCTGGTCAAGCTCATTCAGGTGCAGCTGGATCGGCTGAAGGCTGGCATCACGGTCGTCAATGTCAATGTCCAGAGCGTGCAGGCTCCTGAGCAGGTCCAGGCGGCGTTCGACGACGCCTTCAAGGCCGGTGCGGACCGCGAGCGTCTGAAGAATGAAGGGCAGGCGTATGCCAACGACGTCATTCCCAAGGCACGAGGCACGGCGGCGCGCCTGATGCAGGAGGCCGAAGGCTACCGCTCACGCGTCGTGGCGCAGGCCGAGGGTGACGCCGAGCGCTTCAGCTCCGTGTTGACCGAGTACCAAAAGGCGCCGGCCGTGACCCGGGATCGCCTGTACATGGACACGATGTCGTCCATCTATGCCAATGTGACCAAGGTGCTGGTGGAATCGCGCAACGGCAATAACCTGATCAACCTCCCGTTGGATCGGCTGATCGCCTCGACGGCCGCGGCCCAGCCGGCCGCGCCTGCGGCCGCTGCCGCGGCGACCGCGCCGGAGTCCGGCTCCACCACGCCTTCTGCGGCCGACGTGCGCTCCCGGGACGGGCAGCGCAGCCGGGACCGTGACGCACGCTGATCGGGGTTTCACGCAATGAATCGAACTGGATTGACCCTTGTCGGCGTGGTGCTGTTTGTGATGACGGCCCTGTCGACCCTGTATGTCGTGGATCAGCGCAATTTTGCGGTGGTCTATTCGCTGGGCGAGATCAGGGAAGTGATCAGCGAGCCGGGCTTGAAGTTCAAGCTGCCGCCTCCGCTGCAGAATGTGGTGCTGATCGATCGTCGCACCCAGACGTTCGACAGCGTTGAGTCGCGTCCGATCTTCACGGCGGAAAAACAAAGCCTGGTCATCGATTGGCTCATGAAGTGGCGAGTCAAGGAGCCGCGGCAGTTCATCCGCAACACGGGTGTGGATCTGCGCAACGCCGAGGCGCGTCTGTCGCCCATCGTGCAGGCCGCGCTCAACGAGGAAGTGACCAAGCGCACGGTGCGTGAAGTGCTGTCCACCGACCGCGACAAGGTGATGCAAGGCGTGATTCGGCGTTTGAACGACGACGCGAAGGCGTTTGGCATCGAGATCGTCGACATGCGCATCAAGCGGGTGGACTTTGCTGCCACCATCACCGAGTCGGTCTATCGCCGCATGGAGTCGGAGCGCAAGCGTGTGGCCAACGAGTTGCGTTCGCAAGGCTCGGCTGAAGGCGAGAAGATCCGTGCCGACGCCGACCGTCAGCGTGAGGTGATCATCGCCGAGGCTTATCGCGATGCCCAGAAGATCAAGGGTGAGGGCGATGCCAAGGCGTCGGCCTTGTATGCGCAGAGCTTTGGCCGTGATCCGCAGTTCGCCAAGTTCTACCGCAGCCTGGAAGCCTATCGTTCGAGCTTCCGCAGCAAGTCGGACGTGATGGTGCTGGATCCGGGCAGCGACTTCTTCTCGGCCATGCGTGGCTCGGGCGCTGGGCGCTGATGTCCTGAGCCGGGGGCGCAATCGTGACGGTGGCGGAAGCCTTCTGGATGGCTGTGGCCTTGGTGTTGATCCTGGAGGGCCTGCTGCCGTTTGCCAATCCGGTGATGTGGCGGCAGGTTTTCGAGAAGGCTTTGCAGATGTCCGACGGGCAACTGCGTTTCCTCGGGTTGACCAGCATCGTGGTGGGCATGTTGTTGCTCTGGTTCACGACCTGACGTGGTCTTCGGCGCTGAGGCCGGTAGAATCGAGCTTTTGCCTTCCCGATTTCTCATGTCATCTGCTTGGCTGCTGCCGGAGCACATTGCCGACGTCCTGCCTTTTGAGGCGCGCCGCATCGAGGAGCTGCGCCGCATCCTGCTCGACCAGGCGCGCGGCTACGGGTACGAACTGGTTGTGCCGCCCTTGCTGGAGCATCTGGAGTCGCTGCTCAGCGGCACTGGGCGCGAGCTGGATCTCAAGACCTTCAAGCTGGTTGACCAGCTCAGTGGTCGCACGCTGGGGGTGCGCGCCGACACCACGGCGCAGGTGGCCCGCATCGACGCCCACCTGCTCAACCGTGAAAGCGTGACCCGTCTGTGCTACTGCGGTCCGGTCCTGCACACCTTGCCTTCAGGGCTGCACGGCACGCGTGAGCCGCTTCAGCTGGGGGCCGAGCTCTATGGCCACAGCGGTCTGGAGGCGGACCTGGAGGTGCAGGAGTTGTTGATCGACTGCCTGACCCGCGCCGGACTGAAGGGTCTGGTGGTGGATCTGGCCGATGCGCGGATCCTGCGTGGTGTGCTGGACGGTGAGGCCCTCTCGGTCGAAGCGCGGGACACCCTCCAGCAGGCGTTGGCCGACAAGGACCGTCCGCTTGTGGATGAGCTGTCGGCCGAATTGTCCGCGCCAACGCGTGCGGCGCTGCTGGCCTTGTGTGACCTCTATGGGGGCGCCGAGGTGCTGGTGCGGGCCCGCGAAGCGCTGCCGGCCCATCCCCTGGTGTTGGCGGCGTTGGAAGACCTGGCTTGGTTGTCCGAGCGTCTGCGTGCGGCGTACCCGGAGGTGACGGTGGGTTTTGATCTGGCGGATCTGCCGGGTTATGCCTACTACAGCGGCATCCGTTTTGGCGTGTACGGTCCGAAAGGCATCGATGCGCTGGCGCGGGGCGGTCGTTACGACGACGTTGGCGCGGCGTTTGGTCGTCGCCGTCCGGCGGTGGGCTTCAGCCTGGACCTGAAGTCGGTGGTTGAGTTCGTCGATTTTGACGGGCGCCGCAGCGCGATCCGGGCCCCCTGGGGTGAAGGGGCTGGCTTGCGGGAGGCCATCCGCGGACTGCGCGCCGCAGGGGAGTCGGTGGTGTGCGTGCTCCCGGGGCACGAGCATGAAGTGCAAGAGTTTGACTGCGACCGCGAGCTGGTGGCAGAGCAGGGACAGTGGGTCGTGCGCCCGCGCTGAGGCGCCGGCACCGCCCTCCATCAACCGTTCAACGGATTTCTGGACATGAACAATCGCAGTGAAGTTGCGGGTCGCAACGTGGTCGTCGTGGGCACCCAGTGGGGTGACGAAGGCAAGGGCAAGGTCGTCGACTGGCTGACCGATCACGCGCAAGGTGTGGTGCGCTTCCAGGGCGGCCACAACGCCGGCCACACGCTGGTCATCAAGGGCGTGAAGACCGCGTTGCAGCTGATTCCCTCGGGCATCATGCGCGACGGCGTGGCTTGCTACATCGGCAACGGTGTGGTGGTCGATCCGACCCACCTGCTGTCGGAAATCGAGCGCCTGGAAAAGATCGGCCTGGACGTGCGTTCTCGCCTGTTCATCAGCGAGTCGTGCCCGCTGATCCTGCCGTTCCACGTCGAGGTGGACAAGGCCCGCGAAGCCCTGCGCGAGACCAGCGGAGCCGGCAAGATCGGCACCACCGGCAAGGGCATCGGCCCGGCCTACGAAGACAAGGTGGCTCGTCGTGCGCTGCGCGTGCAGGACCTGAAGCACCCTGAGCGTTTTGCCCAGAAGCTCAAGGATCTGCTGGACCTGCACAACTTTGCCTTGACCGGCTTCCTGAAGTCGGGTGCTCTGGAGTTTCAGCCCATCTTCGATCAGGCCATGAAGATGGCCGAGCAACTGCGTCCGATGATGTCGGACGTGGGCTACAAGATCCATCAGGCCCACCAGGGCGGTGCCAACATCCTGTTCGAGGGTGCGCAGGGCACGCTGCTGGACATCGACCACGGCACCTATCCCTACGTCACCTCCAGCAATTGTGTGGCCGGCAACGCCGCCGCCGGTTCTGGCGTGGGTCCGGGCATGCTGCATTACATCCTGGGCATCACCAAGGCGTACACGACCCGCGTGGGTTCGGGGCCGTTCCCGACCGAGCTGGACATCAACGCCGAGGGCACCGTGGGACACCACCTGTCGACCATCGGCCAGGAGCGCGGCACTGTCACGGGCCGGGCCCGCCGTTGCGGCTGGCTGGACGCTGCCGCCCTGAAGCGCTCGATCATCATCAATGGCGTGTCGGGCCTGTGCATCACCAAGCTGGACGTGCTCGACGGCCTGCAGGAAATCAAGGTCTGCACCGGCTACAAGCTGAATGGCCAGATCGTCGACATCCTGCCGCTGGATGCCGACGACATCGTGGCCTGCGAGCCGATCTATGAAACCTTCCCGGGCTGGGAGGGCAGCACCTTCGGCATCACCGAGTGGGATGCGTTGCCGGAGAACGCGCGGGCCTACCTGAAGCGGGTGGAGGCGTTCATCGGGGCGCCGATCGACATGGTGTCGACCGGTCCGGACCGCGATCACACCATCCTGCTGCGCCATCCCTACAAGGGCTGATCGGAGGGTTTCGGGCCTGAAGGTCCGGCCCTGTCCGAGCCAATGAACATCCAGATCCGGAGGAGAACCTGATCATGTTGACCGACGACGGAAAACACCTGCACGTGTCCTGGGACGAATACCATGACCTGATTGAGCGCCTGGCCTTGCAGGTGCACGAGTCGGGTTGGGAGTTTGACCAGATCCTGTGCTTGGCGCGTGGTGGCATGCGCCCGGGTGATGTGCTTTCTCGTGTGTTCGACAAGCCGCTGGGCATCATGTCGACCAGTTCGT
>CAYYCN010000177.1:0-6746 GCA_964470355.1 uncultured Sphaerotilus sp.
CAGTTCTTCATCAACGCCACGAACAACGACTTCCTGAACTTCAAGTCCGAGTCGCCCTCGGGCTGGGGCTATGCCGTGTTCGGCAAGGTGGTCTCGGGCACCGAAGTGGTCGACGCCATCGAGAAGGTCCGCACCGGCAACAAGGGCTTCCACGCCGACGTGCCGCTGGAAGACGTGGTCATCACCTCGGCCACCGTCGTTGCCTGATGACCGGGCCATCCGTGCCAGCGCAGGCGCAGGCCGGATGGCTGTGCCGTCTGGACGCACCGCCCCAATGGCGGTGCATCGACATGCTGTCCGACCTGCACCTGGGACCGCAGACACCCCACACGGCGCAGGCGCTCGTGGCACACCTGCAGCACACCCCGGCCGATGCCGTCGTGATGCTTGGGGACCTCTTCGAAGCCTGGGTCGGGGATGACCTGCCTGAGGCCGAACCGGATGGATTCGAAGCCCGCCTGCTGGACGCGATGCGGGTGGTGGCCCGCTCACGCTGGCTGGGCTTCATGCCGGGCAACCGCGACTTCCTGGTCGGGAATCCTTCGCTGGAGCGCGCCGGCCTGCACGGGTTGAGCGATCCCTGCGTGGTCCACGCCTGGGGCGAGTCGATCTTGCTCAGCCACGGTGATGCCTGGTGCATCGACGACACCAACTACCAGCGCTTCCGCGCCCAGGTTCGCACCGAATCGTGGCAATCGAACCTGCTCTCGCGTCCCCTGGCCGAACGTCAGGCCCTGGCCCGACAGATGCGCAGCACCAGCGAACAGCGCAAGGCCACCCATGGCTTCGAAGGCTACGGCGATCTTCACCCCGAGCCGGTGCGCGCCGCCCTGCTTGAGCACGGCTGCCAGGTTCTGGTCCACGGTCATACGCACCGTCCAGCCGATCACGATCTGGGTGACGGCCTCCAGCGCCGGGTGCTGTCCGACTGGGACCTCGACTCCGGCACAACGCGCCGGGCCCAGATCCTGCGCTGGACCCCAGACCATCTTCTCCGACTGGACCTGCCAGTCTGCTGATGAACCGCCCGCCCTGGTGGAAAAGCGGCTGGCTGGCACGCCTGAGCGCCACGGCAGCCCCAGCGCCCGAACTGCCCGACGCCCTCTGGCTGCAGACACTGTCCGACTATCCCTTCTTGAAACACCGTCCGCTGAACGACCTTCAGCGCCTGCGCACCCTGAGCGCAGAATTCCTGGACCGCAAGGAGTTCAACCCAGTCGGCGGCCTGACCCTGACCGACGCGATGGCCCTGGCCGTCGCCTCGCAGGCCTGCGTGCCCATCCTGCACCTCGGTCTGGACGCTTACGACAGCTTCGTCGGCATCGTCATCCAACCCGCAGAAGTGCGGGTGATGCGCGAATGGACCGACGAGTTCGGCATCGTCCACAGCGAGGAGCAGGACCTGGCGGGCGAGGCCGTTCCCGGGGGACCGCTGATGCTGTCCTGGCCTGACGTGCAGCAAGGCGGAGACGCCATGGACACGGGCTACAACGTGGTGATTCACGAGTTCATCCATGTGCTGGACGCCGCCAGCGGGCCCCTCGATGGCACGCCCCGCCTGCCCGATCGCGCCACACATCAACGCTGGCAAACGGTGATCCGGGCCGCGTTCGAACGCCACGTCGACGCGTTCGACCACGACCGCCCCACCCTGATCGATCCGTACGGCGCACACGGCATCGAGGAATTTTTTGCCGTGGCAGCCGAAACCTTCTTTGTCCAAGGCGCCGCGCTCCTGCACACCGAGCCGGCGCTGTACGCCGAGATGTCGGCCTACTTCCGACAAGACCCCGCGCGGTACTGCTGAGCGCGAGTTCGACCCAACCATTCGGTTGCCCCCAAAGAAAAATGGCCCCGCAGGGCCATTCAAGAGGTGACAAGCGCCGCCTCCCGGCGGACCGTAAAACGGATCAGGCGGCCGTCGCCGGCTCGGCCTTGGGCGGCTTGTCGCTCTTGCGCGGCTCGATCTCGAGCTTGACCTCGCCTTCGGCGTCCACGTCCACCGTCAGCCGTCCACCATCGGTCAGGCGTCCGAACAGCAGTTCGTCGGCCAAGGCCCGGCGGATCGTGTCCTGAATCAGGCGCTGCATGGGGCGCGCGCCCATCAACGGATCAAAGCCCTTCTTGGCCAGTTGCTTGCGCAAACCGTCGGTGAAGGTGACCTCCACCTTCTTTTCGGCCAGCTGCTGCTCCAGTTGCAACAGGAACTTGTCGACCACCCGCAGGATGATCTCCTCGTCCAGCGCGCGGAAGGACACGATGGCGTCCAGCCGGTTGCGGAACTCCGGCGTGAACATGCGCTTGAGGTCGCCCATCTCGTCACCGGTCTCCCGGGCGTTGGTGAAGCCGATGGTCGCCTTCTGCATGGCCTCGGCGCCCGCGTTGGTCGTCATGACGATGATGACGTTGCGGAAGTCGGCCTTGCGCCCGTTGTTGTCCGTCAGCGTGCCGTGATCCATGACCTGCAGCAGCACGTTGAAGACGTCCGGGTGGGCCTTCTCGATTTCATCGAGCAGCAGCACGCAGTGCGGCTTCTTGGTGACGGCCTCGGTCAGCAGACCGCCCTGGTCAAACCCGACGTAGCCCGGAGGCGCACCGATCAGGCGGCTGACGGCGTGGCGCTCCATGTACTCCGACATGTCGAAGCGGATCAGGTCGATGCCGAGGATGTAGGCCAGTTGCTTGGCCACTTCGGTCTTGCCGACGCCGGTGGGGCCGCTGAACAGGAAGGCGCCAATCGGCTTGTCTGACTTACCCAGACCCGAGCGAGCCATCTTGATGGCCCCGGCCAGCACGTCCACCGCCTTGTCCTGACCAAAGACCACGCTCTTGAGGTCACGCTCCAGGGTCTTGAGCTTGCCACGGTCATCCGACGACACGTTGGCCGGCGGAATGCGCGCGATCTTCGCGACGATCTCTTCGACCTCGACGCGGGTGATCTTCTTCTTCTGCTTGCTCTTGGGCAGGATGCGCTGAGCCGCCCCGGCCTCATCGATCACATCGATCGCCTTGTCGGGCAGATGGCGGTCGTTGATGTACTTGGCCGACAGTTCTGCCGCCGCCTGGAGCGCCCCGTTGTCATACTTGACGTTGTGGTGCTCCTCAAAGCGCGACTTCAGTCCCTTGAGGATCTCGAAGGTCTGGTCGACCGTCGGCTCGGCCACATCCACCTTCTGGAAACGACGCGACAGGGCCGCATCCTTCTCGAAGATGCCGCGATACTCGCTGAAGGTGGTCGCGCCAATGCACTTCATCTGGCCCGACGACAGCGCCGGCTTGAGCAGGTTGCTGGCGTCCAGCGTGCCGCCCGATGCGGCTCCAGCACCGATCAACGTATGGATTTCATCGATGAACAGCACCGAATGCGGCTGTTCCTTGAGCTGCTTGAGCACCGCCTTCAGGCGTTGCTCGAAATCGCCACGATACTTGGTGCCGGCCAGCAACGCACCCATGTCCAGCGAGTAGACGGTGGCATCGGCCAGCACTTCCGGCACGGTGCCTTCGGTGATGCGCCACGCCAGCCCCTCGGCAATGGCGGTCTTGCCCACGCCCGCCTCGCCCACCAGCAGCGGATTGTTCTTGCGACGGCGGCACAGCACCTGAATGACACGCTCGACTTCGTGGTCACGACCGATCAGCGGATCGATCTTGCCGTCGCGGGCGGCCTGATTCAGGTTCTGGGTGTACTGGTCCAAAGGCGTGCCCTTGCCATCGCCCTCTTCCTTCTCCCCCTCACCGGAAGCCGAAGGCCCATCGCTCGACTTGGACGGTTCCGGCGGATCGGACTTCTTGATGCCGTGGGCGATGTAGTTGACCACGTCCAGGCGCGTCACCCCCTGCTGGTGCAGGTAGTAGACCGCGTGCGAATCCTTCTCGCCGAAGATCGCCACCAGCACGTTGGCCCCGGTGACTTCCTTCTTGCCGCTGCCCGTGGACTGCACGTGCATGATGGCGCGCTGGATCACCCGCTGGAAACCCAGCGTGGGCTGCGTGTCCACCTCGTCGGAGCCGCCGACGGTGGGCGTGTTCTCCTTGATGAACTGCGTCAGGCTCTTGCGCAGGTCCTCGATGTTGGCCGCGCAGGCCTTGAGCACTTCGGAGGCCGAGGGGTTGTCCAGCAGGGCGAGCAACAGGTGCTCGACCGTGATGAACTCGTGCCGCTGCTGCCGCGCCTCGACAAACGCCATGTGAAGGCTGACTTCCAACTCTTGCGCAATCATGCGACCTCCATAATGCACTGGAGCGGATGACCCGCCCTTCGTGCTGCTGCCAGAACCATTTCAACCTTGGTGGCCGCGACGTCCTTGGTGTAGACCCCACAGACGGCCCGGCCGTCGTGGTGGATCTTGAGCATCAAGTGCGTCGCCATGTCCGCGTCGTGATGGAAATACTGCTGCAACACCATCACGACGAACTCCATCGGGGTGTAATCGTCGTTGAGCATGACAACTTGATAGGTGCGCGGGGGCTCGACCCGTGCATCCTGCCGTTCCGCGACAACGGCGCCCTGCCCGTCGTCAGGCTTGACGGGCTGTGCGGGCAGTTTGGGCTTCTGGCTCGACATGCGTGGCATTCTATAGAGCACCCCGTGTGGACACAGGGCCGCGAAATCCGTTCATCACCTTGATATTCATCGTCGTTCAAGCGGATTGTTGCACCGCCGTGAAACCCATGCAGCGCCGTTGCCGTGAATCCTGACACCGATGCTGGGGTGCGGACCCGCTCGCTTCGTACACGCCCTTCAGAGCGACTCCACCCGCGCCATGGCATCCGCCGCCTGCGCACGCAAAGCGTCCAATTCAGCCCCTTTCAGCTTCTGAAGCTGTGCATAAACCATGCCGAGGCGCCGGTTGTCGCTCCACCGCGATTCGTGGCGGGCCCAAAAATCCCAGTACAACGCGTTGAACGGGCAGGCACGAGGACCCAGCTTCCGCTTGACGTCATAGACACAGTCCTGGCAGTAGTCGCCCATTCGACGGATGTAGGCCCCGCTGCTGACATACGGCTTGGTGGCGATGACTCCGCCATCTGCCGACTGACTCATGCCCAGGGTATTGGGAAGTTCGACCCACTCGAAGGCATCGACGTAAATCCCCAGGTACCAGCGATGCAGGGCATGGGGATCCAGGCCCGCCAACAACGCGAAGTTGCCAATCACCATGAGTCGTTGGATGTGGTGGGCGTGGGCCGTTTGCAGGGACTGCCCAATGGCGAGCCGCAGACACCGCATGTTCGTCTCGCCGCTCCAGAACCACTGGGGCAGCGGCCGGTGATGCCCCAGCTCATTGCGCCGGTCGTATCCCGGCATGTGTGCCCAATAGACCCCACGCACATATTCACGCCACCCCAAGATTTGCCGGACAAACCCCTCCACCGCCGCCAATGGGGCCGCACCATCGCGATACGCCACCTCCGCCCGACGCACCACCTCCAGTGGGTGAAGCATCTTCATGTTCAGGGCAAACGACAAGAGCGAGTGAAACAGCCGGGGATGTCCGCTGCTCATGGCGTCTTCAAAATCACCGAAATGAGGCAACCCATGGTGCATGAACGCTTCCAGGCACGACAGCGCCTCGCTTCGGTTCAACGGCCAGCGCAGTTGAGCCGCTTGCGGGTCACCCAGGCTCACCACCCCACAGCGGCCCAGCATGCCCCAGAGATCACGGTGATCGTGAACCGGTCGGGCGTCCACAGGCTCCGCAGGCGTTCCGGGCCAGCACTTGCGGTTGTCGGCATCAAAATTCCACCGCCCTCCCTCCGGCTGACCGCTCCCAACCATCAACAGCCCAAAACGTCGACGCATGTGTCGGTAGAAGGACTCCATCAGCCACTGGGCGCGGCCCGCAAATCCAAGCCCCACCGCCTGTCGGGACGTCAGAAAGTGCTCGCTGTCGACCGCCTCGCAGGACAGTTCGGTCTGAGCCGTCGCCCAGGCATGCAGTTGCGCATCGAGACGCCATTCGTCGGGGAACTGCCATTGCACACGCGACGCGCGGTAATGTCGAACCAACGCCGACAGGTTCTCGGGGATGGATTGCCGATTGCTGGGGTCATCCAGCGCCACATAGCGCACCCGGTGCCCCGCCTCGCGCAGATGACGCGCGAAATCGCGCATGGCCGCAAAGATGGCCAAGATTTTTTGAGCATGGTGGACCACGTAGTCCGTTTCCTGGCGCACCTCCATGAGGACATAGACCACCTGCGGGTCCACCTCTGCAAACCAGGTGTGCACCGGATTGAGTTGATCCCCCAACACAAGACGCAGGCACCGGACCTGAGGCATCAACCGGGCTCACCGCTCGGCACCCGCGCAGCAGTGCCTTCAGCGTCAGGGAAACGCCTCCCACCCTTGTGAGCCCCTCGGCAGCGATCGGAGCAGTACTTCACCTCACCCCACACCCGCTCCCACTTCTTGCGCCAAGCAAAGGGACGCCCGCAGTGCACACAGGGCTTGTGGGGCAAGTGAGACTTTTGATGCATGGCTCAACAGGATTGAGAACCCCATTGTCCAGGACAAACAAAAGGCTGTCCAACCCCTTCCCGAACCACCGCTGCGGTCGATCCTGGGAACACCTGGGCACCTCAAGACGGAGAAAAGCCTCAGGTGCCCATCAGACACGCAGGCTCGGCTCAGACCACCGAAATGGCGATCGAACAGAAAAAAAGGACTTGGCTGACGCCAAGTCCTTTTTATTTTGGTGGGCCCTGAGTGACTCGAACACTCGACCTACGGATTAAGAGTCCGC
>CAYYCN010000178.1:0-6709 GCA_964470355.1 uncultured Sphaerotilus sp.
CCTGCTGTTCGGCCCCCCCGGGTTGGGCAAGACCACGCTCAGCCACATCATCGCGGCTGAACTGGGCGTCAACCTGCGCCAGACCAGCGGCCCAGTGCTCGAAAAACCGCGCGACCTCGCCGCCCTGCTGACCAATCTGGAAGCCAACGACGTCCTGTTCATCGACGAGATCCACCGCCTCTCGCCCGTGGTCGAGGAAATCCTCTACCCCGCGCTGGAGGACTACCAGATCGACATCATGATCGGCGAAGGCCCGGCCGCGCGGAGCATCAAGCTCGACCTGCAGCCCTTCACGCTGGTGGGCGCCACCACGCGCGCGGGCATGCTGACCAATCCGCTGCGCGACCGTTTTGGCATCGTGGCGCGCTTGGAGTTCTACACCTCGGAAGAGCTGACGCGCATCGTCACGCGCTCGGCTGGCCTGCTGGGCACCCCCATCGACCCCGACGGGGCCCTGGAACTGGCCCAACGCTCGCGCGGCACCCCGCGCATTGCCAACCGATTGCTGCGCCGGGTGCGCGACTACGCCGAGGTCAAGGGCAACGGCCGCATCACCCGGGACATCGCCGATCGCGCCCTGACCCTGCTGGACGTGGATCCTCGCGGCTTCGACGTCATGGACCGCAAACTGATCGAAGCCGTGGTGCATCGGTTCGACGGTGGCCCTGTGGGGCTGGACAACGTCGCCGCCGCCATCGGTGAGGACGCCGGCACCATCGAGGACGTGATCGAGCCCTACCTGATCCAGCAAGGTTACCTGCAGCGCACACCGCGCGGCCGCATCGCCACCCTGGCCGCCTACCGGCATCTCGGCGTGACGCCCCCCAAAGGCAGCGGTCTGCCTGGCGCTGCGGGCGCCGACCTGTTTCCCGACACCTGACCGGCCGGTGGGACGACTCCGCTTGCGCAACCGAGCCTCGCGCACCGCCACCGGGCCCGGAGTCCTTCGCCTGCTGTGGGCGGCGCCGGCCACCCTGATCGGCCTGGCGTTCGGGCTGCCCATGCTGCTGGCCGGAGCGCAATGGCGCTGGTTGGGCTCCCACGCCGAAATCGGCGGCGGACATCTCGGCGACTGGCTGCTCCGCATACAGGGCCCCAACGGCTACGCCGCCATCACGCTGGGCCACCTGGTCCTCGGGGTGGACACACCGGCCCTCGCGGCCCTTCGCGCCCACGAGTCCGTGCATGTGCGCCAGTACGAGCGCTGGGGCGCCCTCTTCCCACCAGCCTATCTGCTGGCCAGCGCCTGGAGCGCCCTCCAAGGGCGGCGCCCCTATCTGGACAATCCCTTCGAGCGTGAGGCACACGTCCGGGCCCGCCGACACCAGCGCATCGCGCACCACCGAACTCAGATGGCGGCCCCTGGATCGTCGTCGCGACACTCCCAGAACACCCTGGCCTGACACGCTGCGCACACCTTCGGGTCCAGCCGGCGCACGATGTGCCCCAAGGCCGCCTGTTTGCTGTCGTGCAGGTTCTGCTCGCGCAAACGGCCCAGAAATCCGGTGCGACGCCAGAACGCCATCACCTGAGGCCTTGGCCGGTGGAAGTGCAGATCACCTCCCGCGGTCCGACGCTCCCGCAATTCGTGCTCCCAGACCTCAGCACCGGCCAGGTCCAGGAAATTCATGCTCTTGGCCATCACCAGAAGGTGCGTTTGCCCCGGACGCTGTGCGCGCAGTTCGTGCAGACGGTCCCCCACGTGGGTCGCCGCACCAAAATAAATGGACCCCTCCATGCGCAGCAAGGCCAGTTGCGGGCACTCCGGCAAAGGGTCCCGGGCATCCGCCCGCACAACAAAGGGACGATCGGGCCGCATCGAATCAAACCCCATGAGGCGCAAGGCCGGCCGGGACGTCTCGTGAAGATGGACCAGCAGGGACAGCCCGACCCCCAGCAGGATGGCGCTTTCCAGATGCAGAACCAGGGCCGCCAAGCCCGTCGTGACCGCGATGGCGAACTCCACCGGCGCCCAGGCCTTCAACCGGCGCCACCGCGGCAGGTCCAGCAGTGACCACGCCACCATCAACAACAGCCCGGAAACCGCCGCGTGGGGGATGAGCGCCAACATCGGGCCGCTCAGCAGCACCAACAAGAGCAGCCAGCCGGCCGAAGCCACGGCCGCCAGGGGCGTGCGGGCACCAGCCTCCAAATTCGGCAGCGATCGGTTGAGCGATCCACAGCTCAGGTACGCCGAGGCCAAAGACCCCGTCACGTTGGCCAGCCCCTGGCCGACAAACTCGCGGTTGGTGTCCACGCGCTGTCCGGAGCGCAACGCCACGGCCTTGGCAATGGACACCGACTGGCCCAACGCCACCAATGACAAGGCCAAGGCCTTGTCGAACAGCGAGGGCAGCATCGTCCACTCCACCTGCGGCACATGCCAGTCCGGCCAAGGCGAGGGCAACGCCCCGACGGTGTGCAGTGGACGCGACCACGGCACCCAAACCGAAACGGCCGTCATCAAGGCCAAGGCGATGAGCATCACGGGCCATCCAGGACGCCAACGCCGAAGCGCCACGGCCAGCGCCCAGGTTCCCAACCCGATGCCCACGGCCGGACCGCTGATGTCCGGCCAAGACTGAGGCAACATCGCCAACATCTTCCAAGGCCCCAGACCGGTTGCCCAGCCCGCATCCAGCAACTCCCGCAGTGCATGCAGTGCGATCAGACAGGCCGCACCGCTCGTGAAACCCAACAGCACCGCTGGCGAAATGAAGTGCGCCCACGACCCGAGGCGCAGCCCCCCCACGCACACCTGCAGCACCCCCACCATCAGGGTAACCATCAAGGCCAGCTCGATGTACTCCGGCGTGCCCGCGGCCGCCAACGGCAGGATCATGGCGGCCAGCGCAAGCGAATTGGCATTGGTCGGGCCAGACACGACATGGCGACTGGATCCCCCCAAAGCCGCCACAACGGTCGGCACCAGCGCGCTGTACAACCCATATTGGGGCGGCAACCCCGCCAGCGCCGCAAAGGCAATGCCCTGAGGCAGGACCAGCAAAGCCCCCAGCAAACCAGCCAAGACATCTGCCTTCAGCGAAGAGCCCGACACCTCCGCCCACCAAGGCCACAGACGCTCAATCCAACCGCGCCCGGCCCCCTCAGCCCTGCTGTGGCCAGCCGCTTCAGCGCCGGACGTGGCGGCAGAGTCAGACCGTTTCATGGCGTCCGATCCTGCCACATGCGAACAACTTGTCCACAGGTTGATGTTGTGCTAGAGTCGCAGGTTTTCGGACGCAGGGAATCTTGCGTCCGTTTCGCTCGTTCCTCGAAAACGGGTCGGAACCAGGGGTTTAGGCAGGGCTTGCGCCCGGTCGAGGCCGCAGGAACCGGTGCGCGGGAGCAGGGACACCAACAGTCAGCCCGGCCAATCGTTGTCGGGCATTGGAGAAGAACCATGACGACCTCAAGTCTGGGCAACCGCCTGGGATTGCTGGGCCGCAAGGTGGGCATGATGCGCATCTTCACGGACGACGGCGACGCCGTGCCTGTGACCGTGCTCGACGTGTCCAACAACCGAGTGGCTCAGGTCAAGACCGTTGAAAACGACGGCTACACCGCCCTGCAGGTGGTGTTCGGCGCCCGCCGCGCCTCCCGTGTCACCAAGCCTGCTGCCGGCCATCTGGCCAAGGCTGGCGTGGAAGCCGGTGAGCTGGTGCGCGAATTCCCCGTGACCGCAGAAGTCGCCGCCGAATACAAGGCCGGCTCGACCCTGCCCGTGACGATGTTTGCCGCCGGCCAGGTGGTCGACGTGCAAGGCACCTCGATCGGTAAGGGCTTCGCAGGCACCATCAAGCGCCACAACTTCGGTTCGCAGCGCGCTTCGCACGGCAACTCGCGTTCGCACAACGTCCCGGGCTCGATCTCGATGGCCCAGGATCCGGGTCGCGTGTTCCCCGGCAAGAAGATGTCCGGCCATCTGGGCGACGTGACCGTCACCACCCAGAACCTCGACATCGTCCGTGTGGACGAAGCCCGCCAGCTGCTGCTGGTCAAGGGCGCCGTTCCGGGTGCCAAGGGTGGCTTCGTCACCGTGCGTCCGGCGGTCAAGGTCAAGCTCAAGAAAGGGGCCAACTGATGCAGCTCGAGCTCCTGAACGAGCAGGGTCAGGCGACCGCCAAGGTCGACGCACCTGACACCGTTTTTGCCCGTGACTACAACGAATCGCTGATCCATCAAGTCGTGGTGGCCTATCAGGCCAATGCCCGTCAAGGCACCCGCGCTCAGAAGGATCGCGAACAGGTCAACCACTCGACCAAGAAGCCTTTCCGCCAGAAGGGCACCGGCCGCGCTCGCGCCGGTATGACGTCCTCGCCGATCTGGCGCGGAGGTGGTCGCACGTTCCCGAACCTGCCTGAAGAAAACTTCAGCCACAAGGTCAACAAGAAGATGTACCGCGCCGGCATGGCCGCCATCTTCTCGCAGCTGGCCCGCGACGGCCGTCTGGCCGTGGTGGACTCGATCTCGGTCGACGCCCCCAAGACCAAGCTGCTGGCCGACAAGCTCAAGGCCATGAATCTGGACCACGTCCTGGTGATCGCTGACACCGTGGACGAGAACCTGTTCCTGGCTTCGCGCAACCTGCCCAACGTGCTGGTTGTCGAGCCGCGTTACGCCGATCCCCTGTCCCTGGTCTTCTACAAGAAGGTCGTGGTCACCAAGGGTGCGATCGACAAGCTGCAGGAGATGTTCGCATGAGCACCGCCAAGTTTGATGAAGGCCGTCTGGCCCAGGTGCTCGTCGCGCCGATCATTTCCGAAAAGGCCACCAGCGTTGCCGAAAAGCACAACCAAGTGCTGTTCAAGGTGCTGCGTGATGCCTCCAAGCCCGAGATCAAGGCCGCCGTCGAACTGATGTTCAAGGTGGAAGTGGCTTCGGTGCAAGTCGTCAACCAGAAGGGCAAGCAAAAGCGTTTCGGTGGCCGCATCGGCCGTCGCGACCACGTGCGCAAGGCGTACGTCTGCCTGAAGGAAGGCCAGGAACTGAACTTCTCCGGGGAGGCCGCGTAAATGGCTGTCGTCAAGGTCAAACCCACATCGCCCGGTCGCCGTGGCGTTGTGAAGGTGGTGCACAAGCACCTGCACAAGGGCAAGCCGGAAGCTTCGCTGCTGGAACCCCAGAAGCAGAACTCGGGCCGCAACAACAACGGTCACATCACGGTTCGCCACAAGGGCGGTGGTCACAAGCACCACTACCGTGTGGTCGACTTCGTGCGCAACAAGGACGGCATCCCCGCCAAGGTTGAGCGCATTGAATACGATCCGAACCGCACGGCTCACATCGCTCTGGTGTGCTATGCCGACGGCCAGCGTTCGTACATCATCGCTCCGCGTGGCCTGGAAGCCGGTCAGACCGTGATCAGCGGCGCCGAGTCGCCGATCAAGGCTGGCAACACGCTGCCCATCCGCAACATCCCCGTCGGCTCGACCATCCACTGCGTGGAAATGAAGCCGGGCAAGGGTGCCCAGATCGCCCGTTCGGCCGGCACCTCGGTGACGCTGATGGCGCGTGAAGGCGTCTACGCTCAGGTTCGCCTGCGCTCGGGTGAAGTCCGCAAGATCCACATCGACTGCCGCGCCACCATCGGCGAAGTGTCGAACGAAGAGCACAGCCTGCGCCAGTACGGCAAGGCCGGTGCGATCCGTTGGAAGGGCATCCGTCCGACCGTCCGCGGTACCGCCATGAACCCGGTGGATCACCCGCACGGTGGTGGCGAAGGCCGTACCGGCGAAGGCCAGGCTCCCGTGTCTCCGTGGAACACCCTCACCAAGGGCTACCGCACCCGCAACAACAAGCGCACGCAGACCTTCATCGTCTCGCGTCGCAAGAAGTAAGAGGGGCCACGAACCATGTCTCGTTCTCTCAAGAAGGGTCCGTTCGTTGACCACCACCTCCTCAACAAGGTTGAGAAGGCCGTGGCCACCAAGGACAAGAAGCCGGTCAAGACCTGGTCGCGTCGTTCGACCATCCTGCCCGAGTTCATCGGCATCACGATCGCCGTGCACAACGGCAAGCAACACGTGCCGGTGTACGTGACCGACCAGATGGTTGGCCACAAGCTGGGCGAGTTCTCGCTGACCCGCACGTTCAAGGGTCACCCCGCGGACAAGAAGGCCAAGCGCTAAGGAGCTGACGATGGAAACCAAAGCAATCGTCCGCGGTGTTCGCCTGTCCTGCGACAAGGGTCGTCTGGTCGCGGACCAAATCCGCGGCAAGAAGGTCGATCAGGCTCTCAACATCCTGACCTTCTCCCCGAAGAAGGCCGCCGGCATCATCAAGAAGGCGCTGGAAAGCGCCATCGCGAATGCCGAGCACAACGACGGCGCCGACATCGACGAACTGCGCGTCACTTCGATCTACGTGGAGCAAGGTGCCACGCTGAAGCGTTTCTCTGCCCGTGCCAAGGGCCGCGGCAACCGCATCAGCAAGCCCACCGCGCACATCTACGTGACCGTCGGCAACTGATAAGGCAGGTAGAAAGTCATGGGACAAAAAATCCATCCGATCGGCTTCCGCCTGCCGGTCACCCGCAACTGGTCGTCGCGCTGGTACGCCGGCAACACCCAGTTCGCAGGCATGCTGGCTGAAGACATCACCGTTCGCGAGTTCCTGAAGAAGAAGCTCAAGAACGCGGCTGTCTCGCGCATCCTGATCGAGCGCCCCGCCAAGAACGCCCGCATCACCATTTTCTCGGCACGTCCGG
>CAYYCN010000179.1:0-6548 GCA_964470355.1 uncultured Sphaerotilus sp.
GCTGGGTGAGCCGCTGATAGTCCTTGAAGGTCATCAGCACATGAGCCGGTCGGCCTCGGTCGGTGATGAATACCGGCCCGTTGTTTGCGGCCCGCTTTGCTTCGCTCGCGCCTTGGTTGAACTCGCGGCTTGACATGGTGGTAATGGGCATGATGACCTCCGCACGCTTGAGTGATGTATGTATGTTACTACATCATTCTCGCGGGGATGTGGCTCCCTAAGCTCACCTGGCTGGCCTGCTACAGGTTCTTCAGCGCCCCAGCCGCTCCAGGCTGTGCGTCTTCATCGCCTCTTCGACCAGATCGGCTTGTAAGGCATCTTTGCGGCGCTTGAGCGGGTCGCGGTCTTCAGCCTTGGAGGTGGCCCGTTTCACGGCCACGAAGGACGCGGGCGCCACGGTTCGCATCTAGGCCATGCGCCCGGTGGCTGAAATGACCGGCCCCCGATGGGATCTGCACGACCCAGAGGTCGTCTTCGGCATCGCTCATCCTGAGCGGGTGCGGATCTTTCTCGGCTGGCACCCGGCGGATGATGAGTGCCGAGCCCATGGGGTGTATCCGCAAAACGCGCGTGAATCGGTCCGTGGTGGCGGCGGAAGCCACGGTGCATTCGAACCCAATCAACGGTCGGCCCGGCCGAACGCGTGGCTCCACGAGATTTCAAGCAGCGGGCTGCTCAGTCGGCCGCTCGCAGAGCGCTGGGCGCCTGCACCGACACGAAGCTCGCCGCCGGCGATGGGCCACCCGGCCCATGCAAGGCCTTGTGCCAAGGCGCCGCTGCCCGTGTCCACCCCGCCTCCGCCAGCCGTGCCGGCCAGCACTTCCGCGCCCAGCGTGAGGCCGGCGAACGCCTGGCGCCAGGCGGCGCCGGCACCGATCATGCCCATCGAGTAGGCCCCCGCTCCGCCCGCATAGGCGCTGTGCGCCTGGCCGGTCAGGTAGAGATGGTCATTCAGGTAGTGATCGAGCTTCAGGCCGATCGTGTCCAGCGGCGCGGTCGTGCCGTCCTTGCGTGCCACCCGTGTGGGGTGCTGCATCGCCAGGCTCCAGGATCGGCGTCCGATGGTGGACCACGCCGGCCCGCTGTCCGAGGATCGGTTGGGCTCAAGGTCGACCGCCAACCAGGCCTGGGTCGCCTGGGCGCGGGGCTGGCCGTGCAGACCGAACAGCCGGCCGGATTCGACGCCCACGGTCCAGCCCGGCACGGGTGTCCAGGTCAGCGTCGCGGCGGCCTTGCCGATCAGTCCGCCGCCACTGGGCATGCCCCCCCCGCCGCCCAGCCCGAGTGCTCCGCGTGCCCCGACCTTCAACGCGCGCCAGCCCGGTACTGGTGCCATCTCCCAACCTGTGGAGCCGAGCAGCTCCATGTAGCCGGCCGCCCCGCCGCTGGCCGCGGCTGCGGCTTCGAATCCGTGGTGCCAACCCCCGGCGCCCGATTGTTCGGCGCGCGCCCCGATCAGACCGATGCGCCGGCCGCTGCCGTCACTCAGGGCATAGCGGCCCACCGTCGGACCGAATCGGTCCAGGCCGAGGCCGGAGCGCTGCGCCGTCGCCACCCGCCGGCCCGCCAGAGCCACGTCGTGGTATCGGTAGGTGCCATCCCACGCCAGCACCAGGCCGGCCTGCGTGCTGCGGATGTCACCACTGGGAAAACGCACCTGCGACCATGTCACCCCGGCCTGCAGAGGCCCCAGATCCTTGAGCAGCGTCAGGGCCGGCCGCAGCATCAGCCCGCCGCCCACAGGCGCCGCGCCACCGCCGCCGCCGCCCACATAGAGACCGGTCACTGCATGCAGATCCCACGGCAGCGCCCACCGGTGCTGCACCTCCAGCCCGCCCACGTAGAAGCCCCCACGCTGCCCGGTGCCGGCGGCATAGGTCGCGGGCCCCATCCACCAGCCGTCGGCCACCTCGAACACGAGGCTGGCGCCGAACAGGCCATGCGTTCGTGATCCGGCAACTTGACCGACTCGCCACCCAGCAGCGCCGACATGCGCACCTCACGCGGTGGCACCGCAACGGTCGGCTCTGCAGGGGTATCCACCGTCTGCGCGCTGGCGGCAGCGGGCATGAGGAGACAGGCCATGGCCGCACACACGCGGCGACAGTCAACAAAAGCATGGAGGATCATGGAAACGCTCGCCAAGGGACGCAGGGGGCAACGCCCGGGATTGTCGGTCAAGGCCGTACGGCCCTGATGACCGTCCTGATCGCCCGTGGTACACCGCTGACCACACTTGCCAACGCTTCCCGCCATGTCGCCCACTCCCGCCGTTCCCGCCGAAGCCCTGTCCCGCATCCGCGCCTTGCTGGCCCGCTCCCCGCGCGTGCTGCTCGGTCTGGTCGGCCCGCCGGGAGCGGGCAAGTCCACGCTGGCGGCCGCACTGCATGCGGCGCTGCCGGACGTTTCGCAGGTGGTGCCGATGGACGGTTATCACCTGGCCAACTCGACGCTGGAGCGGCTGGGCCGGCGCGGTCGCAAGGGTGCACCGGACACCTTCGACAGCGCGGGTTACGTGGCGCTGCTGCGGCGTTTGCGCGAAGCGCGGCCGGACGAGGTGGTTTACGCGCCGGAGTACCGCCGCGAAGTGGAGGAGGGCGTGGCCGGCGCCATCGCGGTGCCACCCGAGACGCGGCTGATCCTCACCGAGGGCAACTACCTGCTGATGGACGAGACGCATTGGGGCGGTGTGCGCCCGCTGCTCGACGAGGTCTGGTACGTGGATGTGGACCCAGCCCTGCGCCTGCAGCGCCTGGTGGCCCGGCATGAGCGCTTCGGCCGCACGCCGGAAGACGCTCACGCCTGGGCTGCGAACACCGACGAGCCCAACGCCCGCCGCATCGAGGCCACGCGCGGGCGGGCCGATTGGGTCGTGACGCTGGGTTGAGTGCCTTGGGGGGTATGCCGGTCGCTCGGTAAACTGGGGCCATGAATGCATGGTTTCCCATGGGCTGGGCCCACTATCTGGCCGGTGGCCTGTTGATCGGCGCGGGTGTGGCGCTGTTGTTTGTCACCACCGGGCGCATCGGCGGCATGAGCACGGTGTTCACGTCGACGTGGTCGTTCGTTTCGAAGCGACCGTTTTTCCAGCAGGCGCGGTTTGTCGAAAGCCGGGGCTGGCGGCTGGTGTACGCCGCAGGGCTGATCCTGGGTGCGGCGCTGTGGTGGAAGTTCATGGGTCCGGCACCGGCCTTGTCCACCGGCTTGCCGGCGTGGCAACTGGTGCTGGGCGGTCTGCTGGTGGGTTACGGCGCGAGGCTGGGCAACGGCTGCACCTCGGGGCATGGCATCTGCGGGCTGGGCTCGCTGCAGTGGCCGTCGCTGGTGGCGGTGCTGACCTTCATGGCCACGGCGTTCGTCACCGCCAACGTGGTGCTCCATGTCCTGGGAGGTGCGGCATGAATGCCAAGCAGGTGATGGCGGTGCTGGCTTCGGGCGTGCTGTTCGGTTTTGGGCTGGCCCTGTCGACCATGGTGCAGCCGGCTTCGGTGCTGAGCTTTCTGCACTTCGAGGATGGGGGACTGGCGCTGGTGATGGGCGGCGCCGTGGGGGTGACGCTGCTGGCCTACCGCTTCGCGCCACGGGCCATGAAGCGCCCGCTGCTGGGCGGGGGGTTTGGCCACCACGTCTCGGTCATGGAGCGCGACACGGTGGTGGGCGCAGCCATTTTTGGGGCCGGCTGGGGGCTGTGCGGCGTCTGTCCGGGCCCGGCCATTGCCGGCCTGGGCACGGGCAACTTCGAACTGCTGTGGGCGCTGGGGGGCATCCTGGCCGGGGCCTGGCTGCAAGGGCGCACGGCGCGTTGACCGGTGCCGCTCGGGTGGGGCGTCGGGCGCTTCAGGTGCTGGCGCGCACCACGAGTTCAAAACCGACGTCCACCTTCGGGCTGGGCGGGTGTTCCCCCCGGATGAGTTGAAGCAGCATGCGTGCGGCCGCCAGTCCGATCTCGGCGCGTGGGGTGCGCACGGTGGTCAGGGGCGGCACCATCTGATCGCTGCCGGTCAGGTCGTTGAATCCCACCACGGCCACCCTTTCGGGCACCGCGATGCCGTGGCGCAGCGCGGCCAGCAGGGCGCCCTGCGCCAAATCGTCGTTGTTGAAGAAGATGGCATCCACACGTGGGTGGGTCGCCATCACCGTCTCGAACATGCGCCCGCCCAGTTCCAGCGACGACGGGGACGGGTCGAGCCATTCCAGCCGGGGGTCGTAGCGGCCGTCGGCCACGAGGGTGCGGCGCCAGCCTTCCAGGCGCTGCAGGGTGCGGGGGTCGAGTTGGGCGGCGGCAAACGCGATGCGCTGGTGTCCCCGATCCAGCAGGTGACGGGTCAGCGCTTCGGCGGCGTCGGCTTGAGAAAAGCCCACGCTGTGCACACCCGGGGTGTCGGAGGTTTCCATGACGTGCACGCAGGGCACCTGGCTTTGCGCCATGAGCTGGCGCGTGGCGGCGGTGCGCTCGAAGCCGGTGACGATCAGCCCGGCCGGGCGGTGCACCAGCTGTTCGCGCAGCAACTGCTCTTCTTCGGCGGGGTTGTAGTGCGTCACCCCGATGAGGGTCTGGAAGCCCGCCGGGCGCAAGGTGCGCTGCACGGCTTCGAGCAGGTCGACGAAGAGGGCGTTCGACAAGGCCGGGATCAGCACGGCCACATGGCTGCCGTGTCGGGACGCCAAGGCACGGGCCGCGGGATCCGGTGTGTAGCCAAGCGCCTGTGCCGCCGCCTGCACCCGTTCGACCAGTTCGGCATCCACGGCACGCTCTCCGCGCAGGGCCCGGGAGACGGTGATGGGGCTGACCTGGGCGGCGGCGGCCACGTCGGCCAGGGTGACGCGGCCGGTGGCGCGGGATCGGCGGGGCGGTGGGTTCATGGTTCTGAGAAGTACTGTGCCCGATGGTGACCCAAATCGAGGGGGCTGCCGCGGCGCGTCGCATGAAACCGACTAGGGAAAGCACGGATGGGTGGCAGACGCCAGTTTCGTAGGATAGCGCTATCCGAGTGCATTCTCGGCAGCAGGCAAGACGCACCCGGACTGGAGCCCCCAGGCGGTGGAACGCGTCTGTTTTTGAATCGAATTGGATAGCGCTATCCCAATGAGCAAGTCTCTGGTGATCATGGGTGTGGCCGGTTGCGGCAAGTCCAGCCTGGGGCGGTCCGTGGCACAAGGTCTGGGTCTGCCGCTGATCGAGGGCGACGACCACCACACGCCCGCCAACCTCGACAAGATGAGCCAGGGCGTGGCCCTCACCGACGGCGACCGCGCCGGCTGGCTGGACACCCTGGGGGCTCAGTTGCAGGCGCAGCCACAGGGGGCGGTGCTGACCTGTTCGGCGCTGCGCCGTCCGTACCGCGATCGCCTGCGGGCGGCGTCGCCCGGGTTGCGGTTCGTGTTCCTGGAGATCGACCCCGCCGAGGCCGCTCGCCGGGTGGCCGAGCGAGGCGCACACTTCTTCTCGGCGTCGCTGGTGGCGTCGCAATTCGCGACGCTGGAGTCGCCGGTGGGCGAGCCGGGGGTGTTGCGCGTGCAGGCCCGTCGATCGCCGCAAGACTTGTGCGCCGAAGTGCTGGCGTGGTGGCCAGACGGTGCCGAAGCCGCACCGCAAGGAGAACCGACATGAGCGCTGAGCAGACACCCGTCGCGACACCGGTGATGGTGCGTGCGGGCCAATGGGCAATGGGGGCCTGCCTGGCCGTCATGGCGCTGGCAGTTTTTGTCAACGTCGTGCTGCGCTACGGCTTCGGCAGCGGCCTGCCGGCCAGTGAGGAGCTTTCTCGCCTGCTGTTCGTCTGGATGGTGTTCATCGGGGCCACGCTGGCCTACCCGACGGGTGAGCACATGGCGTTCACCAGTCTGGTGGCCATGCTCAAGGGGCGGCCGCGACTGTTTGGCGTGTTCACCGCGCTGATCCGCCTGCTGGTGCTGGCTGCCTGCGTGATGCTGGCGCGGGGCGCCTGGCAGCAGGTGGCGGTGGGGTGGGACAGCCATTCGGTGGTGTTGGGCTATCCCGTGGCGCTGCTGCCGCTGCCGGCGCTGCTGTCGGCGCTGGCCATCGGCGCCATGGCGGCGTGGGAACTGGTGCGTCGCACCCCCTTGAACCTCGGCCACGGCGCCGACGTGGAGTGAACGCACCATGACCGGACTGACCCCCGAGGCGCAAGCCTTCATCGTCTTCTGCGGCGGCATGCTGCTGCTCATGGGCATCGGCATGAACATGGCGCTGGCCCTGGTGCTCACGGGCGCCGGCATGGCCTGGGTGCTGGAGTTCTGGGACACCCAGTTGCTTGCGCAGAACCTGGTGGCCGGCATCGACAGCTTCCCGTTGCTGGCCGTGCCCTTTTTCATCCTGGCGGGCGAGCTGATGAACAGCGGCGGGATCAGCCGCCGCATCATCGACATGGCGCAGGCCTGGGTGGGACACATCCGCGGCGGCCTCGGCTATGTGGCCATCGGTGCGGCGGTGCTGATGGCCAGCATGAGCGGCTCGGCCCTGGCTGACACCGCCGCCCTGGCCACCATCTTGTTGCCGATGATGCAGCGCCAGGGCTATCCCATGG
>CAYYCN010000180.1:0-6516 GCA_964470355.1 uncultured Sphaerotilus sp.
GTTGCGGCGGATGCGTCCGTTCAAGTCCTCTTGCTTGGCGATGGCGGCCAGGGCTTCGCCTGCGGTCGAGTCGTTCACGTCGTCCTTGAGCACCCGTGCGCTGACCTGCTCCAGTGCGTCGTAGATGCCTTCCAGCGTGTCGGCCGAGTATTCCGCGTCGGCGTCGTAGAGCTTGAGCAGCACGTCCTTGGCGTCTTCGATGAAGGCGGGCGTGCGGCGCGCGCGCAGGCGCAACAGGCGGAACACCGGCAGGTCTTCCCCGTGGATCGAGAACAGCACTTTCTGGTGCAGGATGAAGGCCACCCGCACGTTGCGAGAGCTTTCTGCGTCCTCGATCATGAAGTCCGAGCGGATGTGCAGCTCGCCGTTGTCTTCCTCGTAGAAGCGGGCCGACTCTTCCAGGTCGTCGTCCACCGCATCCTCCGGGATGGTCAAGCCGAAGCGCGAACGCACCCAGCCTTTTTCCTGCGGTGTGGGGGATTCCAGATCGACCCAGACGGGCGTTGCGTGCGCCAGGGCGTCGGGGTTGTCGATCTCTTCCTGGACGAGGCGGCCGTTGGCCAGCGTGAACACGTTGAGCATGAATGCTCCTGAGCATGCGCGAGAGGGATGCGCCAAGAAGGCGCCAGACCGGGAGGTGTTGAGGAGAGACCGTCTCGCTCCCGGTGATCCGCAACCGGCCTCAGGGGCCGGTCTGCTCGGGAGGGACGGTCACCGAGGGTGACCGCTGTCCATTTGAGGCTCCAGAATTGATAAGTGTGCCGCCTTGCATTATCGCACTGCAACGGGGCGCGAGGGATGCGCAGCGCACGCCTGGGCCCCGGGCGAGAAGGCCCTGCACATGGCATCACGGTGAATCGTTTCACTGGATGCGGACAAACCATGAGATTAGCGCCAAAGTCGCGATCCGGGTGCATTCCCACACAAGGTGACGCACGCAGGGGATTCCGGGCTTGCCAGCCTGGGCGGGCGGCGTCACACTGGGCTCAACGAAGGCGCAAGACGCCGCACCGATTTCCAGTTCCCAAGCGGTCTTTCCAACCACATCCATCTCGAATGGAGGCCTCATGAACCTGACGATCAGTGGACATCACCTGGAAGTGACTCCGGCCCTTCGCGAGTACGTTCGCACCAAGCTGGATCGGGTCACGCGGCATTTTGATCAAGTGGTCGATGTCAACGTCCTGCTCACCGTTGAGAAGCAGAAGGAGAAAGAGCGACGCCAGCGTGCAGAAGTGACGCTGCACAGCAAGGGCAAGGAAATCTTCGTGGAGAGTGCGAGCGAGGATCTGTATGCGGCCATCGATCAGTTGATGGACAAGCTGGATCGGCAGGTGGTGCGCCACAAGGATCGTGTGCAGGACCACCAGCATTGGACGCCCAAGCGCGAGTTTGTGGCCACCGACGAAGCGTCCTGATTTCCCCTGACCTGAGATGATGACAAACGGCCCTGCGGGGCCGTTTGTCTTTTCGGTGACGAAAGCCCTGAACCGGGGATCCGCGCGGGCACCAGATTCCTATAATCCGGCTCCCGGATGCGGCTGACGCGCCGGGCATGGCTTCCTGCTCAACTGGAGCGAACCTTTCGATGAACCGTCTCGCCGCCATTCTCCCCGCCGCCAACGTCTTGGTGAACGTCGAAGCTTCGAGCAAGAAGCGCGCATTCGAGCAAGCCGGCCTGCTGTTCGAGAACCAGCATTCGATTGCCCGTGCCACGGTCACCGACAACCTGTTTGCCCGTGAACGCCTGGGTTCGACCGGCCTGGGTCATGGTGTGGCCATTCCCCATGGCCGTATCAAGGGATTGAAGAACCCCCTGGCGGCGGTGATCCGCGTGGTTCAGCCCATCGGGTTTGAAGCGCCGGACGATGAACCGGTTTCGCTCATGATCTTTCTGCTGGTGCCGGAAGCCGCCACGCAGCGCCACCTGGAAATCCTGTCCGAGATAGCCGAGTTGCTGTCGGATCGGGAGTTGCGCGAACGCCTCAAGACCGAGCCTGAGGCGGCCACCGTTCACGAGCTCATCTCCCGTTGGGAGCCGTTGAAGTCTGTCGCCTGATCCGGCGACAGGGTCTGTTTCTTTTCGGAGCCCGCGCTTGAAACCCACCGTCATCAGCGCGGAGGCGCTGTTCAGTGCGCACCGGGCGTCCCTGAAGTGGGACTGGATTGCCGGACACGCTCACCCTGAACGCCGTTTTGACGAAGTGGCGGTCCGCGATGCGCAGTCGGCGGCCGATTTGGTGGGCTACCTGAACTACATCCACCCGTACCGCGTCCAGATCGTCGGGCGCCGGGAGGTGGACTTTTTGACGGCCGAGGGCGACAACGAGCGCCAGGAGCGCCGCATTTCCAACATCGTGGCGTTGGAGCCGCCGGTGCTGGTGGTGGCCGACGGCTGTACGCCGCCCGACCGTCTGGTGGCGATGTGCGAGCGGGCGTCCATTCCCCTGTTCAGCACCAAGGACTCGGCCGGCCATGTGATCGACTTGTTGCGCGGCTACCTGGGCCAGCACTTTGCCGAGCGGGTGGCTCGCCATGGCGTGTTCATGGACATCCTCGGCCTGGGTGTCCTGCTCACGGGTGAATCCGGACTGGGCAAGAGTGAACTCGGGCTGGAGCTGATCTCCCGCGGTCACGGCCTGGTGGCCGACGATGTGGTGGACCTGTACCGTGTTTCCCAGACGGCGGTCGAGGGCCGCTGCCCCGAACTGCTGCGCAACCTGCTGGAAGTGCGCGGCATTGGCCTGCTCGACATCAAGGCCATCTTTGGCGAGACGGCCGTGCGTCGCAAGATGCGGCTCAAGCTCATCGTTCACCTGGTGCGCAAGGAGACGATGGACCGTGATTTCGAGCGGCTGCCCAACGAGCCGCTCTACGAGGACATCCTGGGCATGAGGGTACGCAAGACGGTGATCGCCGTGGATGCGGGCCGAAACCTGGCGGTGCTGGTGGAGGCGGCTGTGCGCAACACCGTGCTGCAATTGCGCGGCATCGACACCTACAAGGAGTTCCTCCAGCGCCACCGCGAGATGATGGAGCGGGGCGACCTGGGGCTCTGAACCTCTGAACCGGCGGTGCCGGCCGGTCTGTCCACGTGCGGCGGGACGGCGGGTGAGCCAGCGTGGGGCGGCCTGGGCTTATTTCGAGCCGGGACGGTGCTGGCAGTTCTGGCGCGAGCAGTGGGCGTACAGCGCGAGAGAGTGTTCCTGGAGCGCAAATCCCCGTTCCGTGGCCACGGCGCGCTGGCGGGCTTCGATCTGGGCGTCAAAGAATTCCTCGACGTGTCCGCAGTCCAGGCACACCAGGTGGTCGTGATGCTGGCCCTCGTTGAGCTCGAACACCGACTTGCCGCTCTCGAAGTGGTTGCGTGAGAGGATGCCGGCCTGCTCGAACTGCATGAGCACGCGATAGACCGTGGCCAAGCCGATGTCTGATCCTTCGTTCAGAAGGATCTTGAACACGTCTTCGGCCGTCATGTGGCGCAGGGTCGAGCGCTGAAAGATCTCGAGAATCTTGATGCGCGGCAGCGTGGCCTTCAGTCCGGAGCTCTTGAGTTCTTCCGCGTTGGTCATGGGCAGGGCGCTTGGTGGTGACTGGCTAGAATGGTCGATCATATCGGCATGCGCCTGCCTTCGCGGGCCTCCGCTCCATTCCCATTCATGATCGGCTTGATTCAACGCTATGGCACGCGGCTTTTGCCGCTCACGCTCTCGCTGGCTGGCGCCGTCGTGCTGACGGGGTGCGCGGGCACCGGCAGTGCCTTTTGGCCGCAGTGGGCCACCCCCTACAAGGTCGAGGTGGTTCAGGGCAACGTGGTGACCCGGGAGATGGCGGCGCAGCTGCGCGAGGGCCTGACCCGCGACCAGGTGCGAAGCCTGCTGGGCTCACCGCTGCTGGCCGACATCTTCCACACCGATCGGTGGGACTATGTGTTCACCATCCGGCGCCAGGGGGCCGAGCCCCAGAGCCGCCGGGTGACGGTGTACTTCTCCGGCGATCGCATCCAGCGGTTCACCGCCGACGAGTTGCCGTCTGAGAATGACTTTGTCGACTCGATCGACACGGCCAAGGTCAAGGCACGCAAGAAACCGCTGGTGCTCAGCGACGAACAGCTTCAGGCCCTGCCGATGCCCGCGCCGCGTCGCGTCCCCGATGTGCCGGATGCGGCCGGTGGCGCCCCGCGAACCTATCCTCCTCTTGAATCCACTTCCAGATGACCGCTCCCCTTCGCATAGCCGTGGCCGGCTGCACGGGCCGCATGGGCCGCATGCTGATCGAGGCCGCGCTGGCCGCTGAAGACTGCGTCCTGTCGGGTGCGCTGGATCGCGAAGGCAGTCCGGCCGTGGGCCTGGACGCCACCGCCTACCTGGGCCAGACCAGCGGGGTGCTCATCGCCTCCGATCTGCGTGCGGGCCTGGCTGGCTGTGATGTGCTGATCGACTTCACCCGACCGGAGGGCACGATGGCCCATTTGGCGGTGTGTCGTGAGCTCGGAGTCAAGCTGGTGATCGGCACCACGGGCTTCAGCGACGAGCAAAAGGCGCAGATCCGGGCCGCGGCAGCCGACATCGGCATCGTCATGGCACCCAACATGAGCGTGGGCGTCAACGTCGTGCTCAAGCTGCTGGAGATGGCGGCCAAGGCCATGCCCGAGGGGTACGACATCGAGGTCATCGAGGCGCACCATCGTCACAAGGTCGATGCGCCCAGTGGCACGGCTCTGGCCATGGGCGAGACCGTGGCGCAGGCGCTGGGCCGTGACCTCAAGCAGTGTGCCGTCTACGGCCGTGAGGGCGTCACCGGCGAGCGCGATCCGAACACCATCGGCTTCGCCACCGTGCGCGGCGGTGACATTGTGGGCGACCACACCGTGCTGTTTGCCGGCATCGGTGAACGCATCGAGATCACGCACAAGAGCTCCAGCCGCACCACCTACGCCCAGGGCAGCTTGCGCGCGGCGCGTTACCTTGCGGGGCGCGGTGCGGGCCTGTACGGCATGAACGACGTGCTCGGCATCGCCTGAGCGACGTCGGGGTTGCGGCAGCCATGGGCGGTCTGGCTCAAGTCTGGTCGGCGGGCGATGGCGTTTCGCGCCTCGTCGCCTTGCTGCTGCTGGCCATGTCGGTCACGGCCTGGGTGCTGATCCTGTGGAAGGGCTGGTTGCTGGGCCGCGTGCGGCGTGACCTGTCGCGGGCGATGCCGGCCTTCTGGTCGGCGGGCGATCTGACCCAGGCGCGAGAGCGGGTGGAGGCCCTGGACCGCGAACAGGTGCTGTTGCCGCTGATCGATGCGGCGGTCCATCGCGCGTCGTCGGGCACGCTGGAGGCTGCAGGGCAGAGCGCTTCGCAACTCACGCGCCGCCTGCGTGAGGCGCTGCATCGCACCGTTCGGCAATTGCAGGCCGGGCAGGTGGTGTTGGCCTCGATCGGATCCACGGCGCCTTTTGTCGGCCTGTTCGGGACGGTCTGGGGGATCTATCACGCGCTGCTGGGGGTGTCGGCGTCCGGCAGTCTCAGCATCGACAAGGTGGCCGGGCCGGTGGGCGAGGCCCTCATCATGACGGCGGCCGGACTGGCCGTGGCCATTCCGGCCGTGTTGGCCTACAACGTGTTCGGCCAGTGGGTCAGTGGCTGCGAGGCCGAGCTCGAAGGGCATGCCCACGACCTGCGCGAGATGGTGCTCGACACCCAGCCGGCCGGGCGGGTGTGCCATGTCCCGAGCGGTGCCGGGTTCCCCGACCGCGAGGACTGAGCCGTGGCCTTTGGCCGTCTGGAACGCAGCAAGGGCGCCCGGCCCCTGAGCGACATCAACATGACGCCGCTCATCGACGTGATGCTGGTGCTGCTGGTGATCTTCATGATCACGGCGCCGCTGATGACGTCCAGCCTCAAGCTGGAATTGCCCAAGACCGATGCCACCGCTCCGAGCGAGGTGCAGCCCACCGCGCTGCAGATTGCCTTGCTGGCCAACGGGGCGTTGTACCTGGGCGAGGAGCGCCTCGATGCCGATACGTGGGCCCGCCGACTGAAAGCGGTGTCTGAACGGCCGGGTGAACCGCCCGAAGTCCACTTGCGGGCCGACCAGGCCGTGCCCTACGGTCGGGTGGCCGAATTGATCGGGCAATTGCAGCAGGTGGGACTGAACCGGATCGCGTTTGTCACCGAACCGGGCGGGGCCGCCTCGGCGCCCTGACGCGCAGAGCGTTTCCGGCGGGCCGGCAAGAGGCTGCCGTGGGCTTCGCTCGGTCCTTGTCGAGGACGGAGGGCCCGCACGCGATAATCGACAGATTGAGCGCCTGCCATCGGCGCCGCCGACCCGATCTGCCATGCCCATGAACGAGAAATTCGACCCGTCCGCCCTCGAAGCCGCCGCCCAGACCGCCTGGAAGGCCGCCGACGCCTACCGCGTCACCGAGGACCTGGACAAGCCCAAGTTCTACGCCTGCTCGATGCTGCCGTATCCCAGCGGCAAGCTGCACATGGGCCACGTGCGCAACTACACCATCAACGACATGCT
>CAYYCN010000181.1:0-6499 GCA_964470355.1 uncultured Sphaerotilus sp.
ACGCCGAGATCGATGGTGGAGATCCCTCCGAGAGCTGCGAGGACCAGGGTGTCGGCGCTCGCGCCGCCGTCGATGGAGACCTCCGTGCCGCGATAGGTGACGGTGTCGGCGCCGCCGCCGCCCACGATGGTGTCGGCGCCGGTCGCGCCGTCGATGGTGTCGGCGCCGCCGCCGCCGGTCAGCGCGTCGGCCGCGGTCGAGCCGGTCAGGCGCACCGCGGTCGACAGGCCGGAGGCGTTCACCGCCGCGAACCCGGTCACCGTGGTCGCGTCGCTCGTGGTCTGATCGTTGGTCGCGCCGAGATCGACCGTCGTCGCCGTCTGGAGCACCAGGGTGTTGGTGCCGGTGCCGCCGGCGATCGAGGCCTCGGTGCCGCGATAGGACACGATGTCGTTGCCCGCCCCGGCCGCGATCGCGTCGAGCCCGCCGCCGCCGTCGATCGTGTCGGCGCCGAGACCGCCGGCGATCGTGTTGACGCCCGCCGCGCCGGTGATCGACACCCCCTGCACCGCCGACAGCCCCGAGGCGTCGACGTTCTGGAACGAGCGCACCGTCACGGCGTCGGCCACCGTCTGGTCCGAGGCGCCGAGATCGACCGTGGCCACCGTGGTCAGCACCAGCGTGTTGGTGCCCGAGCCGCCGTCGAGCGACACTTCCGAACCGCCGTAGTCGACGGTGTCGTCGCCCGCCCCGGTCGCGATCACGTCCGCGCCGCCGAGCCCGTGCACCGTGTCGGCGCCGTCGCCGCCGGTCACCACGTTGGCGCCGCTCGAGCCGGTGATCGTCACCGCGCTCGCCCGCGCCGAGGCGTCGACGTTCTCGAACCGGGTCACGGTGACGCCGTCGCCCGCCGACTGGTCGGCGCCCGCCGCCACCGACAGATCGAGGGTGGTCACCGTCGAGGCGGCGTCGAGCACCAGCGTGTCGGCGCCGGCGCCGCCGTCGAGCGAGGCCTCGCCGCCGCGAAGGGTGATGATGTCGGCGCCGGCGCCGCCGCCGATCGCGTCGCCGCCGCCGGCGCCGTCGATGGTGTCGGCGCCGGCGCCGCCGGTGATGGTGTTGGCGCCGGAGGAGCCGGTGATGCCGATCGCCTGGGCGCCGGTGAGGATCGAGGCGTCGATGTTCTCGAACCCGGTCACCGAGACGGCGTCGCCGGTGGTCTCGTCGATGCCCGCGCCGACGCCGAGGTCGACCGAGGTGATCGAGCCCGAGGCCTTGAGCACGAGCGTGTCGGCGCCGCCGCCGCCGTCGACGGTGCCTTCGGTGCCGTAGTAGTTGACGGTGTCGGCGCCGCCGCCCGCCGCCAGCGTGTCGGCGCCCGCGCCGCCGTCGATGGTGTCGGCGCCCGCGCCGCCGGTCAGCCGGTTGGCGGCGTTGGAGCCGACCAGCGACAGCGCGCCGACGACGGCCGAGCCGTCGACGTTCTCGAAGCCGGTGACGGTGGCGGTGTCGCCGGTGGTCTGGTCGCTCGCGCCGCCCGCGCCGACGTCGACGGCGCCGACCGCGCTGGTCGAGGTCAGGATCAGGGTGTCGGTGCCGGTGCCGGCCGCGATCGAGGCCTCGCCGCCGCGATGGGTGACGGTGTCGGCGCCGCCGCCGGTGGCGATCACGTCGGCGCCGGTCGCGCCGTCGACGGTGTCGTCGCCGGCGCCGCCGGTGATGCGGTTGGCGGCGGTCGAGCCGGTGAGGGTGACGCCGTGGGCGCTGTCGAGGGCACCGGCGTCGACGTCGACGAAGCCGGTGACGGTGACGCCGTCGCCGGTGGTCTGGTCGGCGCCGACGCCGAGGTCGACGGTGGTCGCCGCCTGCATCACCAGGGTGTTGGTGCCGGTGCCGCCGGCGATCGAGCTCTCGCCGCCGCGATAGTCGACGCGGTCGTCGCCGCCGCCGGCGGTGATCGCGTCGCCGCCGCCGCCGCCGTGGATGGTGTCGTCGCCGCCGGAACCGACGATGACGTTGGCCGCGCTCGATCCGGTCAGCGTCAGGCCGGTGCCGAGCTGCGAGGCGTCGACGTTCTCGAAGTCGGTGACCGCGACCGTGTCGCCCACCGTCTGGTCGGCGCCCGAGGCGACCGAGAGATCGACCGTGGTCGTGCCGCCCGCCGCCGCCAGCACCAGCGTGTCGGTCGCCGCCCCGCCCGCCACCGAGACTTCGCCGCCCCGGTACGTCACCGTGTCGTCGCCCGCCCCGCCCGCGAGCACGTCCAGACCGCCCCGGCCGTCCAGCGTGTCCGATCCCGAGCCGCCGGTGATCACGTTGGCGCCGCCGTCGCCCTGGGCCGACAGCGTCTGCGCCGCCGACAGCGCCGAGGCGTCGACGTTCTCGTAGCCCGTCACCGTGACCGCGTCGCCGACCGTCTGATCGCTCGCCGCCAGATCGACCGTCGCCGAGGCCAGCACCACCAGCGTGTCGGCGCCGATGCCGCCCGCCAGCGAGGCCTCGGTGCCCTGATAGTCGACCCGGTCGTCGCCCGCTCCGGCCACGATCACGTCGGCGCCGCCGCCGCCGCGGATCGTGTCCGCGCCCGCGCCGCCCGAGATCGTGTTGGCCGCGTTCGAACCGGTCGCGTCGAGCGCCTGCGCCGACGTCAGCGCGCTGCCGTCGACGTGCTCGAACCGCGTCACCGCCACGCCGTCGCCGACCGTCTGATCGACCCCGCCCGGCACCGACAGATCGACCCCGGTGATCCCGCCCAGCGTCGCCAGCACCAGCGTGTCCGCCGCCGCGCCGCCGTCGATCGACACTTCCGTGCCGTGATAGGTCACCCGGTCGGTGCCGTTGCCCGCCGCGATCACGTCCGCCCCGGTCGCGCCGTCGATCGTGTCCGCGCCCGCGCCGCCCGTCAGAACCTCCGCCGCGTTCGACCCCGTCAGCACGATCCCCGTCGACAGACGCGACGCGTCGACCGCCTGGAACCCGTCGACCACGACCCCGTCGCCGACCGTCTGGTCCGCCGCCGCCAGGTCGATCGTCGTCGCCGTCTCCAGCACCAGCGTGTCGCTGCCCGTCCCGCCCGCGATTCCGGCCTCCGAGCCGCGATAGGAGATGGTGTCGTCGCCCGCCCCGCCCGCGATCACGTCGAGCCCGCCGGCGCCGTCGATCGTGTCGTCGCCCGCTCCGCCCGTCAGCGCGTTGGCGTTCGACGCGCCCGTCAGCCGCACCGGCTGCGCCGCGCCCAGCCCGCCCGCGTCGACGTTCTGGAACCCGGTCACCGCCACCGCGTCGGCCGAGGTCTGGTCGGCGTTGCCGAGATCGACCGTCGCCGCCGTCTTCAGCGCCAGCGTGTTGGTGCCCGAGCCGCCGTCGATCGTCGCCTCGGTGCCCTCGTAGTCGACCCGGTCGTCGCCGCCGCCGACCGCGATCACGTCGCCGCCGCCGCCGCCGTGCACCGTGTCGTCGCCCGCGCCGCCGGTCAGCACGTTCGCGCCCGACGAACCCGTCATCGTCAGCGCGCTCGACTTGGCCGAGGCGTCGACGTTCTCGAACCGCCGCACCACGGTCGCGTCGCCCGTGGTCTGGTCCGACCCCGCCGCCACCGCGAGGTCGATCGCGCTCACCGTCGCGCTCGCCTCCAGCACCAGCGTGTCGCTGCCCGCGCCGCCCTCGACCGTCGCCTCGACCCCGCGCAGCGTCACCGTGTCGGCGCCGCCGCCCGCGTCGATCACGTCCGAACCGCCGAACCCGTCGATCGTGTCCGCGCCCGCGCCGCCCGTCAGCACGTTGGTCCCGGTCGAGCCGCCGATCGCCGCGCCCTGCGCCGATCCCAGTCCCGACCCGTCGACGTTCTCGAAGCCCGACACCGCGGTCGGATCGCCGACCGACTGATCCGATCCCGACAGCGCGATCGTCGCCGCCGTCTTCAGCACCAGCGTGTCGGTCGCCGACCCGCCGTCCAGAACCAGTTCGTTGCCCCAGTAGTCGACCGCGTCGTCGCCCCCGCCCGCCGCGATCACGTCCGCGCCGCCCGCGCCGGCGATCGTGTCCGCCCCCGCGCCGCCGGTCAGACGGTTCGCCGCCCCCGAGCCCGTCAGCGTCACCGCCGTCGCCAGCGCGCTCGCGTCGACGTTCTCGAAGTTCGTCACCGCCACCGTGTCGCCGATCGACTGGTCCGACCCCGCCGTCACCGCGAGATCGACCCCGCTCGCCCCGCTCGTCGTCGTCAGCACCAGCGTGTCGATGCCGGTGCCGCCGTCCAGCGTCGTCTCCGCCCCGCGATCGGTGACGCGATCGTCGCCGGCCGAGCCCGCGATCGCGTCCGTCCCGCCCGCGCCGTCGATCGTGTCGTCGCCCGCGCCGCCCGTCAGCGTGTTCGCCGTCGCCGTGCCCGTCAGGCTCGCCCCCGCCGACAGTCCCGACGCGTCGACGTTCTCGAAGCCGGTTACGGTGCCGAGGTCTCCGGCGGTCTGGTCGGTGGCGTTGCCGAGGTTGACGGTCGCGGCGGTCTCGAGGACGAGGGTGTCGGTTCCGGTTCCGCCGTCGACGGTGCCCTCGGTGCCCCACAGATCGATGACGTCGGCGCCGTCGCCGCCGATCAGGGTGTCGTCGCCGCCGGCGCCGTGGATCGTGTCGTTGCCGGCGCCGCCGGCGAGACGGTTGACGTCGGCCGAGCCGGTGATGGCGACGGCCTGCAGCGCGGTCAGGATCGAGGCGTCGACGTTCTCGAAGTCGGTGACGGCGACGGTGTCGCCGGAGGTCTGGTCGGCGCCCGAGGCCACGCCGAGGTTGACGCCGGTGATGCCGCCCGAGGCGCGCAGCACCAGCGTGTCGGAGTTCGAGCCGCCGTCGATCGAGGCTTCCCCGCCCCAGTAGTCGACCCGGTCGGCGCCGCCGCCGCCCGCCAGCACGTCGAGCCCGTTCGCCCCGGCGATCGTGTCGGCGCCGGCGCCGCCGGTCACCGTGTCCGCGCCGGTCGTGCCGGTCACCGCCACGCCGGTGGTGAGCTGCGACGCGTCGACCGCCGCGATCCCGGTCACCGTCGTGCCGTCGCCGCTGGTCTGGTCGGTCGTGGCCGCCAGATCGACCGTGGTCGCCGTCTTCAGCACCAGCGTGTTGATGCCGGTGCCGCCGGCGATCCCCGCCTCCGAGCCGCGATAGGCGAGCCGGTCGTTGCCCACCCCGCCGGAGATCGTGTCCGACCCGCCCGCGCCGTCGATCGTGTCGGCGCCCGCGCCGCCGGTCAGCACGTTGATGCCGCCCGAGCCCGTCACCACCACGCCCTCGGTCGTGCCGAGGCCCGAGGCGTCGATGTTCTGGAACCCGGTCACCGCGGTCAGATCGCCGGTGGTCTGGTCGGCGTTCGACAGTTCCACCGTCGTCACCGCTCCCAGCACCAGCGTGTTGGCGCCGGTGCCGCCGCCGATCGAGGTCTCGGTCCCGTGGTAGCTCACCCGGTCGTCGCCCTGCCCGCCGGCGATCACGTCCGCCCCCGAGCCGCCGTCGATCGTGTCGGCGCCCGCGCCGCCCGTGATCGTGTTCGCCCCCGCCGAGCCCGTCACCGTGATCGCCTGCAGCGCCGTCAGCACGCTCGCGTCCAGGCTCTCGAAGTCCGTCGCCGTCACCGTGTCGCCGATGGTCTGATCGACCCCCGACGCCACCGACAGATCGACCCCGGTGATCCCGCCCGCCGCCGCCAGCCGCAGCGTGTCCGATCCCGCCCCGCCCGTCAGCGACGCCTCCGACCCCCGGTACGTCACCCGGTCGTCGCCCAGCCCGCCGTCGATCGCGTCCGAACCGCCGAACCCGTCGATCGTGTCGGCGCCCGCGCCGCCCGTCAGCACGTTGTCCCCGACCGAGCCGGTCACGAACAGGCTCTGCAGCGTCGTCAGCCCCGAGCCGTCGACGTTCTGGAACCCCGCCACCGCCGTCAGATCGCCCGCCGTCTGATCGGCGCCGGCCAGATCCACCGTCGTCGCCGCCTTCATCACCAGCGTGTTGGTGTCGGCCCCGCCGTCCAGGCTCGTCTCCGAGCCCCAGTAGTCGATCCGGTCGTCGCCCGCCCCGCCGACGATCACGTCCGCGCCGCCCGACCCGTGGATCGTGTCCGCCCCCGCGCCGCCCGTCAGCCGGTTCGCCGCCGCCGAGCCCGTCATCGTGATCGCCTGCGCAGCCCCCAGCACGCTCGCGTCGACGTTCTCGAAGTCCGTCACGCTCACCGTGTCGCCGACGGTCTGGTCGACCCCCGTCGCCACCGTCAGATCGACGCTGGTGATCCCGCCCGCCGCCGCCAGCCGCAGCGTGTCCGACCCCGTCCCGCCCGACAGCGACGCTTCCGTCCCCCGGAACAGCACCGTGTCGTCGCCGCCCGCCGCCGCGATCGCGTCCAGCCCGCCGCCGCCGTCGATCGTGTCGGCGCCCACGCCGCCCACGATCGTGTTCACTCCCGCCGTGCCCGTCAGGCTCGCGCCCGTCGACAGCCCCGAGGCGTCGATGTTCTGGAACGAGGCCACCACCACGCCGTCGCCCGACGTCTGGTCCGCGTTCGCCAGCTGAACCGTCGCCG
>CAYYCN010000182.1:0-6483 GCA_964470355.1 uncultured Sphaerotilus sp.
TCCAGATGGCCGCCGACCGCATCCGCACCGGCGAGTCCGACGTGCTGATCGCCGGCGGCTGCGAGAGCATGAGCTCCGTGCCCATGAGCGGCGGCAACCCCAGCTTCAACCCGGCCATCTTCGAGGGCAACGACAACCTCGGCATCGCCTACGGCATGGGCCTGACCGCCGAAAAGGTCGCGCAGCAGTGGAACGTCGGCCGCGAGGCGCAGGACGCCTTTGCACTGGAGTCGCACCAACGCGCGCTCAAGGCCCAGGCCGCCGGCGAGTTCACCGACGAGATCACCCCCTTCACCGTCACCGAGCGCAAGCCGAATCTGGTCACGGGGGAGGTATCCACGTCCACCCGCATCGTCTCGCTCGACGAAGGCCCGCGCCCCGACACCTCGCTCGAAGGGCTGGCCAGGCTCAAGCCGGTGTTTGCGGCCCCGATGGATCCGCGCGGCAAGCCCACCGGCATGGGTTCGGTCACCGCCGGCAACAGCTCGCAGACCAGCGATGGCGCCGGTGCGCTGATCCTGGCCAGCGAAAAGGCCATGAAGCAGTTCGGCCTGACGCCGCTGGCGCGCTTCGTCAGCCACGCCATCAAGGGCGTGCCGCCGGAGATCATGGGCATCGGGCCGATCGAGGCCATCCCGGCCGCACTGAGCCTGGCTGGCCTGCAACTGGCCGACATGGACTGGATCGAGCTGAACGAGGCCTTTGCCGCGCAGTCGCTGGCGGTGATCCGCTCCGTCGGGCTGGATGCGGCCAAGGTCAACCCGATGGGTGGGGCCATCGCGCTGGGCCATCCGCTGGGGGCCACCGGAGCGATCCGCGCCGCGACTGTGGTGCATGCGCTGCGCAGGCACTCCCTCAAGTACGGCATGGTCACCATGTGCGTGGGGACTGGCCAAGGGGCCGCCGGCATCTTCGAACGGGTCTGACCTCACCCGTCGGCTGTCCTTCCCTTCGCGCCCACGGAACACTGCCGTGGGCGGTTTTCTTTCTGGAGTCGTCCATGACCATCCGAATCGCCATCCTCAACGGCGTCTGCACGATCGAGATCGCGCGCCCCGAGAAGAAGAATGCCCTCACGACAGACATGTACCTGCTGATGGCCGAGGGCGTGCGCAAAGCGGCCGAGGATCCGTCCGTGCGCGCGCTGCTCATCACGGGCCAGCCCGGCATCTTCACTGCCGGCAACGACTTGGAGGACTTTCTCCAGCGTCCGGCCGACGATGCGGACGCCCCGGTGTTCCGTTTCATGCGTGAGCTGGCGGCCTTTGAGAAGCCCGTGGTCGTGGCCGTGACCGGCGCGGCCATCGGGATCGGCACCACGATGCTGGCGCACTGCGACCTGGTCTACGTGTCCGACGAAGCTCGCCTGGGCATGCCCTTCGTGAGCCTGGGCCTCGTGCCGGAGTTCGCCTCCAGCCTGCTGATGCCGCAAATCATGGGCCCTGCCCGCGCCGCCGAGAAGCTGCTGCTGGGCGAGCCCTTCACGGCCCACGAGGCGGTGGAGTGCGGCCTGGCCAACGCCGTGCTGCCAGCCACCGAAGTCCTGCCCCACGCCCGGCGCATGGCCGAGCGTTTCAATGCCCTCCCACCGGCGGCCGTGCGCGAAAGTAAAAAGCTGCTTCGCCGCGCACAACTGCAAAATGTGCAGGAGACCTTGAAGGCAGAGGGTGATATCTTTGCGCAACGGCTGAGCAGTCCAGAAGCCCAAGAGGCGTTCCACGCTTTCTTCGAAAAACGAAGGCCCGACTTCTCCCGATTCACCTGACGCCCCACCGTGCCCCACACCGCAGACCCCGACCCTTCAACCCGCTTGTCCCGATTCTGGGGTGCGCTGCTGGCACCGGTTCTGAAGTGGCAGGCCGCACGGTTGAAGTTGAAAACCCCTTCGCTGGACGCCCCCGCCGGTCCGACGCGGGGGGCCGTGGGATCCGGTCCGGTGCGTCTGCGTTTGCTCATCGTGGGAGACTCGTCCGCGCTGGGCGTGGGCGCCTCCGACCATGCCCACACCCTGGCCCCTCAACTGGCACAGCAGATGATCCGCCACCTGGTCAAGACACCCTCCGATCCAGTGGCCGTGTCGTGGCAGCTGGTGGCGGCCCCAGGCCTCGGGGCGCGGCAGGCGCTGGAACTGCTCTCCGCGACCGAGTTGCATCCCGCCGACATGCTCGTCACGGTGCTGGGGGTGAACGACGCGCTGGATGGGGTGGCCGCCTCCCGCTGGCTGGCCGATCTCGACGCCATACGCAGCCACACCCGGCATCGCGCCAAGATCCGGCACATCGTGCACTGCGCCCCGCCCCGGCTCGAATGGTTGCCCGCGTTGCCACAACCCCTGCGCTGGTATCTGGGCGCTCGTGCCGCCCGCCTGGACGTCGCCTTGCGCACACACGTCCGACACGCCTTCCGCCGCACCCGGTTCACCATGCCGGTCGATCTCCGGCACGATCGGATCACTGAACTCACCGCACGGGACGGGTTCCACCCCAACGACGCCCTCTACACGCGCTGGGCCTGCGCACTGGCCGACCACATCGACCTGGACCTGTCAGAAAGCGTGCTGCAACGAGCAGCCCTGCCCAGTGGCTTCCAGTCCAGCGGGTTCTGGGGTCAGGAAATTCAGGCCGAAGCCTCGGGAGGCACACCCAGCCGATTCCCGCCCCCTCCAGCCCACAAGCCGGGCATCCTGCCCGCGACCCGGCTGGGCCTGGGGTCACCGGCACCCAACCGGACCCACCCGACCGCCCCGGCCCGTCCACGCCACCCCGGCGGGGACAGCGCCCCCCCCGCGTTCACGTCGCCACCGGGCAAGACCCTGCACTGACGGTCCGCGGTCGCCCCTGGCCGTCGATGGCCACATAGGTCAGGTTCGCCTCGGTCACCTTGACGATGGTCGGACAATAGGGATCGCGCTCCGCAAAGACGTCCACGTGCACCGTCACGGACGTGTTGCCCACACGCACGACCTTGGCGTAAAAGCTCAGCAAATCACCGACCGAGACGGGCTGCTTGAAGACGAACTGGTTGACCGCCACGGTGGCCACCCGGCCCCTCGACAACCGCATGGGAAGCACCGCCCCCGCCAAGTCCACCTGGGCCATGATCCAGCCCCCGAAAATGTCACCATTGCCGTTGGTGTTGGCCGGCATGGGAATGACCCGCAACACCAGTTCCTCCCCATCCGGAAGCAGGCTGGCGGGCAGGGTCTGGGAGGTGCCGGGAGAGGTCGTGTCCATGGGTCGATGTCCGGTTGTTCTGTTCAAAAGATTGTTCCACGATGCGCCGTCACGCCTTGCCTCTCGAACCCGTTGTCCCTGGTGCCGCCGCCGTCAAGCGAAGCGACTGGGCCACGCTGCAACGTCTGGGCCCCTATCTTTGGGAATACCGGGGCCGCATGGCCCTGGCGCTGATCTTCCTGGTCGCGGCCAAGGCCGCCAACGTCGGGGTTCCACTGCTGCTCAAGCATCTGGTGGACGGCCTGTCGATCGCACCCGGTGACCCGCGCGCCCTGCTGGTGGTGCCCGTGGGCCTGTTGCTGGCCTATGCGGGCCTGCGTTTCTCGACCGCGTTGTTCACGGAGCTGCGTGAGCTGGTTTTTGCCAAGGCCACCCACGGGGCCGCCCGGCGCATCGCCATCGAGACCTTCCGACACTTGCACGCCCTGAGCCTGCGCTTTCACCTGGAACGCCAGACGGGCGGCATGACCCGCGACATCGAACGGGGCACCCGAGCCCTGCAATCGCTGGTCAGCTACTCGCTCTACACCATCGTGCCCACGCTGGTGGAGCTCACGCTGGTCCTGGTGTTGCTGGGTCGACAGTTCGACATGGGCTTTGTCTGGATCACGCTCGGTGCGCTGGTCATGTATGGCGCCTTCACCATCACGGTGACGGAGTGGCGCACGCAGTTCCGCCGCGAAATGAACGAGCTCGACTCCAAGGCGCACAGCCGCGCCGTGGACGCGCTGCTCAACTACGAAACCGTCAAGTATTTCAACAACGAATCGTTCGAGGCCCGGCGCTACGACGAGGGCCTGGACGCCTACCGCCGCGCCCAGCTCAAGTCTCAAGGCACGTTGTCGCTGCTCAACACCGGCCAGCAGCTCATCATCGCCAGCAGCCTGATGGCCATGCTGTGGCGCGCCACCCAGGGAGTGGTCGACCAGCGGTTGACCCTGGGCGACCTGGTCATGATCAACGCGCTGCTGATCCAGGTCTACATTCCGCTGAACTTCCTGGGCGTGCTGTACCGCGAAGTCAAGCAGAGCCTGACCGACCTGGACAAGATGTTCGGCTTGATGGAGCGCGAACGCGAAATCGCGGACCTCCCGGGGGCCGGGCCCTTGTCCGTGGACACCGCCACCGTGCGCTTCGAGCACGTGAACTTCCGCTACCACCCCGATCGGCAGATCCTGCACGACGTGAGCTTCGAGATCCCGGGGGGGAAAACCGTGGCCGTGGTGGGCCCGTCCGGCTCCGGCAAGAGCACCTTGGCGCGGCTGCTCTACCGCTTCTATGACGTCGACGCCGGCCGCATCACCATCGACGGACAAAACCTGCGGGAAGTCACGCAAGACAGCGTGCGTCGCGCCATCGGCATCGTCCCGCAGGACACGGTGCTGTTCAATGACACCATCGGCTACAACATCGCCTACGGACGCACGGGCGCCACGCCCGACGATGTGGTCGCCGCGGCCCAGGCCGCCCACATCCACGCCTTCATCACGGCACAACCCAAGGGCTACGACACGGTCGTGGGCGAACGTGGCCTCAAGCTCTCCGGCGGGGAAAAACAACGTGTGGCCATCGCCCGCACGCTGTTGAAAAACCCGCCCATCCTGATCTTCGACGAGGCCACCTCGGCCCTGGACTCCGCCAACGAGCGCAACATCCAGACCGAGCTGACCAGTGCCGCGCGAGGCAAAACCGCCCTGGTCATCGCCCACCGCCTGAGCACCATCGTGGACGCCCACCAGATCGTGGTGCTCGAACACGGCCGAGTGGTGGAGCGAGGCACCCACGCGGAACTGCTGGCGCTTCACGGGGTGTACGCCCGCATGTGGCGGCTGCAGCAAAGCGGGGTCTCGGGCGAGGCGCGCGCCCCAGCCACCGCTTGAGCCCGCGTGACGTTTTTTCCACGACACCCACGGAAAACCGTCTGCACCGAGGTCCCCATCCGGAGGTGGCCACACCCCGCAGGGCCTGCCCACCGCTACACTGAACGGTGTGGAAACCAAGTGGCTTGAAGACTTCGTCAGCCTGGCCGAGACGCGCAGCTTCTCGCGCTCGGCCCAGTTGCGTCATGTGACGCAACCGGCTTTTTCGCGCCGCATCCAGGCGCTTGAGGCTTGGGCGGGGGTCGATCTGGTGGATCGGTCGTCCTACCCCACCCGGCTCACTTCGGCGGGTCAGACCCTGCTGCCCCAGGCACTGGAGATCCTGGGGTCATTGCAATCGGCGCACAACCTGATGCGCGGCCACCAGACCTCGGCGCAGGACATGATCGAGTTCGCCGTCCCCCACTCGCTGGCCTTCACCTTCTTTCCGCACTGGGTGATGGATCTGCGGCAGCGCTTCGGGGCCTTCAAGAGCCGTTTGGTCGGCCTGAATGTGCACGACGCCGTGATGCAGCTCACCGAAGGCAGCTGTGATTTGTTGCTGGCCTATCACCACGCCTCACAGCCCCTGCAGCTCAATCCCGAGCGCTATGAATTCCTGAGCCTGGGCACCGAAACCCTGGCCCCCTACGCCCGTGCCGATGCCGACGGCGAGCCCTTGTTCCGCCTTCCCGGTCGCCCACGCCAGCGGGTGCCCTACCTGGGCTACGCAGCGGGGGCCTATCTGGGCCGGATGGTCGACCTGCTGCTCAAGCAGTCCTCCGAATCGCTCTACCTGGACCCGATCTACGAAACCGACATGGCCGAGGGCCTCAAGGCCATGGCTTTGGAGGGCCATGGCTTGGCTTTCCTCCCCGCCAGTTCGGTGCGCAAGGAAGTGCGGGCGCGTCGGTTGGTGCCGGCCGGCTCGGGCCAACCCGGCACCGCTTTTGAAGTGACCATGGAAGTGCGCCTGTACCGGGAACGTCCTGAAGTCTCGCGCCACAACAAGGCCGCGGCCCACGCGCTGTGGTCCTTCCTGCAGGAGCCCGGGTCGGCCTCGTTGGCGGCCGCGGCAGCCCAGCCCGTCAGCGGCGTGTCCAACGACTGAATCGTCGCGCCCCGGTGTGGCCCATGTGATCGTGGGCCTGCACCTTGCTTTCCTGTTCTGGGTTTGATCCACGTCGGACACCCGGGCATGCCCCACCCTGGAACCCCGAGGGGCTGCCTAGAATGCCTCGAACCGTCCCGTGCAACCCTCTGAACAGGAGTCAAGATGAGAAACACCCTCCTCGCCGTCTGCGCCCTGGCCGCCATCGGCACCGCCCAAGCTCAAAGCACCGACACGCTCAAGAAGATCAAGGACAGCGGCTCCATCACGCTGGGCGTGC
>CAYYCN010000183.1:0-6449 GCA_964470355.1 uncultured Sphaerotilus sp.
ATGGTGCCCACGCGCTCTTCAAATTCCTTGTAGGCGCGCAGCAGGGCACCCCAGAAGTAGTCGAGCCACGGAGCGATGTCATGTGCGGCCTCGTGCCAGCCCTGGGAGCTGGCCTCCAGCGTTTCGTAGTAGCTCTCCCTCGATTCTTCGAAGATGCGCTCCAGGCTGATGAAGCGGCCCACCGCATAGTCGAAGTGATAGAGCAGCTGCAGGGTGAGCAGACGTGCCATGCGGCCGTTGCCATCCGGGAAGGGGTGGATGCACAGGAAGTCGAGGATGGCCAGCGGCACCAGCACCAAGGGGTCTGCCAAGTGCTGATCCAAGGCCAAGCGGTAGCGCGCGATCAGGTCCGCCATCGCGATGGGCGTGAGGTGCGCGGCAACCGGACGAAAGCGGATGCGTGAGCTGCCATCGGGGTGGCGCTCGACGATGTCGTTGTTGGTGGCCTTCCAGTGCCCGCCTGGTTGGGGCATGTAGCGGTACAGCATGCCGTGCAGCTGCAGGACCGAGCCTTCGAAAAACGGCATCTGCTCGCCGCTCTCATGGATCAGACCGAGGGCATCGCGGTAGCCTGCTACCTCTTGCTCGGAACGGCTTTGCGGCGTGGCATTCTTGAGCACCAGTGACTTGAGCCGATGCGCGGCGACGACCACGCCTTCCAGGCGGTTCGACGACTCGGTGGATTCGACCACTGCCACTTGCCGCAGGTCGCTCAAGACCTCCGGCGACTGCGCCACGAAGAGCTGCTGCTTGCCCCTGAACTCACCCAAGGCGCGCAACGTCGCCAGTTGCTGCGCATCGAAGCGCAGCTGGGCGAGGTAGTCTGGCGAGAGTGATTGCATGCAGCAGCATCCGGGTACGAAAGAATGGGGTAATGCTACAGCATATGAGGGCATTTTCGATAGTCATTACCCCAATAAAACTGCAATTACCCCATTTCCGCTACATGCTTTGAGTTGATGTGAGTCGGTGCGATTGGCCGCGCTCGTGCGGGCAATGTCCTCAGGGGCAAGTCAGCCTCAATTCGCACGGGGCGCACGGCATGCCTATCCCGAGCCTGATGCGCCGTGCCGTAGTACTTCCGAGTTTTGACGCTTCGGTGCCCAAGGCCTCGGCTGGCAGCATCGGCATCGCCAGTGGACTTCACATCTGCGCTCCATTGGTGGCGGAAGCAGGTGGCGGTGATGGCGTGGCCATGTTTAGGCCAAAGCGCGCGTGCAAGGCGTTGAACCTCCACCGTGAAGTTGCCCGCCTTGGCGACACGGATGTCCAGTTTTCTATCGGGTTGTGCACTGAGCCGCTTCACCAGCGCTGTCACCAGCGGATGGGTGTCTTCAGCAGCGTAAGCCATGAAACGGAAGTGCTGCCCCTGTTGGGCCTTGACCTTGAGGCCGTGCACATAAAAACAGAGGGTCTCGATGCCGAGCGCTTCGTCGTACTGAAGCCAAGCAGTGATGCCTTTGACAGCCTCACCGGGCCTTGCTCCGGTCAACGCTGACGCCAGCAGTGCGTCTGCATATTTGCCGGTGGCACCACGCTCAAACAAGTCTTCTCGCCAGGTCGGCGGCAGCCCTTTCAACGCCTGCCGTTTGCTCCGGCGCTTGCGGCGCGGTTGGGTCATCCCCTGCTCGTTCAGGGTAACCAAGGCACACAGTTGCTCGTGTAGGCGAGGCAGCACATCAGCCAAGCGATGCCAGTCCAGATCCTGCGAGACCGAGCGCACATCCAGGTGCTCGCTCACCAGCCGTCGACAGGAGAACCGCAGTGCGGCAAGGCGCTTGTGGAAGGTTCTGGGGCTATGAGTGGCTTGCACAGCGCCTGCCAAGCCGCCTGGGGTGAAGAGTGCACGATCCTGGAGCACATGGGCCATGCGCAGGTACTCGGCCTCTGTGCGGCTGGATCGGCCAGTTGAGGGTGCCTGGGGCAATGCCTTAGGCAGCATGCCCAAGCACTGGCGGGCGATGATGTTCAAGCGGTCGGCATCGACGTTCATGGTCGAACGCCTTTGGCGAGATCTTCGAAGATGACGGCGGAGACTTCCCGCAGTTTTCCCTCCCGGAGTGCACTGAGCAGATTGCCTCTCCCCAGTGGCGCATACCCATGCCTGGGTTCGCCATCTTTCAAGGTGACTTGCTCGCAGAACCCTGTTTCTTCGACGCGCATGAAGCTGCTCGGGTTCTCGGCTGGCCAGCAGAAGCAACGGCCTGCCCAGGCTTTGAGCTCTGATTTGGACGGCGGAGCTGGTAGAGCAGGCTGTTGGGGCGGAGTCAGCAAACTCTGGGCAACGGCATAGGCATAGGCTCCGGCATCTCTTGGCGGCCGGTTCGACTGGTACTGCTTTGCCACGGCCGAGAGAATCGCTGGTGTGCCTGCCTTGCTCACGCCTTTGCGCTGGGCCTTCGCAATGGCAGCCTCCACCTGCCCCAAACTGCTAGCCGGGATGCCCGACTTATCCACAGGCTCCTCAGCCGGTGCATCTAGAGTTGGCGTTAGCTTAAAGTTAGTTTTATCGTTGGCGTTAATGTTATGCAGGGAAAGGTTGGATGGGTCATCGATATCGTATCCATACGGTACGGATGACGTTTCTGCCGTTACGTGACCGGCCAGCAGCTTATCCAGGAGTTGTCGCAGCTCTTCGGTAAGTCTTGCCCTGTAGTCGGTCAGAAATGGGGCTACCCAGGGCTCGGGCAATTGCCGAATGTTCTCGATCGTCCTGGCTCGGAGCTTGGGGCCGAGGGTCTGGCTGGCCAGGTTGTGAAACCACCAGATGCGGACCCAAACGAACATGCGAACCGGCTCGAACCAGACCAAGTCCTCCGCGCGCAGGCGTTCGACGACTTGCAGCCACTGGTCCTGCGACCAGCCGACTTCCGCAGCCGCAATGCGAGGCACCAAGGTATAGGCGCCGATGATGTTGGAGACCGGGCTGGTCAACAAATGCAGCAGCGCGGTTTTGTCTTCGGTCGTACAGCTCTGCAGAAGCGGGCTATGCCAGAAACCCTGGTCGTTGACGGTGCGTTGGCGGCCCATGTCACTTCACCTCCTGCACTTTGGTGCGCTGGGCGGCTTGCTGCTCCAGCCAGGCGTCAATCTCGTGCTCCAGAAAGCCAGCTACACGGCCGCCTAACTGGATGGGACGGGGGAAGTCAGTGGTCTTGCATAGCCGCCACAAAGAGGTTCGGCTAAGGGCGATCTTGTCGCAGACGTCTTGAATGCGGATAACGCGCAGCATGTGGTGCTCCTCGAAACATCGTGAAAACACCGGTGATGTTGCGCGGCCGTGGGGCGCGATGCACGGACATCAAATGCCGCGCTGAAGCACGATTTTTTGGCCGCGGCTCAGTGGTCCCCAGGGTGGAAGTCGGGAAGTACGCCGATCCCGTTTCGGCGGTCAGAAATCAGCTCTTTCAAGCTGGCTGTGTATTCGGTGGGTTCCATGGCGTCATGGAGGGGATCGTCCGGTAGGCAGTCTGGCCACTCCAAATGGGTGAACCGACTCCGCAGCGACTTCAGCGCCGACAGGGCCGCACTCTTGGCTCGCACCTCGTTCTCGCCGCCTGCGGCAAAGACCGCTGCCAGGCACACGACCGGGCCAGAAGTGTGTGGGTCCGCATGCTGGGTCTCCGATCCACTGTGAGCCACCCGCACCGGCGTCCACCCATGTTGGTGACAGAGCACGACGAACTGACGCGCGGTCCGGCGCTCGGCCGTGTTCTCCGGTCGTCCTCGCCTGCGAGGCGCGCCCAGCGACTTGGCGGCTTGCTCTAGCCATCGCAGGTCTTGCCACTGCAGCATGCGGCTGGCGGGCCGTGGCCCCCAGGGCTCGTCGAAGAGCTCGTGCTGCTTGTCGAGGTTGTAGCCCTGGGGATCACCCAGGTCATCAACATAAGCTTGGTGTGTGGCCCGTTGCGCTCTCTCCAGAACGTGCAATTCGCTCAGGTTGAGGCCTTCCATCGCAAAGCGAAGTTGCTGCGCGGCTTGGGCAATCGCTTCAAAGCGCTTGCGCCTGTTCTCGGCGTCTTGGGCCTGAAGCCTCAGTCGCATGTAGCGCTGTGCAAGGTCCGATGCCGCCGCTGTGAATGCTTGGCGCCGTGCTAAGTCTGCGTCACCGTCGTGTTGGCTCTGCCTTGGAAAATGCGCTTCGATCACCCTTGTCAAGTGCCTAAGCGCAGCGGTGTCGCATGCCAAAGCAGTAGACCTAGGGTCGCTCATGAGCGGCAGCTCTCCATTGCATGAGGTGGTCGGCCCAGTCCTGCATCATTACTTGGCGCTCCTCGAAGTAGGTGGCGTGGTTGTAGGCGCGGCGCACATTGTTTTGGTCAGAGTGCGCGAGCTGGGCTTCGATGGCATCGGGCCGGTAGCCCATCTCGTTGAGTCGGGTACTGCCCGTGGTGCGGGTGGCATGAGGGCTGTAGGTGCCGGCCCAGCCCAGAACTTTCAACGCCTGCCTGAGTGATGCAACGGACATCGGGGTGTTTCGGTTGTCACGGCCGGGGAAGAGGTGCTTGCGCTGTCCTGTGATGGCTTTGAGCCCTCTGAGCATCTCCACGGCCTGCGTCGGCAGAGGCGCCACGTGCTCTTTTCGGGCCTTCATGCGCTCTGCGGGAATGCGCCATTGGGCGCGGTCCAAGTCGATCTCGGTCCATTCGGCCTCGGCCACTTCACTGGGTCTCGCCAAGGTCCACCACATCAGCTGCATGCAGTAGTTGATCTGGAAGGTGCAGCGGTGGTTGTCGAAGTCGTTGAGCAGCTTGCCGATCTGCGCGGTGGTAAGGGCGGTCTTGTGCTGGGTCTTGTTGGCGGGCAAGGCCTTGCGCACGGGCCAGACGGGGTCGCTGTCGGCACGCAGCGTGGCCACGGCGTACTCGAACACGGCTGACATGGTGCGGCGGGCTTCGGCGGCCACGGTAGGGGCGCCACGTTTGGCCGTATGCTGAAGGATGCCCAGCACGTGGGCGGGGGTGATGGCACGGATGGGCATCTGGCCGATCTCGCCAAACACCACGCGTTCCAGCATGTCCAGGCGCCTGTTCTTGGTGATGTCTTCCCAGTCTTTGGTCTGCAGCCACTCGCGCGCCACCTTCTCGAAGGTGATCTCGGCATCGCTGGCTTGCTTGATGCGGTCGATCTGCCGCTGCTGGGCGGGGTTGATGCCTTGCTTGACGAGTTGTCGCGCTGCTTCGCACCGGTCTCGTGCCTCGGCCAGGCTGACGGCCGGGTACTCGCCCAGGGCGAACATGCTGGCCTTGCCCTCCAGCGTGAACCGGTAGCGCCAAGCCTTCACGCCGCTGGGCTTGACCTCCAGGCACAGGCCGCGGTGGTCAGTGAGCCGGTAAAGCTTGGGCCTAGGTTTGGCATTGCGACAGTGGGTGTCAGTCAGCATGGCGGATGCTCGATGAAGACGATGCACTCACTGTACTCACTTATCGCGCGCCGCGCAAAGACACGTACTCACCTTTGTACTCAATCAAAAGGTGGCTGCTCGCGCAATTTCTGGCAACACCCAGAAACGACAAAGCCACGTAAGTACGCGGCTTTGTTGATATTTTTCTGATTTCATGGTCTTTCCTGATGTTGCAGGAAAGACCGTCCGCCCACTAGACGTTGAACAGGAAGTTCAGCACGTCGCCGTCCTTGACGACGTATTCCTTGCCTTCGGCGCGCATCTTGCCGGCGTCCTTGGCGCCCTGCTCGCCGCCGTACTGGACAAAGTCCTCGTAGGCGATGGTCTGGGCACGGATGAATCCGCGCTCGAAGTCGGTGTGGATCACGCCCGCGGCTTGCGGGGCGGTGTCGCCGATGTGAATCGTCCAGGCGCGCACTTCCTTCACGCCCGCCGTGAAGTAGGTTTGCAGGCCCAGCAGCTTGAAGCCGGCGCGGATCAGGCGATTCAGGCCCGGTTCGTCCTGGCCCATCTCGGCCAGGAACATCTCGCGGTCCTCGTCGCTCATCTCGGCCAGCTCGGCCTCGGTCTTGGCGCAGATGGCCACGACCGGCGCCTTCTGGGCTTCGGCGTAGGCCTTCAGGCGGTCCAGCAGCGGGTTGTTCTCGAACCCGTCTTCGGACACATTGCCCACGAACATCGCCGACTTGGCGGTGATCAGGCACAGCGGCTTGACCAGCGCCAGCTCTTCCTTGCTGAAGTCGATGCTGCGCACCGGCTTGGCTTCGTCCAGCGCGGCCTGGCACTTCTCCAGCACCTTGACCAGGGCGATGGCGTCCTTGTCGCCGGAGCGGGCGGTCTTGTTGTAGCGGTGCAGGCTCTTCTCGACCGTGCCCAGGTCGGCCAGGCACAGCTCGGTCTGGATGACCTCGATGTCGGCGATGGGGTCGACCTTGCCGGCCACGTGGATGACGTTGTCGTCCTCGAAGCAGCGCACGACGTTGACGATGGCGTCCGTCTCGCGGATGTGGCTCAGGAACTGGTTGCCCAGGCCTTCACCCTTGGA
>CAYYCN010000184.1:0-6410 GCA_964470355.1 uncultured Sphaerotilus sp.
TCATGAAGATGGGCATCAGCGATTCGAGGTTGGCGCCGGCCGAGAACACGTCGTCGGGCGACCAGACCACCAGGCCCTTGTAGCCCTGCTCGGCCAGATCGACCGCCTTCATCAGGCCCGCGCCCACATTGGGGCTGATCAGGTGCAGCTTGGCCGTGATGCTGGCGATCAGCACCTCGCCGTCGAGCGTCCACAGGCGGATCTCGTCGTCGCGGTAAACCTCGGTGCCGGCCTTGAGTGGGTCGACGGCACCGCTGCCCAGCACGGCTTCGGGGAAGGGCTGGCGTTGGTAGACGGGCAGGTCCGAGCGCGGCACGAAGGTCTGGCGCGAGGGCGACCACGAACCTTCGGGCGTGTGCACGCCACCCTTGTCAGCCACCGGGCCGGCGAACACCCAATTGGGCAGCGGCGCGGCGCTCAGCGCCTTGCCGGCGTCGATGTCGGCCTTCACCCACTCGGCCACCTGGGCCCAGCCGGCTTCCTGCCACAACTCGAACGGGCCCTGCTTCATGCCGAAGCCCCAGCGCATCGCGAAGTCCACGTCGCGGGCCGAATCGGCGATGGATCCCAGATGCACGGCCGCGTAATGGAAGCCGTCGCGCAGCAGGGACCACAGGAACTGCGCCTGCGGGTTGCTCGATTCGCGCAGCAGCTTCAGCCGCTCGCCGGCCGGTTTCTTGAGAATGCGGTCGACGATGGGGTCGGCCTTGGCGCCGCCTGGCACGTAGTCGGCCTTGGCGGGGTCCAGGCGCAGGATGTCCTTGCCGACCTTCTTGTAATAGCCCGCGCCGGACTTCTGCCCCAGCGCGCCCTTGTCGATCAGTGCCTGCAGCACCGGCGGCGTGGCGTAGGTCGGGAAGAAGGGGTCGTCGGCCAGGTGTTCCTGCATCGTGCGGATCACGTGGGCCATGGTGTCCAGGCCCACCACGTCGGCGGTGCGGAAGGTGCCCGAGCTGGCGCGGCCGAGCTTCTTGCCGGTCAGGTCGTCCACCACGTCCACCGTCAGGCCGAATTTCTCGGCTTCATGGATGGTGGCCAGCATGCCCGCCACGCCCACCCGGTTGGCGACGAAGTTGGGCGTGTCCTTGGCGCGCACCACGCCCTTGCCGACGGCCGTCGTCATGAACGTTTCGAGCGCGTCGAGCACGCCCGCGTCGGTGGACGGTGTGGGGATCAGCTCCACCAGATACATGTACCTCGGCGGATTGAAGAAGTGGATGCCGCAGAAGCGTGGGCGCAGCGACTCGGGCAGCGCCTCGCTCAGTGTCGTGATCGACAGGCCCGAGGTGTTGGACGCCACGATGGCGTGCGGCGCGATGTGCGGCGCCACCTTGCCGTAGAGGTCCAGCTTCCAGTCCATGCGCTCGGCGATGGCCTCGATGACCAGATCGCACTCGCCCAGCAGATCCAGATGCTCTTCGTAGTTGGCCGGTTGGATGCGCGCAGCCAACTCGGGCACACCCAGCGGGGCGGGCTTGAGCTTCTTCAGGTTTTCGATGGCCTTGAGGGCGATGCTGTTTTTCGGGCCTTCCTTGGCGGGCAGGTCGAACAGCACGACCGGCACATTCACGTTGGTCAGGTGGGCGGCGATCTGCGCGCCCATCACGCCGGCGCCGAGCACGGCGACCTTGCGGACATGAAATCGACTCATCGTTTCTCCTTTGGGTTCTCAGCGGCCACCGCCGATCCGGCGGGGGCGGTTCATTCCATGCGGATCCAGGTCTGGGTGCGGCCGAGCAGCGGGGTGCCGACATAGCCGCGCACCTCCATCTTCTTGCCGCCCTCGACGGGCTTGAGGCGCACACGGTAGGTTTTGCCGTTGTTGGGGTCGGTGATGTCGCCGCCTTCCCACAGGTCCGGATCGTCCTTGGCAGCCGAGACCTTGCGCAGGATGGTCAGGCCCAGCACCGGTTTGCCCTTGCGCTCGTCCGTGCACTTCTCGCACACGGCGGAGGCCTTGGCCGGGTCGAAGATCTTCTCGATCCGGCCGGACAGGAGGCCTGCCGATTCGGTGATGCGCACCAACGACTTTTCGGTCTTGCCGTCGTCGTCGATGGTTTTCCACAGACCGACCGGGGTGACCTGGGCGCAAGCCAGGCCGGGAGCCAGCGCGCCGGCCGCGACCAGCAGGCCCGCACCGATCAGGCGACCGGTGCGGCCAAGGGAGAGGGAAATGAGGGTCATGGGGATCCTCCGTTCAGAACAGATCGGCGTCCATCGCCATCAGCGGGGCGGCGCCCGCACGGGCCGAGCGGATCAGCCCGGCGGTTTCGGGCAGCAGCTTGGCGAAATAGAAGCGTGCGGTGTGCAGCTTGGCGGTGTAGAACGGGTCGCCGCTGCCTTGTTTGTCCAGGGCCTCCTTGGCCATACGCGCCCAGAAGTACGCAAACACCAGGTGGCCGACGACACGCAGGTAGTCCACGGCTGCAGCACCCACTTCGTCGGCGCTGCCCATGGCCTTCATGCCCAGCTCCATCGACAGCTTGGTGACCTTGTCGCCGATGTCGGCCAGCGGGTTGATGAACTCCTGCATGTCCTCGCGCACGCCCTCGTCCTCGACGAAGGCCTGGATCTTCGCGCCGAAGGCCTTGAGCTTCTTGCCGTTGTCGCCCAGCACCTTGCGGCCCAGCAGGTCCAGCGACTGGATGGTGTTGGTGCCCTCGTAGATCATGTTGATGCGCGCATCGCGCACGAACTGCTCCATGCCCCATTCGCGGATGTAGCCATGCCCGCCGAAGACCTGCTGGCAGTGCGAGGTCGCCAGCCAGCCGTTGTCGGTGATGAAGGCCTTGACGATGGGGGTCAGCAGCGCGACCTCGTCGGCGGCTTCCTTGCGCACGTCTTCGTCCGGGTGGTGCAGCTCGCGGTCGATCAGCAGCGCGGTGTGCACACACAGGGCGCGGCCACCCTCCGCATAAGCGCGGGCGGTCAGCAGCATCTTGCGCACATCGGGGTGCACGAGGATGACGTCGGCGGGCTGGTCGGGCTCCTTCGGGCCGGTCAGGGCGCGCATCTGGCGGCGGTCCTTGGCGTAGGCCACGGCGTTCTGATACGCCACCTCGGTCAGGCCCAGCGACTGCACGCCCACGCCCAGGCGCGCGGCGTTCATCATCACAAACATGGCCTGCAGGCCGCGGTTCGCTTCGCCGACCAGCGTGCCTTCGGCGTCCTCGAGCACCATCTGGCAGGTGGCGTTGCCGTGGATGCCCATCTTGTGTTCCAGCGCGCCGCAGTGGATGCCGTTGCGCTCGCCCAGCGAGCCGTCGGCGTTCACCTTGAATTTGGGCACGACAAACAGCGAGATGCCCTTGGATCCCGGCGGCGCGTCGGGCAGGCGGGCCAGCACGAGGTGGACGATGTTGGCGGCCATGTCGTGCTCGCCGGCCGAGATGAAGATCTTCTGGCCGGTGATGCGGTAGGTGCCGTCGGCTTGCGGGGCGGCCTTGCTGCGCAGCAGGCCGAGGTCGGTGCCGCAGTGGGGTTCGGTCAGGCACATGGTGCCGGTCCACTCGCCGGCGGTCAGCTTGGGCAGGTAGATCGCCTTCTGCTCGGGCGTGCCGTGGGCGTGCAGGGCTTCATAAGCGCCGTGCGACAGGCCGGGGTACATGGTCCAGGCCTGGCAGGCGCTGTTGAGCATTTCGTATAGGCACTGGTTGACGACCTGCGGCAGGCCTTGGCCACCGTGCTCCGGGTCGCAGCTCAGTGAGGGCCAGCCGCCTTCCACATAGCGGGCGTAGGCTTCCTTGTAGCCGGCGGGCGGAGTGACCTCGTGCGTGTCGCGGTTCAGGGTGCAGCCTTGGGCGTCGCCGGGGGCGTTCAGCGGCGTGACCACCTCGGCGGCGAACTTGCCGGCCTCTTCCAGCACGGCGTTGACGGTGTCGGCGTCGACTTCGGCAAAAGCCGGGATCTCGGCGAAGGTGTCGGTGACCTTCACGACCTCATGCAGGACAAACCTCAGATCGCGCAGCGGCGGGGTGTAGGTGGGCATGGATCTTCTCCTGGTCGTTGGATGGGTCAGCCGGCTTGAGGTTCAAGCGCGGACGGCGTTGGCGCCGAATCGGTGCGGTAGCGCGAGAGGATGTTCTCGAAGCCCTGGCGGGTGCGTTCCAGTGCGCCGGGAATGCGCAGGAAGCGTGCGTCGTGGTGCAGAACCAGGATCAGGCCGTGGAGCTCGAACAGCATTTGCCGGGGATCGGTGTCGGCGCGGAGGTGGCCTTCGTCCTTGGACTGCTGGATCGATCGCAGCAGGCCCGAATGCCAGGTGCGCACCATGTCCGCCAGTGCTTCGCGCACGGGGCCGGGGCGGTCGTCGAATTCGACGGCGCCGCTGATGTAGATGCAGCCGGAGTCCGCTTCCTTGCTCACGCGCAGGGCCCAGAGGTTGAACATGGTCGCGAGGCGGGGCAGGCCACGCGGCTCCCGGATGGCAGGGTAGAAGATCTCCTGCTCGAAGCGGGCGTGGTATTCCCTCACCACCGAGATCTGGAGCTCTTCGCGCGAGCCGAAATGTGCGAACACGCCGGACTTGCTCATGCCGATGAGGTCGGCCAGCACGCCGATCGACAAGCCTTCCAGTCCCTTCTGGGCCGACAGCAGCAGGGCCGCCTCCACGATGGAGGCGCGGGTGGCCTGACCCTTGAGGGCCGAGCGCGAGGACGGGGCGCGGCGGGTCGGGGCGGGCGGGGAGTCGGGGGCGACTGGAGGCATCGATCCTGGGTCTGGAATGGCACGAACGATCGTTTCATTCTGGACCTGAATGGAGAAAGGAAGCCACGGGCTTCCCCTGAGGGTGCCTAGAGCAACCACTCTATCGGCGCGGCATGTCGCCGCTGTGTCGACCGGATGCTGGGGGTTCGTCCGGAGCGTCGGGCTTGGAAATTGCAGACCACGCCATGACGCGGTCACGCAAAGCGCCTATGCTCACGTTCGTGAGGAGCGTGTCATGGACGTGTTGCAACTCGACGTGTCGGGGCGCCCGCAGGCTTGGCTGACAGCCCAGGAGGCGGCCACCCTCTATGCCAGCGACGGCATCGCCTGGACCCTGGGCGAGCCTTTCCTGACACTGCGCGGGGGCATCCAGCGGACCACGGGCTTACAGTCGCGCATCGAACTGCACCCCATCGTGGCTGTGCGCGGCAGCGTGCCCAGCCGGGCTTGGCGCCAGACCCCGGCGCTCACGAGTTCCAAGCTTTTTGTGCGCGATCGACATGTGTGTGCCTACTGCGGGGGGCGGTTTCCGCTGTTGCAACTCACCCGTGAGCACATCGTGCCCACCTCGCGCGGGGGCGTGGACTCGTGGATGAACTGCATCACGGCGTGCCGTTCATGCAACGGGCGCAAGGGCAGCCGGTTGTTGTCCGAGGCCGGCATGGAATTGCTTTACCTGCCCTACGTGCCCAGTTTGTACGAAGACATGATCCTGAGAGGGCGGCGCATCATGACCGACCAGATGGAGTTCCTGCTGGCCTGTGTGCCGGCAGGCAGCCGGCTGCATGGTTGACCCGGTGCTGGTTCATGGGCGGGGCTGGAGCGGCTTGATGCAGCGCATTCCGCTCGGCTCCAGATTGGGAACCTGAAGGGGCCAGCGCTTCTCTCACCCTGGGACGCCCGCTGAATGGGGCGGCGACATTCGAACGAAAGTCCAGACATGAACACCACTTTGACCTCTCTCGTGCGTCCTGCCGCATCTCGCGTGCGCTGGACCATCGCTGCGCTGTGCGTGGCCTCTTTGCTCGGGGCCTGCTCCACCACCAGTCCGGATGTGATCAAGCCCGGTGATGCCCAGCGGTTGTCCACGGTGCAGGATGCGGTCGTGATCAACGTGAGAACCGTGGTGGTGGAGGGTTCCCAGAGCGGGGGCGGCGCCGCTGCGGGCGGCGTGATCGGCGGCATTGCCGGCAGTGGCGTGGGCGGCAGCCGTGAAGGGGCCATCGTCGGAGTGCTCGGCGCCGTGGCGGGTGCGGTCGTCGGCAATGCGGTCGAGCGCATGGGCACGCGCGAGGAGGCGCTGGAAATCATGCTCCAGTTCCCGAATGGAGATCGCCGGGCCCTGGTGCAGGCCAAGGGGGCCGAAACGTTTGCTCCTGGCGATGCCGTGCTCATTGTGACCAGCGGCGGGCGCACCCGGATCATGAAGGCCTTGGGCGTGAGCGCGCCTGCGGCACCTCGCTGAACGTCGGACACTCGTCACGGAAGGGGCCGCAAAGGCCCCTTTTTTCTTCCGGGTCGCCTCTTGAAAGCCCGGAAGCCGTTCCTATAATCTTTCCCTGTTAGCACTCGCCGGGTGTGAGTGCTAGTTGTCCAATAACCAGCTTTGTCCTCTGGAGATGCAATGAAACTTCGTCCTCTGCACGACCGCGTGATCGTCAAGCGCCTGGAACAAGAAACCAAGACCGCCCTGGGCATCATCA
>CAYYCN010000185.1:0-6209 GCA_964470355.1 uncultured Sphaerotilus sp.
AGCGCCAGGGCGACTGGATCGAATTGGGGATGCACGAGCATCAAGAACACTCCGAAGTGAGCAGGCCTCCGGCGGTTGCCGGCGGCGGCATTGTCGCAGCACCACAGCCGCCCTCTGCATCGGTAACAAATCGTGCAGAATGTCACGGCTGCCAGGCGGTCACGCAGCGTTTTTCGTTGCCCATGTGCATGGGCCATGCGACTGGGGGATATTCACCCCGTGTGCCCTCAGGCAACCTTACATCACTCCAAAACCTCTTCCTGCCCGAGAAACCCCATGAAACTCATCAGCACTCTCGTCGCCGTTGCCGCCGCCTTCGCCGCCACCTCTGCTGGCGCCACCGTCACCAGCGGCAACACCGCTGCGGCCGTGTTCGGCAGCACCGCCGCCACCAACGCGACCAGCGACGTCACGCTGACCTTCACGCCTGACAACGCCACCCTGAGCTATTCGTGGGGAACGCTGACCTCCAGCTACTCCAACGGCACGCTCACCGACGTGGTGACCGACCTGAGCACGTTGACCGAAGCCCAGAAGATCAGCCTGGGCACCACTTCGTCCGGCCACACCACCACCACGGTGACCTTCGCCAGCGCTGTGTCTGCCTTCGGCGGCAACTGGGATCTGCCGTTCATGAACGTCCAGGCCGGATCGGGCCTCGACATCGTGGTCTACGAAGGATCGACGGCTTCGAGCGTGTACCAACTGCCGACGACGTTCACCGGCTTCCAAGGCTGGTCGTCTGATGTGGGCATCACCTCTTTTTCGATCACCTACACGAACGTGAGCCCGCAGCAGGAAGCCTACAAGCTGACCGACCTGCAATTCACCACGGCCGCCGCCGTGCCGGAACCCGAGTCCTATGCCCTGATGCTGGCCGGTCTGGCTGCCGTGGGCGCCGTGGCTCGCCGCCGCAAGTCGGCCTGAGCCGTCCTGCTCTCGACAAAAGGGGCCGCATTGCGGCCCCTTTTTTACAGGTGTCGCCCGGGAAACACCCAGACACCACCCGATCTCCACCCCATCCCGTCTTCGGAGGGGCGATCCACACACTTCAGCGTCTGGCCTTGCGCCCCCCAGGGCGCTGCATGGCCTCGAATGCCTTGGCCCGACGGGCCTCGACCCGCTCGGCCAAACGCGCGTCCTGCAGACGCCGCGTCCGACCGGACACGTCAGACCACTCCCACCACGCGATGGCGACCCCAAAAGGGGCCAGCAACCAGCCCCACGACCAACTGGCCACGGGCTCGACGCCCAGCGCGTAGAGCACACACAGCAACACACCCACCAAGACTGCTGCCACTGGTTCTCCCCGAAGGCCGGATCTGTCGAATATTTACCACGCCCGCCGCGGAAGTCACGCCGGAATGTTCCGGACATGTGCACCGATCATGGCGTGTGAACGTTCTATTTCTAGAATCATCCCACGCGATGACTCTCCTCGTGTACCCGCCTCGAAAGGAAATCATGAAATCCATCATCTCTGCCGTGATCGTCGGCGTGACCGCCCTGGCTTCGCAATCCGTTCTGGCCGCCGACCCGGCTGCACTGGCCCAACAAAAGGCCTGCATGGGCTGCCACGCCGTCGACAAGAAGCTGGTCGGCCCGGCATACAAGGAAGTGGCCGCCAAGTACAAGGGTCAGAAGGACGCCGTGGCCGCGCTGAGCGCCAAGGTCATCAAGGGTGGATCCGGCGTGTGGGGCCAGGTGCCGATGCCCGCCAACAATGTGACCCCCGACGAAGCCAAGACCCTGGTCACCTGGGTGCTGAGCCAGAAGTGAGGCCCCGGCCGTCTTCGGACGGCCCTTGTCCACACATCCATTTGAAGAGCCCCGCTTCGCCGGGGCTCTTTTCATGGGGCGGAGCCTTCAGGCGCAGGGCAGGCGGCGGAACCTAGAATCCGCCCATCGCATTCACCCACAAGGCCATGACCGCCCCAACCCACCCCACCAGCGCACGCCTTCGCGCCCTTCCCAACATCATCTTTGCCAGCCGCTGGCTTCAATTGCCGCTCTACATCGGGCTGATCCTGGCCCAGGCGGTGTACGTCTTTCACTTTTGGGTGGAACTGGTTCACCTCATCGAGGCCGCCTTCGGCAATCAGCACGCCCTGGAGTTGCTGGTCAAAAGCATCGGATACACCGCCCCTGCAGACGGCTCGCTCAAGCTCAACGAGACCGTCATCATGCTGGTGGTGCTGGGCCTCATCGACGTGGTGATGATCTCCAATCTGCTGATCATGGTGATCGTGGGCGGCTACGAAACCTTCGTGTCCCGCCTGAACCTGGAGGGACACCCAGACCAGCCGGAATGGCTCAGCCATGTCAACGCGTCGGTCCTGAAGGTCAAACTGGGCACAGCCATCATCGGCATCAGCTCGATCCACCTGCTCAAGACGTTCATCAACGCCGAGAACTACACGGAAAAAACGCTGATGTGGCAAACCATCATCCACGTCACGTTCCTGCTCTCGGCCATCGCCATTGCCCTCACCGATCGGTTGATGCACCCGGCCGGCAGCGCCTCCAGCGAACACTGAGCCCCACCCGACCCGGGATGAGACTCAGCGGCCGGAGGCCGGCACCGCCACCGGAGGTGCCGAAGCGGCCGGCCCGGTCGTCGGCCCGCTGGCAGGCCGGGCCATCGAAGCGGCCACCGCCGCCGTCGGGGCCATGAGAGCCCCCGCTCCAGCCGTGGTCGGCTGGACCACCGCGTCCGTCTTGTAGTCACACACTTGGCCGGGATGGGAGGTCAAGGACGGCCGCACCATGCCCGAGACGTTGCGCAGGATCTGCACCGGCAAGGCGCTGGTGAACTTGTAGCCCTGTGCCGCCTGACCCAGCACGAACGCCGTCAGCGTCCCGAAATGACGGTCGCCGATGTAGAAGACGAAGGTCGCCGTGCGGCTCATCACCTTGGACGTCAGCAGGCCGCCGCCGCGCGTGTAGGTGTTCAGTCGGTTGTCCCCGGTCCCGGTCTTTCCGCCCACGGTCACGGCCTTGCCCGGCAGGTTGAAGGCCCCATACAACCGCCGGGCGGTGCCGTCGGAGACCACCAAGCCCAGGGCCTTGCGCAGGGTCGCCGCCACCTCGGCCGGCATGACCCGCTCCGGAGCAGGAGGCGCGGTGCGCTCAAGCATGACCTCGTAAGGCGTTCCCGGCGCAAAATGCAGCCGCCCCATGTGCACGCTGGGTTGGCGGATCCCGTCATTGACGATGATGCCCATGAGTTCCGCCAGCGCCGCCGGGCGGTCACCGGAGCTGCCCAGCGCCGTGCCGAACGACGGCACCAGCGTGTCGAAGGGGTACCCCACCTTGGCCCAGCGCCGCTGGATTTCCGTGAAGGCCCCGATTTCCAGAAGTTGGTAGATGCGGCTGTTCTGGGTGCCCAGTCGCTTGCTGTTGAGCAGCCAGCGGTATGCGGCATCGCGTTCGTACGCCCCCGCCTCGACCACCTGTTCAAAGGTCGCCTTGGGGTGCTTCTGGAGATATCCCGCCACCCAGAGCCCCAGCGGGTGAATGCGCGAGAGGTATCCCCGGTCCTGAAGGGTGTAGTTGCCCGGCGCATGGCGCTCGTACAACTTCATCAGGTCCTCGTCTCCCAACGGAGAGCCCTGCATCTGCTTGCGCACGAAAGCGGCAAACGCCTCGAACGGCGCCTCCGGCAGGATGGACCGGTAGATCACGGCCAAGCGCGGCTCGGTCCGGTAGACCGAGTCGGCCATGCGGGCCGCAACCTCTTCGCCAGGCATGCCCTGCCAACGCTTGAAGTGACTGCGGAGGTGGCGGTTGCCATCCTTCTCCACATACAGGCGCAGCAACTCCTGCCTCTGGGGGTGGTTCTCGTCGTCCAGGATCGGCGCCACCTTGCTCTCCGGACGGAACAGGTGGTGATACACCACATCCTTCATCAAGCGCACAAACACCAGGTTCACCGACTGGGCGGTTGCGCTCCACAAAGGCATGGCCGCCGCGGAGAGCTTGCCGAAGTTCGAGAACACGTGGCGCCCACCGCCGGTGTTGAACGCCTCCCCCGCGCCGACGGCGTACTTGCGATCCATGGCGGACTCCATGATCGCCCGCAGCGAACGCTCCTTCTTGTCGCTGAGCAGGTAGTCCACCACAAAACGGGTCAGGGGATCCTTGGCGTGCACCGGTACCGCCAACAAGGCCTCACGATCGAGCTTCTCGTATTTCTCGTAAAGCTCGGCCACGATCTGCAGGTAGGTGGTGAGCGTGCGCAACTTGGCCGTGGACCCCAGTTCCAGCTTCGCGCCGCCATTGACATCGAAAGGCTGGTCGAGGTTGTCGGCCTGCACGCGAACGTAGTTCACGCCTTCACCCCGCTCATACAGCGTGAAGCTGTAGAGCAGTTGGGCCGGATCGCCGCTTTCGAGCAACTGCTTGCTGCGCAGCCCCGCGGCACCCGCCACCTGGGGATCGGCCAGGCTCACGAGATAGTCCGTGACCTTGCGCTGGAGTTCACTGTCGATCGTGCTCTCGACAGCGAGGTCCAGGCGCTCCAGGTCATAAAACCGCGGCACGTCCAGCCAGTTCGACAACTGCACCCGCAGCGCCATCGCGGCCTTGCGCTCGCCAAACTCCTGGGGCGAACGCAGCTCGGTCAGGTCGGGCACCCGCACCTGCAGTGGGACCTGGGTGGCCAGATCCCGCAGGGTCGGCGTGATGACACCGGCATCGGCCAGCAGGCGCAGGTAACTGGCCGTCATCGCCTGCAGTTGGGGCATGCCGGAGCCGAAATAGTGGCTCGGACGGCGCTGGGCGATCATCAGCGCCAGCAGCTCACGGAAGGCCATCGCCCTCGCGTACTGTCCCTCGGCCTGGTCCAGCGGCTGATGGAGCAAACGGTTGGCTTCTTCCGCGTTGGTGCCGAACCAGGCCGTCAAGCCATCGTTGACCCCGTGCACTTCGCCCCACCCCCGCTGCGCGCCGAGCGGCAGGCCGTTGAAGTAATCGACCAGGATCCGCTTGCGCGCCTCCACCGTGTAGGGCCCGTCCCGATAAGCCCGCACCGATGCGGACACCATCTGGTGGTATTTGTCGGAAAACGAGTTGGTGCGGCCGTCCCGCGAGTGCCGGAACTTCTCGGCCTGGGTGGCCAGCGTGCTGCCCCCCGCCGATGAATGGTCGTCGTTGGCCAGTTCCACGAACTGGTCGAGCACAGCCTTGCCCAGTCGCGGCCACTCGATGGCCGGGTTGTGGGTGGGGGACTTGGCGTCGACGATCTCGCGGTTCTCGATGAATGCCAGCGTACGGGCCACCACTTCGGGAATCGCCTCGAACGAGGCATACACCTGACGCGGCGCCTCGAAGGCAAACAGTTCGCTCTTGCGGCAATCCTGCACACGCAGCCCCGCTTGCGACCGCTCGTGGGTGGGCGGATAAAAGCCGTCCCCGATGTAGTCGCGCAGATCCACCGACTGCTCGGCCTGGTGGGTCACGGTCAGGCCACGCTCCGTCAGGCGCTTCACAAAATCCGGGATTCGGGTGTAGCCCAGGCGCTCGTCGTACGGGCCGGTCTTCGGATAGGCATTGCCCTGGACCGGCTGGTCCTGCAGTCGGAACGTCAACCGCGAGGCCCAGTCGGAGAAATACCGCGCCTGGCGCTCGGAATGATCCATTTCCTGCCAGAGCATCTGCGCGATCCAGGCCGCCAGCACCCCCAGAAACAGCGCCAGCGCGCCCCACAGCCCCACCCTGCGCCACACCGACGAACGTTTTCCACCCTCGGCGGACGTCGGCTCGTGGGCGGAGGTGTCGGTGGCCGTGTGTGTCGGGGCCTCGTTCGGACCTTGATCCATGTCTTGTGTGTATACGTGACAACCGCAGCCCGACCGCGGACGTGAATTCACGACTGCGATCGGGCTGCGGGCGTTGTTCCTTCCCGGGGAACGCGTGCTTTCCCGCCGTTGCCGGGTCCACACGACGCATCGGCGCCACGCATCCCCCACAACACGTCCTGGGCGAGACAGGCTGGGTAAACTTCCCAGCTGACCCGCCTGCGCGCTCTCAAAGCCCGAGAGTCTACGCGCTCAGCGCACGCAGGATGTCGCGTTGCCCACCCACCACACGCCGTCACGCGCGTGTCGCCGAGAGAGAGCCCATGACCACCATCCGCCAGGACGACCTGATCGAGTCCGTCGCCGCCGCGCTGCAGTACATCAGCTACTACCACCCGGCCGACTACATCG
>CAYYCN010000186.1:0-6179 GCA_964470355.1 uncultured Sphaerotilus sp.
CCTCTATGGGTCTTCTTCTGAAGCCACTTGGGACGGTCCTTTCGGTGCCGCGCACCCTTCTCTTCGCAACCGGCGTGCCAGCCCGTCAAATACGCATCAAGTGCTTGTTTTCAAAGGAAAAACAGACCAATTCACCGACAACCCCACACGCAGTGGGGAATGTGTGAAATGCGACAAAGGTCAGGTTCGGCCCACATAGACCTTCGTGCCGTGGAGCACCTGTGTCTCCACGACCGCCTCTCCACGCGCGAGCGCACTCCCGCGCGCCCGTTGCAGGGTTTTTGTGCCAGCGCCCCGACACCGCCGGATCGAACCCGACAAACCAGCCAATCCCTTGTCACACAAGGCCGAGAGGGCCACTCGGACATTTCCGGTGACGGTCGGTGGGGCTCCTTTTTGATCTGATCCAGATCAAGCCCCAGCCCACCGGCAGGGCGCTTCAGAAGGAGAGCGCCCTCGAATCGCGGCACCGTGGCGCGAGGTGGTACGGGGGTTGCTCTGACTGGGGCATGAACACCCTTCCCGTCCTCCCCTCCAAGCCCGCCAACCCGCACTTCGGTCGCCTGGGCGGCGAGGACGTGATCGTGCGGATCGTCGACGCGTTCTACCGCGCGATGGACACCCTGCCGGAAGCGCAGACGATCCGCGCCATGCACGAGCCCGATCTCACGCACACGAAGGCCGTGCTGGTGAAGTACCTGTGCGAATGGACGGGCGGCCCCAAGCTCTACAGCCGCGAGCGCGGCGCACCCATGCTGCGCCGCCGCCATCAACCCTTCGACATCGACGCCGCGGCCCGGGATGCGTGGATGGCCTGCATGCGCCAGGCCCTGCTCAACACCGTGCCCGACGACACCGAGCTGCGCGGCGAGCTGGAGGCGGCCTTTTTCAAGATCGCCGACTTCATCCGCAACACCGAGCACAGCGGCGACACCCGCCCCCATCCCGGCCGCCCCCGCGAGGTCGCGCCGGGCGTGGTTCCCGCCCCGCACAGCTCCACCGCGTCCGGCTCGGCCTGAGCCGCGCCCTTCCCGATCCCCCACCCGCAATCGTCCGATTGCCTCATTTCGCCGGTTCTTTCACCCCCTCAGGAGTCGCTTCATGACCACCATCGACCAAACCGCCCTGGGCCGCCTCGACGCCGAAGGCCGCCTTGTCAACAGCGTCCTCAAGGGCCCCACCAAGAAGGCCGGCCGCATCGGCTTTCGCGGCGACATCGCCCTGAAGTTCGCCGCCAAGATGGCCGACGAAGCCCGGCCGCCGGAAATCTCGTCCGATCAGGTCATTGCCGCCGCCAACGAAGGCGAGACGCACGTCGCGTTCCTGACCGGCTTCCTGCTGAGCTTCGAATACGTCAGCCTGCTGGCCGAGGTGATGGGCGACACGCTCTCTCCCCAAGGCGTCTACATCCTCTACGTCGACAACATCGACATCTCCAAGAAGTACACGCTGGAGTACGGCGGCGCCACTTTCTACATCCTGCCGATCGACGAAGCCACGGTCTACAACGAAGTGCTTCAGCTGCTGTACCTGGAAAAGAACGACCTGAAGAAGCTCGACACCGCCGGCAAGACCGACGCCATCGCCAACAAGGCCGCGTCCTTCAAGGCCGACTTCCCGAAGATCACCTACGAGGAAGGCCTGAAGCTGATGGGCCCGGTGCGCAACATCTACGAGAACCGCCCGGTGTGAAGCCTCCCTCCGCTCCGGCACAGGAGGACGGCCATGTCCATCCCCGGCACTGGTACACGACCAACCTGGTCGGCGTGCCCACGCCGGTCCTGGCCAGTGCGGAGTTCCAGCGGCACCCTGTGTCGCTGCACGTGGCCGGCACGCGTGAGGCCCATCCGGGCCTTTTTGCGCTGCTCGGACGCAGTGCCACCCTGAGCGAGGCCGGCGAGATGTTCACCCACTACATGGTGTTGGCCTTCGGGCTGGTGCGTCCCGGCACGTCCGGCGATCCGGGCGAACGCCGTCGCTGGCAGGCCAGCTACCTCAAGCTGCTGCTGGGCTGGGGCCAGGACGCCAACAGCGCGGCGGGCGCCGTGCTCAAGGGCTGGGTCGAGAGCCGGTTCGGCCTCGTGCCCACCTTCCACCATGCGCCGCTGCAGCGCTACCCGTCGCCAACCTGGATGCGCTACCTGGAAGAAAAAGCCAGCAGCCGCTTCCACAACAACTGCATCTACCAGCAGCTGGACCTTCTCTACGAGTTCTGCCAGTGGGCCCTGGCGCGTTTCGCACCGCTGGGCCTGGGACCGCACGTGGCCCTGTGGCGAGGCTCCAATCGCTGCGAAGAACAGGTCGTTCAGGGTCAATTGCGACCCGCCCTGCCCCGACGCGCCCGGCACCTCACACTGAGGCTCAACAACGTGGTGAGCTTTTCGCGCGACCGCGACACCGCCGACTGCTTCGGCGACTGGATCTTTGCCGTGCACGTGCCCTTGTGCAAGGTGCTGTTCTTTCCCGGCCTGCTGCCGCAGCGCACCCTCAGCGGCGAGGGGGAAGTGCTGGTCATCGGCGGGGATCACGACGTGGAGGCCTCTTATGGCTGATTCGGTCATCCTGCCTGACGTGAAGTCAGTCGCCTCCCTGGAGGAAGACGCGGCGAGGCCGCCCATGTCGGTGCTGTACGACCGCGCCCTGGGCGCCTACCTGGGCCTGGCACTCGGGGATGCCCTGGGGGCCACCGTCGAGTTCATGACGGCCAACGAGATCGCCCGGACCCATGGGGTGCACCGCCAGATCACGGGTGGTGGCTGGCTCAAGCTCACCCCCGGCCAGGTCACCGACGACACAACCATGTCGCTCGCCCTGGGCGATGCCCTGGTCGAGGGGCAGCGCTCGGGCGAGGGCTTCAGCGTGCGCCGCGTGGCCGACCACTACGTTCGCTGGTGGCGCGGCAAGCCAGTGGACTGCGGCAACACCTGCCGCCGAGGCATCCAACGCTACCTCACACAGGGCACGCTGGAAGGCCCTCCCACCGACGGAGACGCCGGCAACGGGGCCGCCATGCGCAACCTGCCGGTGGTACTGGCCACCCTGAACGCCCCCGACGAGTCGGCCATGCTGGCGTGGTCCCTGGCCCAGGCCCGCATCACACACCACCACATGTGGTCGGATGCCGCCACCTTTGCGCTGGCACGCATGCCGCGAGCACTGCTGCTCGGCCAGCCGGACGAATGCGCCTCCGCCGCCGGCGACCTGGTGCGGGATCACCATGTCTTCCGCTGGACGCCCTACCCCGGCCGAGCCAGCGCCTTTGTCGTCGACACGATGCAGACGGTGCTGCACCACTTCTTCGCTTTCGAAGACTTCGAGGAAGCGGTGGTCGCTGCGGTCAACCGGGGCGACGACGCCGACACCACCGGCGCGCTGGTGGGCATGCTGGCCGGGGCCCGATGCGGCGCGCAGGCCCTGCCGGCGCGCTGGCTGCGCAAGCTCGACCCCGACGTGCGCCGCGCCATCACCGAACAGACCAGTGCGTTGCTGGCCTGCACGCCATGAGCGCCGGAGCCCCGTCCTCAGATCCGGCCACACCGGCGCCAGCGCAGGGGCAGGAGCCAGACCCGGTAGCCACCGTGCGCGCTTATCACGAGCGCACCAAGCACCACCTCCAGCGCTACGCCGCCGGACCGGACACGCTGGACTGGGACGCCCAGCCCAGCCCCTTTCGCCGCTGGACCGGCGCCCCGTTGACCGTGCTGCCGCTGCAGGCGGACACCTGCGACGTGCGCTGGGACACCCTCTTTGACCCCGAAGCCGTTCCCTCGTGTCCACTGACGCGGTCGTCCCTGGCACTGCTGTTCGAGCTGTCGCTCGGCCTGGCCGCTTGGAAGGTCTTCGGTCCCGATCGCTGGTCGGTGCGCTGCAACCCGTCGAGCGGCAACCTGCACCCCACCGAAGGCTGGCTGGTCGCGCAGGGCGTGCCGGACGTGGGCGACGGCGTCCACCACTACGCGCCCTACGAACACGCGCTGGAGCACCGTGCCTCTGGGCGCGTGACGACAGGTTCGGCACAAGAGGAGAACATCCCGGCCGGTCCCGCCCCCCGCGCCTGGATCGCGCTGAGTTCGGTGCTGTGGCGCGAAGCCTGGAAATACGGCGAACGGGCCTTCCGTTACTGCCAGATCGACACAGGCCATGCCGTTGGAGCCCTGCGCTATGCGGCGGCGGTGCTGGGCTGGTCGCTGCGGCCGGTCGAGCTCGACACCCACGCCCTGGCGTCGCTGCTGGGCCTGGACCGGGACGCGGACTTCGGGGCCGCCGAGCGGGAAGAACCGGAAGTGCTGCTGGAAATCGTGCCGACTTCCGCTTGCCTGGCCACCGATCCGAACGCACCCAAGCCAACGGCCTCCCCTGCGCTTCAGGACGCCACCTGGCACGGTCACCCCAACCGACTGGACCGTCACCCGATGTACCGCTGGCCCGTCATCGACACGGTGGCCCAGGCCAGTCGGCACGGTCCCATCCAGAAACAGGGACCAGGCCACGCGGACGTCTCGGCCCAGGGCGACCCGCCGCCCGGTGGTCCCGCCGTGGCCCGGTCCTGCACAGGGGCCTCGCAGCGCCTTCGGGGCGACGAGCCCGCAGCGCGCCTGATCCGCCAACGCCGCAGCGCCCAGCACTTCGACCGCCGGGCCACGGCCCCACTGGAACAGGTCCTGCCCCTGCTGGGCGCCCTCCAGTCCCGCGCCCTGCCGCTGGACGTGGGCCCCAAGACGCCGCGCGTGCACGCCGTGGTCTTCGCCCACCGGGTCGATGGGCTGGAGCCTGGCGCCTACCTGCTGCCGCGCAGAGACGACGCCTTGCCCGAACTTCACGCGCTGCTGGGTGGCGTGGCCGAATGGCAGCGCTGCACCGACGCCGAAGCGCTGGCCAAGGCCAATGGAGCGGGTCCGCTGACCCTGATCCGGCTGGCCGCCAACCCGGCGCTGGCCGGCACGCTGCGCACCATCGACTGCCACCAGGCCCTGGGCTCGGACGCGATCCTGGCCTTCTCGCTGCTGGGTGAGTTCGACACAGCCCTGGGAGAAGACGCCGCAGGGGCCAACCTGCAGGCCCCTGCACGTTCATCGTCGGACATGAGCGCGACAGCGGTGCCGGACCGGCCGGCTTCCTCTGGGCATCCATGCGGCTACCGCGAACTGCTGCAGGAAGCCGGCCTCGTCGGACAGGTGCTGTACATGGAGGCCGAAGCGGCCGGGCTGGCCGGCACCGGCATCGGCTGCTACTTCGACGATGCGCTGCACCAGCTGCTCGGCCTGAGCGACACGCGTCTGCAGGCGCTCTACCACTTCACGGTCGGCGTGCCGATGCACGACAGCCGCATCGCCTCCGAAGCGCCCTACGCGCACCGATCGCCAGCTTCCACGGGAGAACCCGCCATGACCGCCCCCCCGCCCGCCGAAGACACCACCCCCCCGTCCCGCGGCTGGAGCCGCCTGACCGCTGACGAGGTGCCAGGCCACCTGGCCCGGCACCCCGACGCCCTGATCCTCGACGCCCGCGACGAACGCAGCCACGCCCAGGCCCACCTGCCCGGCAGCGTGCGCCTGGACGGCCGCAACCACGAACGGCTGCTGATGCGCGAGGACCGCCAGCGCCCGGTGTTCATCTACTGCTACCACGGCAACGCCAGCCAGACCTACGCGCAGATGTTCGCGGACTTCGGCTTCGGACAGGTCCACGACCTCGTCGGTGGCTGGACCGCCTGGGCACAGTCCGGGCATGCGCTGCCGCAAGCCGCCGCAGACGCCCACACCACCGGGACCGGAACACCCGCGATGCGCACGCCAGGGCCCCGCCCCGTGTCCCCGGAACTGGCCCGATGGTTGGCCCAGGAAGGCTTTGGCACCGCCGATCCCGAAGCCGCCGGGCCCCACGGCAACACCCCGTTGATGCACGCCGCCTGGCGCGGTCAGCACCACCGGGTGGACGAACTGCTGGACCTCGGGGTGCGCCTGGACGCGGTCAACGGCGACGGCAACAACGCCCTGTGGCTGGCCTGCGTGAATGGGGAACCGGGCCTGATCCGTGCCCTGGTGGCGCACGGCGTGCCACTGGACCACCCGAACGCCGTCGGCGCCACCTGCCTGATGTACGCCTCGTCGGCTGGCAAACCCGAGGTCGTGCGCACGCTGCTGGACCTCGGCGCCGACCCGCACCTCACGTCACAGGAC
>CAYYCN010000187.1:0-6063 GCA_964470355.1 uncultured Sphaerotilus sp.
GTCAGCGGCGACGGCAAGTGGGTGATGGCGGCCAACTACCTGCCGCACACGCTGGCGCTGTTCGACGCCGACCTGAACCTCGTCAAGACCTACAGCGCTGCCAGCGCCGACGGCAAGGCCACCTCGCGGGTGTCGGCGGTGTACGATGCCGCGCCGCGCCAGAGCTTCGTCGTGGCCCTCAAGAACTTGCCCGAGTTGTGGGAGATCAGCTACGACCCCAAGGCCGAGCCCATTTATGACGGCCTGGTGCACGACTACCGCATGGGCGAGGGCGTGCCCAAGTCCGGCACCTTCGGCGTGAAGCGCTCGCGCCTGGACGAGCCGCTGGACGACTTCTTCTTCGACCAGTCCTACACCCACGCGCTGGGCGCCACCCGACCCAAAGGTGCGGGCGAGGCCAATGCGCAGGTGGTCAACCTCGACGTGCGTCGTTCCATCGCCAAGCTGCCCATCGCCGGGATGCCGCACCTGGGCTCGGGCATCACCTTCGCGTGGCACGGCACCACCGTGTTGGCCAGTCCCAACCTGAAGGACGGTGCCATCGACGTCATCGACATGGCGAGCTGGAAGAACGTGGCCACCATCCCGACGCCGGGCCCGGGCTTTTTCATGCGCAGCCACGAGAAGACCCCCTACGCCTGGACCGATTCGATGATGAGTGCCAAGGCCAAGGACACGCTCACCATCATCGACAAGGCCACGCTCAAGCCTGTGGCCAGCGTGCGCGAGCCGGGCAAGACCCTGGCACACATCGAGTTCACCAAGGACGGCCGCTACGCGCTGGCCAGCGTCTGGGAGAAGGACGGCGCCCTGGTGGTCTTTGACGCCGCCACCTTCAAGGAGGTCAAGCGCCTGCCCATGAGCAAGCCGGTGGGCAAGTACAACGTGTTCAACAAGATCACGCGCAGCGAGGGGACCTCGCACTGAACCCTGGGGCGCTCCCCACCCCTATGATGCGGTTTCCGGCCGGGGCCTGTGAGCCTCGGGCCGCATGACGCGCGTCCACAGGTGTTCAGACATGTCCACGATCGACCTTTTGTCCGCACGGTTTCCCGAGGATCTGCCCCGGGTGATCGGAATCTTTCGCGAGTACATCGCCAGTGTGTCGGTGGATCTGGGGTTTCAGGACTATGAGGTGGAGTTCGCCGGCCTGCCTGGCCAGTACGTGCCGCCCGCTGGCGGGCTCTGGTTGGCCTGGAAGGGCCCTGAGGTTGTGGGGTGCGTGGCGCTGCGGCCCGTGGATGCGCAAACCTGCGAAATGAAGCGACTCTACGTGCGCCCGGCGGGTCGGGGGGCTCAGGTGGGGCGTCGCCTGGTCGAGCGGGTCTTGCATGAGGCCCGAGAGGCTGGGTACTCCCGCATCTGCCTGGACGTGCTGCCTGAATTCCAGGCGGCGCAGCGCCTGTATGCCTCGCTTGGATTCACCGACGCCCCTGCACAGGTCTTCAATCCTGTGCCGGGCACCCGATTTCTGGCCCTGGACCTCGGGGGCCTCGGACGGGCCTGACCGGCGGCGGGTGCGGGTGGCGCTGTGGCCGATCGGGGCAGACCCGCTTGTCCTGTGGCCGGCTTTGATCGACGATGGGTCTTCCGCACTCCGGAGGATCTGCATCATGGCCATTCCACATGCCGCACCGGGCGAGCCGATCGACGTGCGTCCGCTGGGCGCCCGGCTGGGTCAGGAAAAGACGATCGCGCTGTTCAAGTCCGATCACCTTGAAGTGTTGAGGCTCGTCTTGCCCGCTGGCAAGTCCATGCCTGCCCACAAGGTGCCGGGCGAGATGACCATCCAGTGCCTGGAGGGCCAGGTGGCCGTGACCGGCGATGGACCCGACACCGTGCTCAACGCTGGCGAATTGCTCTACTTGCGCGGCCACGTCGTGCACGGGCTGAGCGCCCGCGAGGATGCCTCGGTGTTGCTCACGCTGGCGCTGCACCGCTGACCGGTCGTGGTGTGCCTGGGCTCAGGCCTGGGCCCGCCAGAGGCCTTCGAACCGGTCCGCCGTCACCGGGGGGCTGAACAGGAAGCCCTGGTATTCGTCACAGCCGTTGGCCACCAGCCAGGCCAGTTGGTCGGGGGTTTCCACGCCTTCGGCCACCACGCGCAGGCCGAGCAGCCGGGACATGGCGATGATGAGTGAGGTGATGGGCCGGTCCTGCTTGGCGCCGTGGATGAAGGACCGGTCGATCTTCAGGCCCTCCAGCGGGTAGCGCGGCAGGTAGGCCAAGTTGGAGTAGCCGGTGCCGAAGTCGTCGATGGAGATGGCAAAACCCAGCCGGCGCAGGCCTTGCAGGAGTTCCAGTGTTGTGGCGTCGGTGCCCAGAAGCACGGATTCGGTGATTTCCAGCTCGATGCGCCCGGGCGGGCAGCCGGTCTCGCGCATGATCGAGGCGAAGGTGTCGAGCATGCGCGGGTCCGTGAACTGGCTGGGCGACAGGTTGACCGACACCCGCAGGTTCAGCCCGCGTCGGGACCAGTCCACCTGTTGCCTGGCGGCCATGGTCAGGACCTGGGCGCCGACGTCGCGGATGAGGCCGCTGTCCTCGCACACGGGAATGAATTCGCCCGGGGGCACCAGTCCGCGTCCCGGGTGCTGCCAGCGCACCAGGGCTTCCGCACTGACGATGCGCCCGCTGAGTGCGTCCACCCGCGGCTGGTAGTGCACGATGAATTCGCCGCGGCCCAGCGCGCGCCGCAATTCCCCTTCCATGGCCATGCGGGTCTGGACGGCGGAATTCATGTCGGCACTGAAGTACGCCGCGCATCCGCGGCCACGTTCCTTGGCGCGGTACATCGCCAGGTCGGCGTGGCGCATCAGCGTGTCGATGCCGTCGCCGTCGCGTGGGAACAGGCACACCCCCACAGAAGGCGTGACCTGGACCTCGTTGTCCCCGATCACCATCGGTTGCGCCACAACCTTCATCAGGCGCTCGACCAGGGCGTCGGTGTAGCCCTCGATGTCCGGCGCACAGGCCAGGACCAGGAATTCGTCGCCCCCCAGGCGGGCGATGAGGTCGGTGTCGCGCAACACGGCACGCACCCGCTCGGCCATCTGAACGAGCAGCAGGTCGCCGGCGGCGTGCCCCAGTGAGTCGTTGACGTTCTTGAACCGGTCCAGGTCGAAGAAGATGAGCGCGGCCTGTTGCCCCTGCAGTCTCACTTGTCCCAGGCGGTGCTGGAACTCCTGCATGACGAAATGGCGGTTGGGCAGGCCGGTGAGGGTGTCGTGCAGGGCCAGGTGGCGGGCGTGGCTTTCCGTGCGCTTGAGCTCGCTGATGTCGACTTCGCTCAGCAGCCAGGCTTCGCGGCCGGTCACGGCGTCGTGGCAGTGGCGTGCGGCCACCTCGTGCCAACGCTGGCCGCGGTGGGTGTGGACCTCGGCCGGCATGCGGCCATGACCTTCGCTGTGCACCAGGGCCAGGAAATCGCGTCCTGCGGCGGGATCCACGAAGTGTTCGAACACGGTTTCCGTGGAACGGGGGACGGCATCGCGTGCCGCCGGGTTGCGATACAGCACCTGCCCGTTGGTGTCGTACAGCGTGATCATCACCGAGGTGTGCAGCAGGGCTTCGGCGCTGCGCAGCGTCTGCGCGTCGCGTTCGACCGTGCCCTGTGCTTCGCACAGCATGCCCATGCGCCCGTCGGGCAGTCGCAGGCCACTGAACTGGATGCGCAGCGTGCGGGGCACGCCGCCCGGATACAGGGTCCAGATTTCCGAGAACCGGGCGTCGTGGTCGAGAAAGTCCCGCTGAAACTGTTGCAGCCGGTGGGCCACGGATTCCGACATGTCGGCGCCCAGGTCGCGCGAGGAGAGGGCCTGGAGACTCGGGGCGGCCCAGACCTCCAGGGCCGCCGTGTTGGCCCAGTGCACGCGCGAGAGGTCGATGTCAAAGATCCAGACCGGGGTTTCCAGCCGGTTCAGCAAAGCCTCCAGGCCCACAGGGTGTCTGGCGCACAGGGCCGCCCCCCCGGAGGATGGGGTGTCGTCCGGACCGGAGGCTGACCGCTGAGGCGACGGGGTGTGCATGCGCGGGGGCAGGGGAATGCTGGATTGACGAATATCATGACCAGAACCCAGCAATGTAGGCGGGCCAGATGCCTCAGGCTGCTGATATTTGTCAAAGACTGGTGGGTACTTCCGGGTGCCTTGTGATGGATTGCACGGCGTTCACTTGAGGGTGAAGTCGGCCCGGGTGGTGGGCCACGATGCCTCGGGCGGCGTGGGGCTTGCGCCCCCTCCGGTGCCGGGGGCGACCAGGAACAGTCGGTCGCGCGAGACCTGCCCCACCTCCGCCAGATGGGTCTGGATCGCCTGGGCGCGGGCCAGTCCGAGCTGGCGCAGCTCCGTGTCCCCGACCTCGATGTGATCGAGCAGCAGCTGTTCCATCACGGCCACCGGTTGGCGCCGGGTCAAGAGCCCGAGCGTCTTCTCCTTGCGGAACGGCGCCTCCCGGTAGAGCCGCTCCAGCAGCGCCGGGTATTCGGTGGGGTCGACGCGCACGTCTTCCAGGGCCTGCCCCGTGGCTTCGGACTTGGCCACGCGCACGCGCCGCTCCAGCGCAGCGCGGCGCAGACCGGAGGCGTCGGTGGTGGCGTCGGTGCGACCGGTGATTTCCAGGCGCAGACCCGGACGTTCGTTCAGCGCTTTGGCCAGGACCTTCAGCTTGTCGGCCTGGTCCGGCCCGATGTGGGAGGCACCCGGTGCGAAGGCCAAGTGGCCCAGGTCCTCGCCGCCACCGAAGGCCGCCGCCAACACCTGGAACGGCGCGGTGGCGGCCTTGACGATCAGGTTGGCCAGCGCCTTGAGCAGGATTCGGCCCACCGAGAATTGCGGATCGTCGATCGAGCCGCTGATGGGCAGGCGGATGTCGATGACGCCGCGGCTGTCCCGCAGCAGGGCCACCGCGAGCAGCACCGGGGCCTGGATCGCGTCCTGGCTGTCGATGTGCTGGCCAAACACGAGCTGGTCCAGCACGATCTGATTGCTGGCCTTGAGCTGGCCTTGCTCGACCTGGTAGGCCACGTCCACCGAGAGCTTGCCCTTGTCGATGCCGTAGCCGACGTATTTGCCCGAATAGGGGGTGAACGAGGGCAGGTCGATGCCACGGGCGCTGGCCTTGAGGTCCAGATAAAGCTGGGCCGACAGCGGATTGACCCGTCCGGTGATTTCCACGGGGGCGTCGCCGTTGACCGTGCCCTGGAGCTTCACGTCCCCGGCGGTGCCCGTGGCCGAGGTCAGTCCGGAGATGCTGCCGCTGAGCCGGGTCAGGTCTGCCACGTAGTTCGGCTGGATGAACAGGTCGGTGTAGTTGACCTGGCCCCGTTCCAGCACGATGCGGCCGACGGATACGGGCGGCGGCGACCGGGGTGGGGTGGCCCCGGTTCCCGAGGCCGCCGACGGCGGGGCTGAATCCGTGCGGGTCAGCTGAGCCAGATTGAGCGTGCCCTGGCGGGACAGGATGATCTTGGCGAAGTAGTCCTTCAAGGCCAGGGTCCCGATTTTCAGCCGGGTCAAAGGCGACGGGGCCGCGGTGTCCACGGCCACATCCATGTCGCTGGCGGTCAGCGCGCCCCACTTGAGGAGGTCGCTGTCGTCCAGGGTGTCCAGGGCGTACAGCTGGTCCACGCTGGCCTGGCCCGTCCAGTGCACCTGGAGTCCCGGGTCCTGGGCCAGTTGCAGCTGACCCCGGGCCGACAGGGTGCCACGCCGGACCTGCGCATGGAGTCGGTCGGCGTAGTACGGGCGCGCCGGCCGCAGGTCCAGTTGGCGCGCCAGGAGCTTCAGGTCGGCTTTCAAGGGACTCAGGCTCAGGCGGCCCTGGGCCTGAAGCGAGCCGGCACCCGCATTCACGCTGGCGTCCACCGCCGAGCTCAGGCCTCGGGTTGTGCCCAGCGGCGCGGCCGTCAGCCGGATGCCGGAGAGGTCCAGTGGCTGACGGGCCCCCACGGCCTGGTCGTCAAAGCGCAACCGGCCATCGGTCACGGACAGGCTGGCCAGGGCGACGTTCCACGCCGGGGTCGGTTGGCCCTGGACCGCAGGTGCGCGCTGGGCACGTGTCGCT
>CAYYCN010000188.1:0-6054 GCA_964470355.1 uncultured Sphaerotilus sp.
GGGATACCGAGCGCGGCACGCTCAGCGACGTGTTGGCGGTAGGCTTGCAGCATGAAGAAGTCTCCGTGGAGTGTGGCGGGGCCGCCTCAAGAGTTCATCACCGTGACAAACTCGGGCGAGATCCCGATTCTAAGTCTTATATAAGACTTGCCAAGTGGCGTGGTGAACGGACGGGCACTTTCGCGCCAAAAAAAGACAAAGCCGCCAAGGCAAGGCCCTGGCGGCTTGGGAGAGGGCTCGGGGCTCAGGCCTTTTGCGACGGGTGGACACAGTTGTCCACGACGCGCTGGCCCTTCTTGGAGTTCATCAGCATCGACTTGTTGGCGATCTGGATCCAGACCAGCCCGTTTTTCTTGTCTTCCAGGCGGATGGCGCCGGTGGTGGTGGGCTCGGGGGCCAGGACGTAGGTCTTGCCCTTGTAGGCCACGTCGAAATAACCCTTGGGTTCAGTGTGCGGTTGAACCGTCACGGTCTGGTCGAATTCGCAGGCCTGGGCGCCGAGCAGCACGCGCTCGCCGTTGGCCTGTTGCTCGGCCGACAGCTCCGGCAGCGGGGCTTCCTTGGCGGGGGCCTTGGCGGTGCGCTTGGATGCTGCGGCATCCAGAGAAACGGTCCCCAGAACGGAGAAGCCGGCCAGGGCGAGGGCGAGGAAGCGAATCGAGGAAGAGGTTTTCATGTCGGTCGGATTGTGAGGCTGAGGTCGCCGCGGATTGTGCAATTGAAGCGCGCGCTGGGTGTTGCGAAATGCGTCGGTTGGGGCTCAAGGCTTGCGATCGCGGCTCTCTGGGTGAACTCTGTCACGAGAAGTAACGTGCGCGGATCTCGGCAGGCAGCTGGGACTGGCCATGGGCGGAGGTTCGATGGGCCCGCTCCAGCACATGCCAGAAGTACCGATAGCTGGCGCGATCGTGCAACTGATCCTGGCCATGGTGGCGGTGCCGGATGGGGCCCCACTGGGCGGCTTGTGCTGCTTCGAGGATTTCGATGGCCAGATCCACCTCGGCCGTGGTGGGAGAGAAGGCTTCGACGATGGGTCGGATCTGATCCGGATGGATGCTCCACATGCGGGTGTAGCCCAGTTCCCTGCACGCGGTGGTCGCGGCATCTTGCAGGGCCGACAGGTGCTTGAATTCGGTGACGACACAGTGGGACGGGGTTTTGCCGTGCCCATGGCAAGCCGCGGAAATGGCCAGCTTGGCGCGGAGCACCAGGGGGTGGTGAAACTGCCCCTTCGCGCTCATGGCGCTTTGGGGGATGGCACCACGGTGTGCCGACACGAAGTCCATCAGCCCGAACGAGATGGATTCGATGCGCGGCAAGGCGGCAATCGCCTCGACATCGCGCAAGGCGCCGTGTGTTTCCACGAGCGTGTGCACAGGGAGGGGGTGGTTGATGCCATGACGCGACCGCGCGTCGTCAATCGCTTCGATTGCGAGGCGCACATCCCCGACGTCCCGCGGCTTCGGAACCATCACGTAAGCCAGACGATTCCCCGCCTTGGACACCAGGGTGTTCACCATGTCGGCAAAGGCCGGGTGGTCCACGGTTTGCACGCGCACGCCGACGCGGCCGTGATGGTTGTCGCTGGACATGACCATCTCGGCCATCAGGTGCGCGTGTTCACGCTCTCCGCCCACTGGGGCCCCGTCTTCGCCGTCCAGGGTGACGTCGAAGATGGGCCCCATCTCTGCCTGGAGGGTGAGGGCCTTGCGCATGCGAGCCTCGACCCCTGCGTAGTGATCGCAGACCGGCAGGTTGGGGGCGCGTTCGTCCGATTCGAAAAGGGCGTCACGCGGATGAACGGAAGACGAGGAGGCGGTTGTCATGTCGTGGCCTTCAGGAACGGGGCGAAAAAAAACCGATCTGCAAGCAGATCGGTTTGATTGTGACGCCACTGTCCGACTGTGGGCTTGCCCCGGATCGGACGGTGGGGTCAGTCCGGGATCACAGCAGGTGCTTGACGCCGTCTTGCTCGCCTTGCAGCTCGGCCAGGGTCTTGTTGATGCACTCTTGCGAGAACTCGTCGATGGGCAGGCCTTCGACGATCTTGTACTCGCCGCCTTCGCAGGTGACGGGGAAGCCGAACATCACCTCAGCAGGGATGCCGTATTCGCCCTTGGACGGAACGCCCATGGTGACCCACTTGCCGTTGGTGCCCAGGGCCCAGTCGCGCATGTGGTCGATGGCAGCGTTGGCGGCCGAAGCGGCCGACGACAGGCCGCGAGCGGCGATGATGGCGGCGCCACGCTTGCCCACGGTCGGCAGGAACACGTCACGGTTCCATTCGTGGTCGTTGATGGTGTCCTTGATGGACTTGCCGTCGACGGTCGCGAAGCGGTAGTCGGCGTACATGGTCGGCGAGTGGTTGCCCCACACGGCCAGCTTCTCGATGTCGCCCACGGCGCAGCCGATCTTGGAGGCGATCTGCGAAGCGGCGCGGTTGTGGTCCAGACGCAGCATGGCGGTGAAGTTGCCCGGCTTCAGGTCCGGAGCGGCCTTCATGGCGATGTAGGCGTTGGTGTTGGCGGGGTTGCCGACGACCAGGACCTTGACGTCACGCGATGCGACAGCGTTCAGGGCCTTGCCCTGGGCGGTGAAGATGGCGCCGTTGATCGACAGCAGCTCGGCGCGCTCCATGCCCGGGCCGCGGGGACGCGAGCCAACCAGCAGGGCGTAGTCGGTGTCCTTGAAGGCGGTCATCGGATCGGCGTGGGCTTCGATGCCGGCCAGCAGCGGGAAGGCGCAGTCTTCCAGCTCCATGATCACACCCTTCAGGGCGTTCTGGGCCTTCTCGTCAGGGATTTCCAGCAGTTGCAGGATGACCGGCTGGTCCTTGCCCAGCATTTCGCCCGAGGCGATGCGGAACAGCAGTGCGTAACCGATCTGACCAGCGGCGCCGGTGACGGCAACGCGAACAGGCTTCTTGCTCATAGGGAAACTCCTAGGTAAGGACCATTGGTTGGGACGAAAGCGGCCAACAGTCTATTGCTGCTGGTGTCAAGCGTCAACGATCTTATGTCTTATATAAGACAAGTGTTGCAGCGCGATTGCAACGACGGATGGCCTTGTGCTGCAATCGCGGCCATGTCGAATACGGGTGTCACGTCCATGACGTTGCCAGGTGGAGCGCAGTCCGATGGGACTTCGGGCTCGGCCCCTGCTTTCAGCCCTCTCTATCAGCAGATCAAGGCTTTGATCATGCGTGGGTTGCAGAGTGGCGAGTGGCGACCGGGTGAGGCGATCCCCAGCGAGCTGGAGTTGGCGGCGCGATTCAGGGTTTCCCAGGGGACGGTTCGTAAGGCTATTGACGAACTTGCTGCTGAAAATCTTGTGGTTCGGCGCCAGGGCAAGGGCACGTTCGTGGCCACGCACAGCGAGCAGACCATTCAGTACCGTTTTTTACGGCTGATTCCGGATGCGGGCGAGGCGCCGGTTCCCATGCGCAGGCATTTCCTGGTGTGCGAGCGGGTGCGGGCGTCGGCAGAAGTGGCGCGGTCACTCGGTCTGCGTGTGGGCGACGGGGTGGTGCACATCCGCCGGACGTTGTCCCAAGACGGCATTCCGGTCGTGCTGGATGACATTTGGTTGCCCGGAGGTCTTTTCAAGGGACTGACGGGCGAGCGGTTGACGGAGTATGCGGGTCCGCTGTACGGGCTGTTCGAGTCCGAATTCGGTGTCCGGATGATTCGGGCCGAAGAAAAGATTCGGGCGGTCGCAGCGGATGACCGCGTGGCGGAGTTGCTGGCCGTCGATGTCGGGGCACCCCTGCTCAGCGTGGAGCGGATGTCCATGACCTACGGTGATCGTCCGGTGGAGTTGCGGCGCGGGCTGTACAGCACGGCAACGCATCACTACCGAAACGAGTTGAGCTGACGACGCGGCATGTTCCAAACTGTCGCACCCGCCTGACGCCTGTTCGCGTCTGGATGGCGATGCAATAAAATTCAGTGGTTTTTTTGAACAAAAAAGGCGAGTCATGGCAGACACCCTCAAAAAGCGGCCAGGTCCGATGCGTCTCTCCGACGCCACCCAGTACCGGCTACCCCTGGCTGCAAAGCTGTCCATCCTGCACCGCGCCAGCGGTTTGTTGATGTTCGCGTTGCTTCCGTTCGTCATCTGGTTGTTTGACACCAGTCTCTCGTCGGAAGTGTCGTTTGAGGCATTCACCTCGGTGATGAGCTCCGGCTTGGCCAAGCTGGTCGCACTCGCCTTGATCTGGGCTTATCTGCACCATTTCTGCGCAGGTGTGCGCCATCTGTGGATGGACGCCACGCACAGCGTCACCAAGGAGCAAGGGCACTCTTCCGCGGTGATCAGCTTCGTGGTGAGCATCGCGCTGACGGTGGCCCTTGGGGCCAAGCTGTTCGGCCTGTTCTAAGAAGGTTCAAACCTCCAAAGGTTCCCACCATGTCCAATACTTTTGGTTCCAAGCGTCTGGTTGTCGGCGCCAGCTACGGTCTCCGAGACTGGCTTGCCCAGCGCATCACGGCCGTGCTGATGGCGGTGTTCACCGTCGTGCTCATCCTGCAGGTCCTGTTCGGCGGCCCCATGGGCTATGAACGCTGGGCGGCGATCTTCTCGCAGCAGTGGATGAAGTTCCTGACGTTCACGCTCATCGTGTCGCTGTGCTGGCACGTGTGGGTCGGTGTCCGTGACATCTGGATGGACTACGTCCAGCCCGTGGGTCTGCGTCTGACCCTGCATGTTCTGTCGATCGTGTGGCTCGTCGGCTGTGCCGGCTGGGCGGTGCAAGTTCTCTGGAGACTCTGATGGCGTCCATCGCTACTTCCGCCAGCTATTCTGGTTCCCTGCCGCGCCGCAAGTTCGACGTGGTCATCGTCGGTGCGGGTGGCTCCGGCATGCGTGCCTCGCTGCAACTCGCCCGTGCTGGCCTGAGCGTCGGTGTCCTGAGCAAGGTGTTTCCGACCCGTTCGCACACCGTGGCCGCCCAGGGCGGCGTGTCGGCTTCGCTCGGTAACATGAGCGAAGACAACTGGCACTATCACTTCTACGACACCATCAAGGGCTCGGACTGGCTGGGTGACCAGGACGCGATCGAGTTCCTGTGCCGTGAAGCCCCGAAGGTCGTGTACGAGCTCGAACACTTCGGCATGCCGTTTGACCGCAACCCGGACGGCACGATCTACCAGCGTCCGTTCGGCGGCCACACCGCCAACTACGGCGAGAAGCCTGTCCAGCGCGCCTGCGCCGCAGCCGACCGTACCGGTCACGCCATGCTGCACACGCTGTACCAGCAGAACGTCAAGTCGCGCACCCAGTTCTTCGTCGAATGGATGGCGCTGGACCTGATCCGCGACGCCAGCGGCGACGTGGTCGGCGTGACGGCCCTGGAAATGGAAACCGGCGAGATCTACATCATGGAGGCCAAGCACGTGCTGCTGGCCACCGGTGGTGCGGGCCGCATCTTCGCCGCTTCGACCAACGCCTTCATCAACACCGGTGACGGCCTGGGCATGGCTGCCCGTGCGGGCATCCCGCTGCAGGACATGGAGTTCTGGCAGTTCCACCCGACCGGCGTGGCCGGCGCGGGCGTGCTGCTGACCGAAGGCTGCCGTGGCGAAGGCGCGATCCTGCGCAACTGCAACGGCGAGCGCTTCATGGAGCGTTACGCCCCGACGCTGAAGGACCTGGCACCGCGTGACTTCGTCTCGCGCTGCATGGACCAGGAAATCAAGGAAGGTCGCGGCTGTGGTCCCAACAAGGACTACGTCGTGCTGGACATGACCCACCTGGGTGGCGACACCATCCTGAAGCGTCTGCCTTCGGTGTACGAGATCGGCCACAACTTTGCCAACGTCGACATCACGAAGGAGCCGATCCCCGTGGTGCCGACCATCCACTATCAGATGGGTGGCATCCCGACCAACATCCACGGTCAGGTCGCCGTGCCCAAGGGCGACGACCACAAGAGCGTGGTCAACGGTCTGTACGCCGTGGGCGAATGCGCTTGCGTGTCGGTGCATGGCGCCAACCGCCTAGGCACCAACTCGCTGCTCGACCTGCTGGTGTTCGGCAAGGCCGCCGGCAACCACA
>CAYYCN010000189.1:0-5961 GCA_964470355.1 uncultured Sphaerotilus sp.
CCCATGAAGCCGAACAGCAGCCACACGATGAGCAGGTTGGTGTGGACCATGCGGGCCACGTTGAAGGGGATGTACGGGAACATGAAGTCCCCGATCAGGTACTGCAGACCCAGGCCGAGGCCAAAGACGATCTGCGCCGTGAAGAGCCCCAGGGCCGCGATGAAATAAGGCTTCGCGACGGCCTGGCTCTTGTACTTGAGAACGCTGGTATTCATTTGGTGTGCTCCTTCGCGCTCAGCCTTCGATGTTCGGCGGCCACTTTTCAGTGTTGATCTCGCCGGTCCACTTCAGGAACTCGACGAGATCGTTGAGTTGCTGGTCGTCGAGGTTGAACTGCGGCATCTGGCGGCGGTGCGCGGCCCCCGTGGGCTGCGCCTTCATCCAGGCCTTGATGAACTCGCCTCCACGGCGCTGATAGACATTGCCCAGCTCCGGCGCGAAGTAGGCCCCCTCGCCCAGCAACGTGTGGCAACCGATGCAGTTGCGCGTCTCCCAGATCTTCTTGCCGGCCACCACGGCCGGTGTGATCGCCTCCGCGTTGGAGCGTTTGGGGATCTGCCGCTCCGTGTGAAAGACGATGGCGGCGAACAGCAGTGCAAAGAACACGCTGCCGCCGTAGAACATGTTGCGGGCCATCTGTTTGGTGAACCCGCCTTGACTCTGGCTCATGACACCTACCTCCTCGGACGATGAGCCCAAAGTCTGGTGATTCGGTCGGTTTTTTTCCTTGAACCGGTTCAAGTCTGCGAAGGACCCGGCTGTTTTAGGCTGACGCCCTGTGTCTTCCCACCCCGCCATGTCCCGGATCTCCTGGCCCCGGGGGCTGTGCTCAGCCCCGCACCGATTGCTGTTCAGCGCCGCGGGCGTGCAGTCCACGCTGCTGGCCAGCGGGTGGGCCTGGGCCTGCATCGCACAGGCTTGGCACCTCCCCTTGCACTGGGCCACCTGGCCAGGACCGGCCCACGGACTGGGCATGACCTTGGGCGTGTTTCCGATGTTCCTGGCCGGGTTCCTGTTCACGGCCGGCCCCCGCTGGCTGAAAGTCACGGCACCCGACACGCGGGACCTGGTCCTGGCCACCTCCGCGATCCTGGGCGGCTGGACCCTGGTCTGGCCCGGGCTGCACCTGCACACCCCGACGGCTGCAGCAGGGCTCGGCCTGGTGACGTGGGGCTGGGCCGGGCTGACCCGCCGCTTCGCCCACCTGTGCCGCGCCAGCCGTGTCCCGGACCGGCTCCACGCCCACGGCCTGCTCACCGCGATGGTGCTGATCGCGGTGGCCAGCGGCGGCGGCGGCCTCTCCCTCCTCGCCGGACACCCGCAGGGGCTGCGACTCTCCGTGCAACTCGGGCTGTGGGGAGGCCTCGCCACCGCCTTCTCATTCGCCGCGCACCGGATGACGCCGTTCTTTCACCCCCCTGCCTGGCATCGGCTGCAGCACGGACTGCTCGTGCCCTTGCTCTGTGCCCTCGGCCTGCGCGGGCTCGTGCAGGTGGCCCAGGATCTGGGTCATCCCATCCCCGAGCCCGCTCGCATGGCCTGTGCGGTCCTATGGGGAAGTCTGGCGGTGGTCCTGCAGGTCGCAGCGTCAGGCCCGGAGCTGGCGCGCGCGCGGCGGGCGCCGATGGTCGGGTGGCTGCACCGGGGTTGGATGTGGCTGAGCGCGTCGCTGGCGATGGCCGCGTTGTCCTCGGTGCCCGCCGTGCACACGCGCCTGCCGGGCCTGGATCTGGCCAGCCTGCACGCCCTCACGTTGGGATTCATGGGGACCACCCTGCTGACCCTGGCCAGCCGGGTGTCGGCGGTCCACCAAGGTCAGACGGTCGCGCTCGACACACGCGCCGAACGGCTGCTCAAACTGTTGCAAGTCGTCATCTGGCTGCGGGTGGTCGCCGCCCTGTGGCCACAGGGCACGCTGACCCTGACCGCGCTGGCGGCGCTGGGCTGGGCGGCCCTCCTGGGGGGCTGGTCCGCCCGCTGGATTCCAGCGTTCACCCGAACCCCCTCATCCCGCAGACCCAGCTGACGCTGACCCCGTTCCCCCAACGCCCACCGGGCGAGCCAGGGCCGCCACCAGATCGGTTTGGGTGAGCATGCCCAGCAGCCGGTTGTGCTCTCCAATGATCGGGATGTGGTGATGCCCGCTGCCCGAGAACAAGGGCACCAGGTCGGCCAGCGGCCGCTCCGCGCTGACCACCCGCACCTGCCGGGTCATGATCTGACCGACCACCTCGGGCTTGTCGGCATTGGGCCCAGGAGTCGGCTGAATCAGGCGTCGGAGACGGCCGTCGAGCCCGGACCACCCCTGCGGTCCGTCGACCCCCGCACGCCGCAGGAAATCGGCCTGGGTGACGATGCCCACCAGATGGCCATACCGGTCCACCACAGGCAGCGCCTTGACAGCTTCTCGGCGCATCAGCGTCCATGCATCGTGCAGCGACGTGCCGAACTCGACCGTGTGGACCCGAACGCTCATGATGTCCCGGCAGCGCAGGGTCTGCATCCGACGCCGATGAGCCTGTTCCTGGGACGCCTGCAGCAGCTCGCGCAGGTCGTCTCGCGGCACGTCGAGCACCTGGTTGTACCGAGCCAGCACGACGTCGAGATCGGCCTCGGTGAACCCGTCGAGGGCTTCGGCCGACGGCGCGGGAGGGGTTCGCCCCTGGGGATGGGGATAACGGCGCCCGGTCATCGGGTTGTAGACCATCCCGGCCACCGCCAGGAGCAGGGAATTCAGCGCCACTGGAGCCAGGGCCATCCGCCAATCCCTGGTGCCGGACAACACCATGAGCAGCGCCACGGCTCCGCCTGGCGGATGCAGGCTGCGCGTCCACATCATGGCGCCGATGGCGGTGGCCACGGCGCAAGCCGCAGCCACCTCGGTCCACGGAATCAGATGCACGGCCGCCACCCCCACCAGCGCCGACACGGTGTTGCCCACCACCACCGACCACGGTTGTGCCAGCGGACTGCTGGGCACCGCAAACACCAGCACCGTGCTGGCCCCCAGCGGCGCCACCAGCCAGGGCAGTTCACCGCCCCACGGGGCGCCCCGGTGACTCAGCCAGGCCGCGACCCCCAGGCCGATCCAGGCCCCGAGCAACACGCGCCAGCGCTCTTTCGCATCAATGGCCATGCGCGCCGGCCAAACCGCACGCCACCCGGTCGTCCAGGAGCGGGGCTGCTGAGAGGGGGGCTGGAACACGGTGTCTCGGTCAATTCAATGCGGGATCGGCAGCTTAGCGACGAGTCCGCTCCAGCAGGCCAAGTCCCCACGACCCATAAGCTCTATATTGAATATTGCTTTTAACCGGATGCTTGCGGAAAATAGATCTATTGAAAATCGATCTTTAACCGGAGCCCCCATGAGCACCCTTGTCCAACTGGATCTCACCCCGATTGCCCCCGCTCAGCAGCAGAGCGCCCTCTTGGAAGCGTTTGCCGCGCTGCCGGCTGGGCAAAGCCTGGAATGGACCCAGACTCAAGATCCCCTGTCCCTGCAGCAGCAACTGCTGACCCTGTGGCCGGGCCAGTTCACGTGGGCGCGACAGGATCAGGACGGTGAGCGCTGGACCCTGCGCCTGACCCGCAAGCCCGCGGGCAAGAGCTGCTGCGGCTGCTGCGGCGGCTGAGGCCCCCACCGACACCGCGACTGTCGCCCGAGGAGTTCCCATGGCCACCGTGTTGATCCCGATCCAGGAGCCCATTCGCCGCCGTCCGGCACCGGACCGGCTGGCGCTGTGGGACCTGGGATTCCGACCGTTCTACCTGCTGGCCGCGACCTTCGCGGCCCTGTCGGTGCCCTTGTGGGCGCTGCAGTTCTCCGGGGTGATCACGCATGCGTGGCTGCAAGGACCGCTGTGGCACGCCCACGAGATGGTGTTCGGCTACACGCTGGCGGTGGTCATCGGCTTTTTGTTCACCGCCGGACGCAACTGGTCTGGCCAACCCACGCCCACCGGACGCCCCTTGATGGCACTGGCGGTCCTGTGGCTGACCGCGCGGGTTCTGGTCCTCACGCCTTTTGGCACCGCCGCGGCCCTCGTCAACACCGCAGTTCCGCTGTGGGCGGCCTGGGAACTGTGGCGGGCGCTGAAGGCGGGTCACAACCAGCGCAACTACTTTTTTGTCGGATTGCTGGTGGCGATGGGCGGAGCGTCGGCCATGGTGCACGGCGTTCAGCTGGGGATGTGGTCCGTGCCCGAAGGCCTGGCCGCCCGCATGGCCACCGGGCTGGGCATTCCGGTCGCACTGGATGTGGTGATGTTCATGATGGCCGTCATGGGCGGTCGGGTGATCCCGATGTTCTCGAACAACGGGGTGGCGGGCATGAACGCCCGGCGCCACCCGCGGGTCGAGAAGATCGCCTTGGGCAGCGTGCTGGCCCTCCTGGCCACGGATGCGCTGGGCCTGCACGGCGGCTGGGCCGCCGCGGTGCTGACGGTGGCCTTGGCCGCCCACGCCACCCGGCTGACCCTCTGGGAACCCTGGAAAACCACCCCCAACCCGCTGGTCTGGGTGCTGCACGCGGCCTATTTCTGGGTGCTGGTCCACCTGGGCCTGCGCATCGGGGCGGAGCTGGGCCTGTGGGCGCCAGGCCCAGCCACGCACGCCCTGACGCTGGGCGGCATCGGCATGATGACCCTGGGCATGATCACCCGCACGGCGCTGGGCCACACCGGTCGCGCCCTGAAGGCCGGACCGATGGAGACCGGCGCCTACGTGGCCATGCTCGTCGCGGCCCTGGTGCGGGTCGTGCTCCCCCTGGTGGCCCCGGCCACGCTGGTGTTGGCCGTGAATCTGTCGGCCGCACTGTGGACGCTGGCATTCGGGCTGTATCTCGTCCGGTACACCCCCATCCTGATGCGGCCCCGGGCCGACGGGCAGCCCGGCTGACCGACTGCAGGACTGGCATGATGGCGCCCGTTTCACCTTCACGACCATGCGACTGACCACGCTCACCGACTACGCGCTGCGCCTGCTGATCTACATCGGCCAGCGGCGTGAGCGCCTGTGCACGATCGCGGAGGTGGCGCAGGCCTACGACATCTCGGAAGCCCACCTGATGAAGATCACCCACTTGCTGGGTCAGGCCGGGTGGATCGAAACGGTACGGGGCAAGGGCGGCGGCATGCGCCTGGCGCACGAACCCGCCGACATCAACCTGGGCGCACTGGTGCGCAGCACGGAGTCGGACTTTGCCCTGGTTGAATGCCTGGCCGACCACAACATGTGCTCGTTGACCGGACAATGCCGGCTCACAGGGGTGTTCACCGACGCGCTGGCGGCCTTCCTGGCCCGGCTGGACGCGGTGACCCTGGCCGACGTGTTGCCCGCCAACGCCGTGTCGACCGGCCCTGTGCCCGTTTCGCTGGCCCACCTGCGCCGCGCGACGACCGCTTAGTTCCCGCCCGGTGCGGCCGACCGGGGCCTTGATGCCCCCGCCCGCCGCCACCCGGTGTTCCCGCCGACCGCGCCTGCCCGACGGACGCGCGTCGGGTCCACCCCGTCCGGCGGCCGCCCGCTGTCGTTGTGCCGATCGACCATGTCCACACCCGAATCCAAACCCAGCGTCATTCCCATCCACCCCGTGGGCGACGGGGCCCTCTTCGTGGCCGAGAAGAAGGTCTACGCCAGGTCCGTCAAAGGCTGGTACGCCAACTGGCGCTGGGTGCTGGTGTGGCTGACCCAGATCGTCTTTTATGGCTTGCCCTGGCTGCGCTGGAACGAGCGACAGGCCGTGCTTTTTGACCTGGGCACCGACCGTTTTTATCTCTTCGGGTTGGTGCTGTACCCACAGGACTTCATCTACCTCGCGGCACTGCTCGTGCTCAGCGCGTTGCTGCTGTTCTTCTTCACCGCCATTGCGGGACGGCTGTGGTGCGGCTACGCCTGTCCGCAAACGGTCTACACCGAGATCTTCATGTGGTTCGAGCTGAAGATCGAAGGCGACCGCATGGC
>CAYYCN010000190.1:0-5816 GCA_964470355.1 uncultured Sphaerotilus sp.
CGCGCATGTCCTGGTCGCTGCGCAGGCGGTCGAAGCCGTCGCGGATGGCCTGCGGCGTCATGCTCTGCAGCCACAGGCGCTGCACGGGCTTGGTGCCGGTCTTGGCGCCCAGGGCGTACTGCTCGATCAAGCGGAAGATCAGTTCACCCTCGCGCCCCGCGTCACACGCGTTGATCAGGCTGGTGACGTCCTTGCGCTTGATGAGTCGCACCACGGCGGTCAGCCGGGCCTTGGCCTTGTCGATGGGCTCCAGGTCGAAGCGCGGCGGCAGCACCGGCAGGTTGGCGAAGCTCCACTTGCCGCGCTTGACGTCGAACTCCTCCGGCGCACGGATCTCCACCAGATGGCCGACGGCCGAGGAGACCACGTACTGGTCGTTCTCGAAGTGATCGGCATGTTTCTCGAACTTGCCGGACACGGGGGTCAGGGCGCGGACGATGTCCTGGGCCACGGACGGCTTTTCGGCGATGACGAGTGATTTGCTCATGCTTGACTGCTTCGGTCTCTCTTTACAATCCGACCTTCTCACGCGCGCGCACACGCGCACGCCCATGTTCCCAATCTAACCTCAGATTCGATCCGCCCATGAACGCCACGCGTCGCCGGTCTTCCGAAATCGACGCGGCCTTGCCTGCCGCGGTGCCGCAGGCGGGGCGGCGGGTCCAGGTGCGGCGTTCCCGTGTGCACGGTCGTGGTGTGTTCGCCACGCGTGGGTTGTCCGAGGGGGAGCAGGTCATCGAGTACAAGGGTGAAGTCATCGATTGGGAAGAAGCCATGCGGCGCCATCCCCACGATCCGACGGACCCCAACCATACCTTCTACTTCCACCTCGACAACGGCCACGTGATCGATGGAGCGGTTCGGGGCAATTCGGCGCGCTGGATCAATCACGCGTGTGAGCCCAACTGCGAGGCCCAGGAGGACGATGGGCGCATCTTCATCCATGCGCTGCGGGACATTGCCGCCGGTGAAGAGCTGTTTTTCGACTACCGCCTCATTCTGGAGGGGCGGCACACCGCCAAGCTGAAGAAGGAATACGCCTGCCGTTGCGGCGCACCGTCATGCCGCGGCACGATGCTGGGCCCCAAGCGATGAGCGCGGGCGGGCGGGCGGACGCGATGGCGGGGTTGACGCAGCCCTGGCGTGCACAGGCCTTGGCCGAGGGCCTGCAGCCGTTGTGTCCGGGCTTGCGGGTGGAGGTCCTGCCTTCAGTGGATTCCACGAACAGCCTGCTGCTGGAGCGTGCCCGGGCCGGGGACACCCGGCCGGTGCTGCTGGTGGCCGAGCAGCAGACGGCTGGGCGTGGCCGTCTGGGCCGGCCGTGGTGGAGTGCGCCGGGCACGTCGCTGACGATGTCGCTCGGTCTGGCCTACGATCCGGTGGATTGGTCCGGGGTGTCGCTGGCTGTGGGCCTGGCGGCGGCCCTGGCCCTGGATCCCAAGGCAGACGTGGGCATCGGTCTGAAATGGCCCAACGACCTCTGGATGCGCGACGGGGATCGCAAGCTCGCCGGTATTCTGGTGGAGACCCTGCCGATGCCTGCGGGTTCGGGGCGCACGCCCGGCGAACGCTGGACGGTTTTTGGCATCGGCATCAATGTCCGGCCGATGCCTGGCGGTGAGGCCCCGGAAGCCGGCGCGTTTCGCACCGGTTATGCCTGCACTCAGGAGTTCTGGCCGGAAGTCGAGGCCTGCACGGTGCTGGAGCGGGTGGCCCCGGTGTGGCTGACGCTGCTGGATCGCATGGCCCGGGAAGGGCTGGCCGGTCTCTTGCCGGCCTTTGCGGCCCGGGACGTGTTGCGCGGGCGGCGTGTCGCGGCGGGTGAGGTTCAGGGAATGGCGGACGGGTTCGGTCCTGACGGGGCTTTGCGGATTCGGTGCGACGATGGGCGGGTGGTGAGTGTGAACAGCGGAGAAGTGAGCGTGCGTCCATGTTGAGGGCTTGGGTGGTGGGGCTGCTGGTGGCCAACGGGGTCTTCTGGGCCTGGAGTTCGGGGCGCCTGGAGGCCTGGGTGCCTTCTGCCCGCGAATCCCAGCGGGAGCCTCAGCGGCTGGCGCAGCAGCAGCATCCGGAACGGCTGAAGGTCACCTCGGTGCGCTGGAAGGCGCCGGCCCCCGCCGCCTTGCCGTCCCTCCCGTCGGCGTCGGGGGCGCCGGCGAGCCTGTGCCTGGAGGTCGGCCCCTACTCCGTCGTGGAGTTCCCACGGGTCGAGGCGGTGCTTCAGGCGCGCCTGCCGCAGGGCAGCTGGACGGTGCGGCGCTACAACTCGCCGGGCACGTGGATGGTCTACATCGGACGGTACTCCCGGCTGGACATGATGGAGCGGCGAGCCGAGGAGCTCCGGGCCCGCAACTTCGATGTCTCCGAGGTGCGTGAGCCCCCTGCCCTGGCCCCGGGCCTGTCGCTGGGGACGTTTGCCCAGGTCGAGGAAGCCCAGGCGGTGATGCGCGACCTGGCCAACCTGCGGATCCGGGCGGCCCGCATCGTGACCCTGACCGAGCCCAGCATCGTGAACACCCTGCGCATTCCGGCGGCCGATGCCGCGTTGCAGGCCACCGCCCAGGAACTGGCGCCTCAGCTGCTGGGCCAGGTGTTCGTGCCTTGCAGCCGGGACTGACTGCCCGGCCCTGACACCGGATGGTTCGCCCCCCGCTTCCGACGGAAACCCCCGCGCAGCGGCGTGCCCGGCAGGCCCGAGAACTCCAGCGCCTCCGCGCCTGGGCGGTGGCGTTGCTGGTCGGGGTGGCGGTCCTCATGGGGGTGGCTCGCCTGCAGGGCGCGACGGGGGCCTGGCCTTGGGTGGCGGCGTTTGCCGAAGCGGCCGTCGTCGGTGCTCTGGCGGACTGGTTTGCGGTGGTGGCGCTGTTTCGCCGCCCGTTGGGACTGCCGATTCCGCACACCGCCATCGTGCCTCGGAACAAGGCCCGGGTGGCCGACAGCCTGGCGCATTTCATCCGGGACCGATTTCTCGCGCCCGAGGCCTTGCTGAGGCGTCTCCAGGAGTGGCAACCCGTGGAACGGTTGGGCCGTTGGCTGGAGGCGCCTGAGCGACAGGCCTGGCTGGGGGCGCAACTGGTCAAACTCATCCAGGGGACCGTGGCCACGGCCGACGACGACCGGATGCGCCATGCGCTGGGCGAGATCGTGCGGCACCAGCTGGCCCAGGCGGACCTGGGGCGGCTGGCGGCCGGTGTGCTGGCCTTGCTGCAGCAGTCGGGCCGCCAGTCCGACCTGTTGACCCGGGTCCTGCAACAGCTGGCGCAGTGGACCGACGAGCCTGCCGTGCACGATGCGGTGGCGGCCGGCCTGATCGAAGTGGCCGACAAGGAGTATCCGCGCACACTCAAGGCGATCGGCTGGGTCGCCGACACCGACGGGTACAGCCGACGCATCGCGGAGAGCCTGCTGCACGGCGCCCGGGGCTGGTTCGAGGCGGTGGCTTCGAATCCTGAGCATCCCCGCCGGGTGTGGCTGGAGCAGATGCTCACCGACGTGCACGCACGTCTGCGCGAAGACGAAGCTTGGCGCGAGGGTTTGCGGCATTGGCAGGCCCGCTTGCTGGCCGACCCGCAGACCTCGGTGTGGCTGCACGCCTTATGGGACGCCTTCAAGCTCCGGTTGCAACAGGACCTGGCCACCCCCGAGTCGGCGCTGCATCGGCATGTGATGGACCTGGCGGCCGGACTGGCGCAGACGCTGGCCCGTCAGCCCGAGTTGAGGGCCGACCTGCAGCGCCAGCTCGAGCGGGGCGCCGTGCACGTGGTCGACGATCTGCGTGAGGGCATCACCGCGCACATCGCCGAGACCGTGCGGCAGTGGGATGAGCGCGAACTGGTCCAGACGCTGGAGCTCAGCGTCGGTCGGGACCTCCAGTACATCCGTTTCAACGGCACATTGGTGGGGGGGCTGATCGGTCTGATGCTGCACGCGGTGGAGCAGTGGTTTCTGCCCCTTTGGCGTGCCTGGTGACCGTCTGCTGAGCGGAATCAGGCCGTGCTTCGGGTGCGGCCGGTGGGGAGCCGGGCGGTGCGCCAGGTGCCCAGGTGATCGAGGGTGCCCTGGAACCACACTGCGGCGCCCAGGCTGGCCAGCCAGGCCAGGCCCATGCCCAGCGCATTCATCAGCGGATCTTCCGGCCACAACCGCGTGACCGCTCCGTTGACCAAGAGCCCGACCGGGTAATGCACGAGAAACTGGGCGTAGGAGATCCGGGTCAGCTGATGCAGGGTGTCTCCTTGCATCCAGGTGGGCCAGCGGACCCTCGAGGCCGTCATCGCCAGCGCGACGGCCGTCAGTCCGGCCAGCAGGATGCGGTCGCGCCATTCGAGCAGCAATGCCAGGACGAGCAAGCCGCCGAGGATCACCACGGCCACCGCATCGCGTCGGGGGCCGTGGCGGCCTGACAAGCCCGCGGCCAGTGCACCCAGTCCATAGGCGCCAAAAAAGTAGACCGCCCAGACGTCCAGCTCCGGCTGCAGGTTGAACCACAGCAGCGACACCACCGTGAGGGCCGCCACCCCGCTCCAGAACCAGGTCAGGGCATGGCCACCGCAGGTGCGGGCGGCCCAGTGGGAGCCCGCGGTCCAGGCCGCCAGCAGGGCGTAGAGCTGGAAATCGATGGCGATGTACCACACCCCCGCCGACAGCCCTTCGAAACCCAGAAGGTTGTGAACCAGCAGGGCATGGGTGGCGAGCTGGTCCCAGGTGGGGGCATCGGGCGTGGCGTCGTGCGACATGAGCTGACGCGCGATGGCCGCGCAGACCACGGCCAGCGCGAGCGCCAGCAGCATCGGGGGCACCAGACGCAGGTAGCGTCTCCAGATCAGGCGAGGCAGCGACACAGACCGTTCCGGCTGGCGCAGGCCCGCCACCATCGACCGCGCGGCCAGGAAACCGCCCATCACGAGGAACACCTGCACGACCATGCGGCCCTGCTCGTACAGCGCCTGGATCAGGGCCTCGGCGTGAGGCAGCACCACGTCCGACATCGGGCCGTAAAAGGCCAGGTGGTGCCAGACGATGACTTGGGTGCAAAAAACGCGCACCAAGTTCAAGTGGGCAGAACCGGTTCGAGGGAGAGCGGCGGGCGTGGCGGGGGGACGGGTCAGGGCAGATCGGTTCACGGTCGGAAGGAGCTGACCGGACGTGCCAGGACGGCGGCGGGGTCGTGTGCTCCGGAGGGCTTCAGGATCCATCGGGCCTCGAAAACAAAAAGGCCCCGCTCTTTCGAGCAGGGCCTTGAGCTTACCGCCGTCGCCGTGAAAAAGTCACGGCTGGCGTGAGGCTATCGATCGTGTCCGATCACTGAGCCGACACCACGCGGGCCATTTCCAGGCACTTGTTGGAGTAGCCCCACTCGTTGTCGTACCAGGACACGACCTTCACGAAGGTCTTGTCCAGGGCCAGACCGGCTTCGGAGTCGAACACCGAGGTGCAGGGCTCGCCGCGGAAGTCGGTGGCGACGACCTTGTCTTCGGTGTAGCCCAGCACGCCCTTCATGGCGCCTTCAGACGCGGCCTTCATGGCGGCGCAGATGTCGGCGTAGGAGGCTTCCTTGTCCAGCTCGACGGTCAGGTCGACGACCGACACGTCGGAGGTGGGCACGCGGAAGGCCATGCCGGTCAGCTTCTTGTTCAGCTCGGGGATCACCACGCCCACGGCCTTGGCAGCGCCAGTGCTCGAGGGGATGATGTTTTCCAGGATGCCGCGGCCGCCGCGCCAGTCCTTGTTCGACGGGCCGTCCACGGTCTTCTGCGTGGCGGTGGCAGCGTGCACGGTGGTCATCAGGCCGCGCTTGATGCCGAAGGTGTCGTTCA
>CAYYCN010000191.1:0-5760 GCA_964470355.1 uncultured Sphaerotilus sp.
GCTTGCTCCGTCATCTGCCTTCGCTCGCTATTGCGGTTTTGTTAGCCGCTCTAAGCCTCCTGCGGCCACGGGCACGCCGGCCATCTCACCGACCACAGTCACCATCCTGCCCGATGTAGTGGTATCCGGCTCCGGCACGCGTTCGTACAACGCGCCCAAGACCACTGTGGGCAAGGTGTCGCTGGCGCCGCGCGAAGTCCCGCAATCGCTGTCCGTGCTGACCCGCCAGCAGATGGACGATCAGGACATGGTCACCATCACCGAGGCCATGCAGCAGACCACGGGTGTGACCGTCATCGCCAACGACACGCTGAGCAACCAATACCTGGTGCGCGGCTACACGCCCGGGGTGATGTACGACGGCATCTCGTCCTACAACGGCTTTACGCCCTCGCACCAGTTCGACCTGGCCTTGTACGAACGCATTGAAGTGCTGCGTGGACCGGCCGGCCTGCTGCGCGGCTCCGGCGAGCCCGGTGGAGTGGTCAATCTGGTGAAGAAGCGTCCCAAAAAGGATTTCGCCTTTTCCGGCGAGGTCGGATATGGGTCCTGGGACAACAAGCGCCTGACGGGCGACATCACCGGCCCGTTGAACGCCGAGAAGACCTTGCGCGGACGACTGGTGGTGTCCAACGAAAAGCGCAGCTACTTCTACGACCACACCAACAGCGAGAAATACCTGGGCATGGGGGTAGTCGAGACCGACCTCACTCCGACCACCACCCTGTCGCTGTCGTTCGCAGGACAGGACCACAGCGTCCGCGCGCCCTGGTCCGGGCTGCCGGCGTCAAGCGTGGCGGATACGTCCGGGCACTATCCCCTGCTGGATGTGGACCGCTCCACTTTCAACGCGCCCGATTGGGGTCGCATGCAGTACCACACCGAAGAGGCGGCGGCCGGGATCGAGCATCGCTTCGACAACGAGTGGAAGCTGCAGGCCAAGGTCAACCACCGCGTTCAACGCCAGTACTACAAATACGCTTATACCTCCTCAGGCGTGGATCCGTTGACCGGCAAGGTGAACTACAGCAGCCTCCAGGGCGATTACCACTACACCCGGGACGGTGGCGACCTGTACGCCAATGGCCCCTTCCGCCTGTTCAATCGGACCCACAACCTGTTGGTCGGCCTGACCGCAGAAACCTACACGAGCCAAGGAAAGTCCGGCTCGGGCCCGAAGTACTCCGGCGTTCAGTTTGGGGACGTTTCAAGTCTGACCGAACCCAGCATCAACTACACCTCCGGCACCGAAAGCCAGACGTATCAGCGCGGCCTGTATTCGCAACTCCGCCTGAGCGTGCTTGATCCGCTGACGGTGGTGCTGGGCGCACGCTCGACCACGTTCCGCATCAAGAGCCACAGCGTCGCTCCCGCGACCGAAACCGCATGGAAGGACGGCGCCAAGGCCGACGACAAACTCTCGTTGAACGTGGGCGTGTTGTACGACCTCACGCCGACCACCACGCTGTACGCCAGCGGCGCCGACATCTTCGTGCCGCAGACCCAGCTCAAGGCCGATGGCGGCACGCTGGATCCGCGCGTGGGCCGCCAGTGGGAGGTGGGCAGCAAGTTCGACCTGATGAGCGGGCGGCTCAGCGCATCGCTGGCCTATTTCCTGTTGCGCGACACGGGCCGTGCCTATGCCGATCCGGCCTCACCCACGACCACGACGTACTACCTGAATGCCGGCAAGGTCGAAAGCAAGGGGTTCGAGGCGGAAGTGACCGGGCGCATCACGGCCCAGGACGACCTGACGACCGGCTACACCTACGTCGGCACGCGTTACCTGGACGACCCGAAAAACGCCGGACTGGTGTATTCCATTCAGACGCCCAGGCACCAGTTCAAGTTCTGGGGCAACCACCGTTTCAACAGCGGCGTGCTCAACGGCCTGAGCGCCGGTCTGGGTGTGTTGTCCCAGAGCAAGACCCAGAGCACGCGGGGCTGGCGGGATGAGGTCGTCAACACGGGCTACACTGTGCTCAACGGTCGCGTGGGCTATGACATCGACAAACGCTGGTCCGTGAGCCTGCTGGTCAACAACCTGCTGGACTGCAAGTACTACGCCTCGGTGGGCACGCCCAACATCTACAACTTCTACGGCGAGCCGCGCAGCTTCATGCTGACGGTCAAAGCGAAGTACTGAGTCCGCCAGCGGACCCGCCCCAGAGCCGACAAGGCGCTGGGGCGCCTTCGCTCATCCGGCGCCGTCCGCCATCTTGCGCAACATCCGCTCCCGATCGGTGTTGTAACGTTTGACCATGCCGGTGGCGAACTCCCCATAGGTGGCCTGGACCGCATCGGCAAACGTGCCGATGGTGCCGCCTGCCACGGCTTGGGCCTTCTTGGCAGCATCAGGGTGGGCAAAGGCGTATTTGCTCACAGCCGTCATGACGCCGCGCAGATCGCTGCCGATCAGGTAAGTGGCCGATGCCGCCTCGATCAGCGGCTTGGGGTCAACCTCTGCACCGTAGTCGGGTGCGTAGATGGCCTGGAACCCACGGCGGCGCTCCTTGAGCATGCACTCGGCGGCGCAGTGGATGGAGCAGGTGCCTTCCGCGTGACCGTCACCGTAGTACAGCAGATGCCTTGCGAAGTGGAACTTGCACCGGTCCATGTTGCAAATGACACAGCGCGGGTACTTGTCGATGTCGTTGTTCGTGGGGGAGGGATCGGTCGTGCTTGTCGCCGGCTTTTCCTCGGCTGAGGCACACGGGGCTGCTGCCAGCAGCAGAGGGGTGAAGAGGAGGAAGCGTCTGTCCATCGAGTGTCCGATCCGGGTTGTTGAGGGGTTCATTCACATCAGGCCTTCTCCGCCAACAGCACTTTCAGGTCGGCCGCCGCCTCAGCCGGCGGTGCAGCGTGCCTGACGTACAAGCGCAACCTCCCCTTCGGATCAAAAACGAACGACGCCACCGTGTGGTCGATCGTGTAGCTCGTCGGGGTCTGACCGGGCTGCCGGGTGTAGAAGACCTTGAACTCCTTGGCCGCCGCGGCCGTCTGTTCGGGCGTGCCGCGCTCCGGATCCACGGTCACGAACACCCCGATCAGTTTGTCGCCGTCCGCGCCCATCAGGCAAGTACCGGGTAGAACTGCCGGCGTCCAAGGATTCTTGGAGGGACGGCCGCAGGCGCTCAGGAAAAACAAGCTCGCAAGTAGGCTGGCACCAGCGGCAAGGGTTCCGCACCGACCCAGTGCGGAACGCCGAGAATGGGGAGATTGCACAGTGGATGCTCCAGGATGAGTGATGGAGCGCACCCGGGGGCCATTCCGTTTGCCCGGCGCGCACGATCTTCAGTCAGCACCCCGGTGCTGCGTGTATGGACGCTCGAATCCGCACCGCTCGCCGACCGGCCTGGCGCACCGGCGTCGGCTCCACCGGCCGGATGCTGCGCGACATGCCTTCGTACAGATGGGTGTCGCGCAGCACGTCGGGGTCGAAGCGCACGGTCGTGCGCTGGCGGTCCTGCAGCATGGCGTTGCGCTCCATGCTTCCCAGGATGCGCGAGACGGTCTCTCGGGCCGTGTCGATGATGGCGGCCATGTCCCTGAGCGACGGGCGCTGGAAGGCGGTGGCGTAGTCCTCCTCGTCGCCGGACCCCAGCAGCAGCAGCAGGAGCTGCTTGAGCCGCTCGGGGGCGGAACCGGTGCGCAGGCTCAGCGCCTCCACGCAGCGTCGGTGCTGCTGCTGCCAGCCTTCGGCCAGCAAAGCGTCGCTGCGCTCCTGGGCCGACACCTCCCCCACCACGCTCGGCAGGATGGCGCGTGCGGTCAACGCGTAGGGCAAGCCGACGCAACGCTCCACCCCCAGCAGGTCGCCGGGCATGGCCAATTGAACAAAGGTATCTCCATCGGCACCGACGGCGTCCAGACGGAAGGCGCCACTTTCAACGCGAAAAACAGGGCCGTGGTGGCCGGCGGTGATCAGGGTCTGGCCGGATTCCACAAATACGGGGTTGCTCATGTTTCATCTCCCGACCGAACTCCGCCTGAGGCATGAGGCGTTCGGATCTCGGCTGCTCTGAAGCCGGCGCCCGACTCCGCATCAAAGCGGAGGCCCGTCACGAAGCGTGCACGGGAGATCGGTGCGCCGGAATGGCGAGGTTCAGGCGATGAAGGACAGCGGAGGAGCGCGCACGGCCGGGATGAGCCAGACCGCCGCAGGGTGGATCGAAACGGCATCGACCACCAAGAGCGTGGATGAACGGGGAAGCGCCGGCACGCCCGCAAAGGCCACGCCGGTTACCAGCCCAAAACTGCCGGCGTGGGTGACGCAATACAGGCAGGCACTGCCGTGCAGGCCCTGCGGAGCTTCGTCGGACGACGATGAATCCGAAGCCGCAACGGTTGCGTCCGCAGCGGCCTGCCAAAGGCGCACAAAGCCCTGGCTGGAACACACCTCGATCCACCCGCCCTGGCGCGTCGAGGCCAGGGCCTGCGACACGACCGGCACCAGCGCGTTCAGCAGCACGGCCAGGATGGCAATGCTGCTGATCAGGCGGAGGTGGATGCGGCGGAACATGGGCGAAATGGGGAACCTGCCCATCATCGTACTGAATGCCGGAGCTCAGACCAATCGGGACGGGCGCAAATTCCGCTGGTTTTGACACCCCTCAGTGGATGGAGCGGGGGCCGTTCACCGAGGAGTCGCGGCACGGGATCAGACCACAGAATGTTGCAAGGTCAAGACACCAAGGCGTCCGTTCACTGGCGTTTTCCGTTTCTTGACTTGATTCAGTTGGCGCCAAGTTCATCAACGGTATAAACGCGCCGTTACCGATGTGTCTCTTGACGTGAAGCCATTCATCCACCCCCGTCGTTCTTCCTGCCGCGTTGCCGGTGGATTCGACCTGTTCCGCGTCAGGCGGATGCAGCACCTGTGGTTGCAGGTGATGGGCTGGGTCATGCTGTTCACCGCCCTGCAGGGTGGGTTGGGCGCGCTTGTTGTGCCGCTCGTCTCGGGGGGCCCTGCCACCGAGATCTGCACGTCCATGGGCATGCAGTGGGTTGCTCAGGATGCGTTGACTCCATGGGCTGCCGTTGATGGCCGCGCTGACGGCACGGATCAGCAGCCCGCATTCGGCAAGACTTGCGCATGGGCCATGGCCCATGTGTTCACTTCGGCACCTTGGGGGGTGCTGCCGCAGGTGCGGCCGCACCCGTGGACTGAAGACGTTCGGGTGCGTTGGGTGGCTTCGACGCCATCGGTACGCACCGACGTGGACAGGGTGCTTCTGAACGCACCCATGCGGGCGCCCCCCGCTGCGCTGGCCTGAGTCCTCCCGGACTTTTCTGATCCCCCTTCGATCCGCAGGAGTCGTCTGCCGCAGTGGCTGCGGTGGGGCTTGATCGTGCCTGGCGCGCTTGTGCAAGGCGGTGTTGCGCGCGGACTGCGGACTCGGCAGGGGTGTGTGATTCCCTTTCTCGGAACCTGAACCATGATTCCCGTGCTGCCCCAGGCACGCCGTTGCGGCGTGCACCGTCCCCGTCTGTCCATCCTGAGTCTGTCTCTGGCTGCCGTGTTTCCCTTGTTGACAACTCCGGTGGCGATGGCCGCCGAGGAGACCATGCTGGAGGATGTGGTCATCTCCGGCTCCAAGCCCTTGCCGCAGTCCTCCGGCGTGACGGGCTCGGGCCTGCGTGCCAAGCGTTCGCTGTTCAGCGATTCGGCCCGCCTGCTGCAGGACCAGCCTGGCGTGTCGTACTACGGCGCCGGTGGGGTGTCGAGCCTGCCGGTGATCCGCGGCATGGCCGACGACC
>CAYYCN010000192.1:0-5679 GCA_964470355.1 uncultured Sphaerotilus sp.
GTCCGTCCAATCTCCGCCAAGCATGCTCAAGCTTCACGATTTTTGCAACAGAGCCATGACCTGGAACTTCGTGTTCAACGCGGGGTTCGAGTGGTGGGAAGCCTGCCAGCCCTCGCGCGAGCGCACTTGGCGTCGGCGCATGATCCATGGGCTGGGATTCGAAGGCGGCCTTGCCCTGTGGCTGGTGCCGGTGATGGCCTGGTGGCTGAACATCGGATGGTGGGACGCCTTGGTGGCCGACCTCGGGCTGCTGGTGTTTTTTCTGGGTTATGCCGTGGTGTTCACCTGGTGTTTCGACCGGGTGTTCGGATTGCCCGAATCGGCCCGGGCGCCCGAGGCCACCTGAGGGCTCGCGGCTCGGGGGATCGGTCTTCTGCGGAGCCTGACCGCTTTTTGTGACAAGTTGGAACACTGTGGTGCCGGTGTGCGGTACGCAGTGGAATATTTCCTTGTCCAGGGCGTCTTCCGGTCGGAGCATGGCAAGACCTCTGGCCGTGTCTGTTGGGCCGCAGGGGTGGTGGCGTCCGGTTTCAACGGGACGGCCTTTCCGGAAGGTCCTGTTTCCGCTTCCTCATGTCCCTGTTTTCGAAGTCTTGGTTTCACCTGCTGATTGGCGCCGTCGTGGCGTCGGTCATCGGTTTGGCCGGGGAGGTGGGGTGCGCGCTGGAAACCGACCGCAGTCTGCAGGACCGGCGCCAGCATGTCATGACCGAGCTCGGCAAGTACCGGGCGGCCCTGGAGGGGGAGCTCAACGCCACGCTCTATCTCACGAACGGCCTCGTGACTTACGTGGCGACCCATTCCAGCCTGGAGCCGGTCGTGATCGACTCCATGCTGCAGATGCTCTACGGGCAGGGGCGTCACATCCGCAGCATCGGGGTGGCGCCGGACAACCGCCTCAGTCATGTGTACCCGCTGGCTGGCAATGAGAAGGCCCTCGGGCTGTACTACCCCGATCGGCCGGACCAGTGGCTGTCGGTGAAGCGGGCCATCGACGAGCGCCGGCCCGTCCTGGCCGGCCCCGTCGGGCTTCGGCAGGGCGGGGTGGGGCTGATTTATCGGGTGCCTATTTTCCAGGGCGCGCAGCCACGTTACTGGGGCGTGGTGAGCATGGTGCTCGACATGGAGAACCTGTTCCAGAAGACTGGTGTGGCGCCACGCGCCGGAGACCTGGAGCTGGCCCTGCGGGGCAAGGACGGGATGGGGGCCGAGGGGGCGGTCTTCATGGGGGACGCACGCTTGTTCGAGCGCCAGGCGGTCACCACGATGGTGCTCACGCCGGGGGGCTCCTGGCAGTTGGCGGCCCGGCCGATCGAAGGGTGGGAGGCGGGTTCACGCGTGGACTGGATCCGCGCGAGTGCCTGGACGATGGGGATCCTGCTGGGGCTGTCGGTGGCCTACGCCCTGGCGGGCGTGGGGCGCCGGTTGCAGGCCGAGAAGGCTCTGCGCGAAAGTCAATCCCGGCTGCAGGAGCAGAAGGGCATGCTCTCGGCCATCCTCGAGAATTCCAACGTGGGCATCGCCATGATCCGCGACCGGCAGTTGGTGTGGTGCAACCCGCACATGAGTGAACTCTTCGGCCATGCGCTCTCGGCGATGGAAGGCCAGAGCACCCGAATGCTCTACGCCTCCGAGGAGGCCTACGAATCCTTCGGCCAGCGGGCCTACGGCGAGTTGGCCCGCACCAACCGGCTGGTGACCGAGCAGGAGATGCGCCACCGTGACGGCCACCTGATCTGGATGAGGATCTCCGGGCAGGCCGTGGATGTGGAGAACACCTCGTCAGGCAGCATCTGGGTGTTCGAGGACATCGCCGACCGGAAACGTTCGGAGCACGAGTTGATCCGGCTGGCCACGACCGACTCGCTCACCGGGGTGGCCAATCGGCATCATTTCCTGGCGCAGTTCCGGGCTGAACTGGCGCGAGCCAAGCGCTTCGGCACGCCGGCAGCGCTGCTGATGATGGACCTGGACCACTTCAAGAAGGTCAACGACACCTTCGGGCATGCCGTCGGGGACGCGGTGCTGCAGCACTTCGCCGGGCTGGCGGTGCAGCACACCCGCCGGGTCGACGTTGTGGGTCGCCTGGGGGGTGAGGAGTTCGCGGTGGTTCTTTCCGGGACGGATCGTGAAGGGGCCGTCCAGTTTGCCCAGCGGTTCCGCCAGTGCGTGGAGGACATGCAGGTGCCGAGTGCCCGGGGGCCGGTCCGGTGCACGGTCAGCATCGGCATTGCGACGGTCGAAGCGGGTGACGAGGGTCCGGATGCCATGTTCGGGCGGGCGGATGAAGCGCTCTACCGGGCCAAGGCGCACGAACGCAACACCGTCGAGGTGGCAGGGGCCGCCAGCCCCGAGAACCGGGGTGCCTGACGCACGGGGCCGTCGGTTCCCCCTTCACAATGGCGCCATGCGCAGAGGGTGGGAAGACAGGGAATCGACATGCCGTTCATCCACGTGAAATCGCTGCCGTTCAAGGGGCACATCGACATCCAGAGGGTGGTCGAGGGGGTCAGCCGGGACTTTGCCCGGGATTCGGGCATCGCCTTGCAGCATGTGGCTGTGACTTGGATGTTTTTCCAGGAGGGGGCGTTTGCCGTGGCAGGCCATGCGGCCCACCACCAGCCGCGGGCCTCGCATCCGGTGCTGGTGGATCTGCTGGCGCCAGACTTCAACGACGCACCCATGGTGGCGCACATGATGCGGGCCGTCGCGCACAGCATCTCGGTGCACACGGGCGTCACGGCGGCCAACGTCTTTGTCAACTACCGCCAGGCCCACGCCGGGATGGTGTTCGACTCCGGCGAGGTGATCCGCTGGACCCCCACGTCCTGGTCGACCACCCACCCGATGCCGCTGACGCCCGAGTGAGTGGCCTCCACCGACACCAGACCGCCCATGTTTCGTACGCTGCTCTACGCCCTGACCCTGCTTCACCTCGGCCCCGGCCTGGCCTTTGCCGTGCTGGCCTTTGGCTGTGACCCGTTGTCGCCCGCGCTCGGGGATTTCTGCCAGCGAGACTCGATCGGTTCCTTCATCTGGATCACGCTGGCGGTCTGGGTCGTGGGCGGGTTGGGCTACTTCGTGCGGCGAAAGCGACCGGGGGCCTGAAGCTCCCGTGGGCGGTGTTCAGTGTCCCGCCTGGGATCCCCGGTGCGCCCACGCGGTGGTGCGCTTTTCGACCAGCGAGAAGAACTCGTACATCACCATCGCCATCGCGCCCACCACGACCAGTCCGGCAAAGGCCAGTCCCATCTGCATCGAGCTGCCGGCGCTGATGAGCAGGTAGCCGATGCCCTCGTTGGCGGCGGTCATCTCCGACACCGTGGTGCCGACAAAGGCCAGGGTGATGGCGACCTTCAGAGAACCGTAGAAATACGGCAGCGAGCGCGGCAGGCCGACTTTCATCAGGATGTCCCAGCGCTTGGCGCCGAGCACCCGCAGCACGTCTTCCAGTTCGGGCTCCAGCGTGGCGAGGCCGGTGGCGATGTTGACCATGATCGGGAAGAAGCTGATCAGGAAGGCCGTCAGGATGGCTGGCCCCACGCCGATGCCGAACCACACCACCAGGATGGGCACGAAAGCCGCCTTGGGCAAGGCGTTGAAGCCCGTCATCAGCGGGTAGATGGCGGTGTAGGCCAGGCGCGAACTGCCGATCAGGAAGCCCATCAGCACGCCGACGACGATGGACAGGCCAAAGCCGGCCATCGTCACCCAGAAGGTGCGCCAGGCGTGGCCCGCGATGGTGGGGGCGTACTCCACCAGCGATTCGGCGATGCGCACCGGGCTCGGGAAGACGAACTCCGAGACGTGGAATCCAGTGCACAGCACCTGCCACACCACCAGCACCAGGACGAGCAGGATCCAGGGGGATCCGCGCTCCAGCGATTTGTTGTTCATGTCGAAAGACTCCGGTTCAACTCGTTCGGGCGGCACCGCGGCGGGCCGGACAGCGGGTGTTGAGCGTCACTGCGCCATCTCCACACCCTGCTTGCGCATGGCGCCGATGTGGCCGCGCAGCTCGTGCACGATCTCGGTGAAGGCGGGGGTGTACGTGACCTCCAGGTCACGCGGGCGCGGCAGGTCGATCTCGCGCTTCACGACGAAGCGCCCCGGGCTCTTGCTCATCACGTAGACCGTGTCGGCCAGGAACACGCTCTCGCGCAGGTCGTGCGTGACCAGGATGACGTTGAACTTCTGCGCCGCCTGCAGGTCGCGCAGCGCGCACCACAGCTCCTCGCGGGTGAAGGCGTCCAGCGCGCCGAAGGGCTCGTCGAGCAGCAGCATCTTCGGCTCGTGGATCAGCGCGCGGCAGATGCTGGCGCGTTGCTGCATGCCGCCCGAGAGCTGCCACGGGAACTTGTCTTCGTAGCCGCCCAGACCCACGCTCTGCAGCAGCGCGCGGGCCTTGGCCTCGTACTCGGCCTTCTTCTGCTTGAAGGTGGATCGGTACGGCTCGACGATCTCCAGCGGCAGCATCACGTTTTGCACCGTGGTGCGCCACGGCAGCAGGTTGGCGGCCTGAAAGGCCATGCCGGTGATCTTCAGGGGGCCCTGCACGTGCTGGTTGGCGATGGTCACGGTGCCCTTGCTGGGCATCTTCAGGCCGGTGGCCAGTTTCATGAAGGTGGACTTGCCGCAGCCCGAGGGCCCGACGATGGCGATGAACTCGCCTTCCTGCACCTGCAGGTCGATGGCTTCGACGGCGAACTGGCCTTTGGCCATCAACTCGTCGTTGTAGGCCAGCCAAACGTCGTTGAAATGGACGAACGCACTCATGGCGACTCCTCTGCCCGGACGCGGGCCGTTGGTGGACGTGGGGGGCTGGCGGGGACGAAGGCTCGCCCCGCCGGAAGCCGTCTCAGCTCACTTCTTCGGGAAGATCGCGCGATCGGCGGCAGAGGGCAGGAAGCTGCCGTTCCACACCGTGGTCGGGTCCACACGCTGCTTGGTGCCGAAGGCGTCGGACACCTGGCTGGCCATCAGGCTCAGGCGCGGGGCCTTGACCTCGCCGAAGCCTTCGGCGCGGGCGTCGGGCGTGAGCACCGAGGCTTCCAGGGCGAGCTTCAGGCGGCGTTCCTCGAGGGCGGCGTTGATGATGCCGTCGCGCTCCTTGACGGTGGCGATGGCGGCCTTCGGGTCCGCGATGACGTCCTTCACGCCCTTGGTGAACGCGCGCAGGAAGGCCTTCACCGTTTCGGGGTTCTTCTTGAGGAAGTCCTGGCCGACGATGATGGCGTTGCCGTAGAGCTTCACGCCAAACTGCGGATAGGGCAGCACGACGATGTCCTCGGTCTTGACGCCACGCGCTTCCAGGTTCAGCAGCGAGGTGAACGAAAAGCCGGTGATGGCGTCGATGTCTCCGCGGGCCAGCATGGTCTCGCGCAGGGTCGGGTCCATGCCCACCCAGGTCACGTTGCCGATGGCGTTGGCCTTGGCGAAGATGGGCCAGGCCTTGCGGCCGGCGTCGAACACGGGGGCGCCCAGCTTTTTGCCGGCCAGGTCGGCGGGCTTGGCGATGCCGTTCTTCTTGAGCGTGAGGACGGCCGCCGGTGTGTTGTTGTAGACCATCATGACCGCCACCGGCTTGTTCGGGGCGGTCGGGTTGTTGGCGTGGAACTCCATGAGCGCGGCCATGTCGGCAAAGCCCATGTCGTAGCTGCCCGAGGCCACGCGCGTGAC
>CAYYCN010000193.1:0-5671 GCA_964470355.1 uncultured Sphaerotilus sp.
AAGGCCTTCTTCACTCACGCGGCATGGCTGGATCAGGCTTGCGCCCATTGTCCAAAATTCCCCACTGCTGCCTCCCGTAGGAGTCTGGGCCGTGTCTCAGTCCCAGTGTGGCTGGTCGTCCTCTCAGACCAGCTACAGATCGTTGGCTTGGTGGGCCTTTACCCCACCAACTACCTAATCTGACATCGGCCGCTCCAATCGCGCGAGGTCTTGCGATCCCCCGCTTTCATCCGTAGATCTTATGCGGTATTAGCACATCTTTCGATGTGTTATCCCCCACGATTGGGCACGTTCCGATGTATTACTCACCCGTTCGCCACTCGTCAGCATCCGAAGACCTGTTACCGTTCGACTTGCATGTGTAAGGCATGCCGCCAGCGTTCAATCTGAGCCAGGATCAAACTCTTCAGTTCGATTCTGTTGTTTCGCTCAAAGAATTGAAGTGAACTTCACTTCCATGAGCATTTAAAGACCTTTGACAGTCTGTGTATCTTTCAACACAGCACTCTCGCCTTCAAACGCCCACGCTTATCGGCTGTTCATTTTTAAAGAGCTTTGCAAAAACCCGAGGACTTCTGCGTTGCCACCGAAGTCATTCAGCAGCAGAGAGATGAGATTGTGCAGTGCGAATCAAACCCTGTCAACACTCTCGCTCATCTTTTTTCAAGCCATCCGGGAAGTCGCACCTCCCGCATGCGCCGCCTGAGCATTTCGGGGTCACCCACCTGCCTGCGCACGTGTGACCAGAAGCGCGGGCCATGGTTCATCTCCAGAAGGTGCGCCAGTTCGTGGACCACCACATAGTCGACCAGGTCCAGGGGAAAGAAGACGAGTCGCCAGTTCAGCCGAATGGCCCCTGAAGCCGAAGCACTCCCCCACCGAGTCCGGGCGCCCGTCAGGGCCAGGGATGTCGGCTTGACCCCCATGAGAGGCGCGAAGTGACTGACCCGGTTTCGAAAGTGCTCCGCCACATACCGGCGCAGCAGTCGCTCCAACAAGACCACTTGCTCAATGGCCGGCTGCGGTGAAGTCAGTCCCAGTTCGATGGTGCGCGTCTGCGCGTCGAGGCGCCCAACCGCGGGAAACGGGGCCGGCACCACCTGCCAACGCTCGCCAAAGATCGGTTGAGGCATGCGCCATTCCAATGGGTAAGGATCTTCAGCTTCGAACCGCTCCCGCTGGGCGACCAACTGTCGGTCGATCCACGCTGCCTTCTGTACCAGCCAATCCTCGATCCATCCGACGGGCACGCTGGGATGGGCACGGACCGTCACTTTTCCACCGTGGACCCTCAAACCCACCGTTCGTCGGTGTGCCCGAATCAGTTCGTAGGACTGCACACGACCGCTCAGCTTCACTTCTCGCATGGTCTGCTTCACACACGCTTCGGCGCCGCTCCTGGAACGCCACGTTGTTCCGACGTGCCAGCCGTCAGCGGCGTTGGAGGCGAAGCCAAGCCGGAAGGCAACCCACGAACCTCGTTGCCGGAATCATCCGGCGCCATCGAACCGCAGAGTCCTCGGATGACCCGAGTCCCCTTCAACGATAGGCGTCCGGGTCCAGACGCTTCATTTCCCCTTCGATCCACTGCTCGACTTCGCGCATGAGGTCGTCCGGGCGGCGCCCTGCGGGGTCGATCGGTTGCCCGATCGAAATGTCCACGATGCCCGGGCGCAGCAAAAACGTCTTCCGCGGCCAGCAGCGAGCTGAAGTGACCGCGATGGGGACCAGCGGCGTCTGACTGGACACCGCCAGCCGGGCGGCCCCGGACTTGTACTCACCCTTTTCACCGCGTGCAATGCGCGTGCCCTCAGGGAACATGATCATCCAGTTGCCCTGAGCCATGAACTGCGCCCCCTGCTCGGACACCTTGCGCCAGGCTTCCGAGCGGCGGCTGCGATCGATGTGCACCATGTCCAGCCGCGAAATGGCCCAGCCGAAGAACGGGATGTAGATCAGTTCCTTCTTGAACACATAAGACAACGGGTGCGGCATCAACGCCGGGAAGGCGAACGTCTCCCAGGTCGACTGGTGCTTGGGCACCAGGATGACCGCCGCCTTTTCATCGGCCGCCGTGGGCAGGTGCTCCATGCCCTGGATGCGCCACTGCACGCCGCAGATCCACTTGGCCCCCAGGATGGCCGTGTACAACCAGGCCGTGCAGATCCTGTAGAGCGGCCCACCCTTCAGGAAAGCAGACGCCACCACTGCCACCAGGCTCCAGGGAATGACCGTGACGGTGAGAAACAGCAGGTACAGGGCAGATCTCAGGAAATTCAGCATGGGGTCCTCGCCACGTCATGGGCGACGGTGATCAATGAGCGTGCCGACCAAGAGGCCGGGCACATCGTGTCAGCCAGGGCGCCTCGCTGCGGCCTGCTGTTGCTGCTGGATCTGGGCCTGGCGCCGAACCTCGGCCAAACGGCGTTTCTCGGCACCCAGCAGATCGTCGACAAACGCCGCCAAGTCGGCATGGACCGTCAACCCTGGGACTTTGGCGCGCAAGGCCTCCAGGCCCGCCTCATCCAATGCAGCGGCTTTGCCCGTTCGCACCAGGTGCGGCGCACACCCCACCGCCGATCCGGCCTGCAGATCGCGCAACGTGTCGCCCACCACCGGCACCCCCCGAAGGTCCACGCCAAAGCGCCGACCGATCTGGACGAACAGCCCCGGCAACGGCTTGCGGCAGTCACACCCGTCTTCCGGGGCGTGTGGACAGAAGAACACCGCGTCAACCCGCCCTCCCAACTTGACCAGACCCTCATTCATCTTGAGGTGCATGGCGTTGAGCGCGGCCACATCGAACAGTCCCCGACCCAGGCCCGACTGGTTCGTGGCCACCACCACATGCCATCCCGCTTGATGCAACCGGGCAATGGCCTCCAAGGCCCCCGGCAGAGGCTCCCACTCTTCGGGAGACTTGACGTAGTCGTCCCGGTCCTCGTTGATCGTGCCGTCGCGATCGAGAATGACGAGTTTCATGGCGCAGCCTTGCCGATCCAGGGGGAGAAGAAGAGCCGATCAGGCCGAGGCCAGACGCGAGAGGTCCGCCACGCGGTTCATCGCGGCGTGCAGGGTGGCCAACAGGCCCAGGCGGTTGGCCCGCAGGGCCGGATCTTCCGCATTGACCATCACGTCGTCGAAGAAGGCATCCACCGGCGCCTTGAGGGCGGCCAGCGCCTTCAGGCTCTCGGCGTAGTCGCCTTGTTCAAAGAGGCGATCGGCTTCGGGCTGCACCTTCTGCACCGCTTCGGCCAAGGCCTGTTCGGCGGCCACTTGCAGCAGGGCGGCATCCACCTTGGCCTCGACCGTGCCTTCGGCCTTCTTCAGGATGTTGCCGGTGCGCTTGTTGGCCGCAGCCAGCGAGGCCGCTTCCGGCAACGCCGAGAAAGCGCGCACCGCCGCCAGACGGCGCGGCACGTCACCCAAACGGGCAGGGGACAGCGCCAACACGGCGTCGACTTCCTGGGCGCTGTAGCCCTGGTCGCGCAGGGACACGGCCAGACGGTCGGCGAAGAACGACAGCAGGGCGTCGGTCGGGTCGGTGATCAGCGCGCCGAACACCGCCGTCGAAGCCTTCAGCAGCTCAGGCAGGTCCAGCGGCAGATTGCGCTCGACCAGGATGCGGATCACGCCCAAGGCATGGCGGCGCAACGCGAACGGATCCTTATCGCCCGTAGGCAGCTGGCCGATGCCGAACAGGCCGATCAGCGTTTCCAGCTTGTCCGCCAGGGCCACCACCACGCCCGTGTGATTGCGCGGCAGTTCGTCACCGGCAAAGCGGGGCTTGTAGTGGTCCTCGATGGCAATGGCGACCCCGTCGCGCAGGCCTTCGAAGCGGGCGTAGTAGCCACCCATGATGCCCTGCAGTTCCGGGAACTCGCCAACCATGTCGGTCAGCAGGTCGGTCTTGGCCAGCAGCGCGGCCTGATCGGCCTTGTGCGACAGCATCGCCAGTTCGTCGTGCGACTGCACCGAAGACGCCTGGTGCTCGCCCAGCTGGCGCACGATGATGTGGGTGAGGGCGCGCACACGCTCGGCGCGCTCGCCCTGGGTGCCCAGCTTGCCGTGGTACACGACCTTGGACAGGCCGGCCACACGCGACTCCAGCGTCTTCTTGCGGTCCTGGTCGAAGAAGAACTTCGCGTCGGCCAAGCGCGGGCGCACGACGCGCTCGTTGCCACCGATCACCGCGCTCGGGTCTTCCGGGCGAATGTTGGAGACGATCAGGAACTTGTTCGTCAGCTTGCCGGCGGCGTCCAGCAGCGGGAAGTACTTCTGGTTGGCCTTCATCGTCAGGATGAGGCACTCCTGCGGCACTTCGAGGAACTCCTTCTCGAACTGGCAGGTGAGCACGTTGGGGCGCTCGACCAGGGCGGTGACCTCGTCCAGCAAGGCCTCGTCGTCGATGGGCTTGAGGCCCTCCTTGGCGGCGGCTTCGGTGAGCTGACGCACGATCTCGGCACGGCGGGCCTCGAAGCCGGCGATGACGGCGCCTTCGGACTGCAGCTGCTCGGCGTAGCTGTCGGCGTCGCGCAGCGTGACGGTGGGGTTCACGGCCTCGAAACGGTGGCCAGTGGTGGTGCGACCCGAGGTCAGGCCCAGCGTGGCGACGGGCACGACATCCGCGCCGTGCAGGGCGACCAAGCCGTGGGCCGGACGCACGAAGTTCACGCTGTCCCAGCCGTCGGCGAGCTGGTAGGTCATGACCTTGGGGATGGGCAACTTGGCCAGCGCTTCGTCGAGAGCCCACTGCAGAACCTGCGAAAGCGGAAATGCACGTGTATCAACAGTCAACCAGAGAAATTCCTTGCCGTTCTCGCTTTCCACCGAGATGTTCGCATCGGCCTCTACGAGGCCTTCCTTAGCAAGTGCCTTCTTTAGCGCTTGGGTGGATTGGCCTTCAGCATCGCGACCAACGTTAGCCGGCATAAGACGCTTCTTGAGCGGAATGCTCTTCGTCTCACTCGCGACATCGGTGATATGCACCGCCAATCGTCGAGGCGATGCAAACGCGGTTGTCGTCGAATGGGCAGACACAATGCCCGGTTTTCCGTGCAGGCTGGCCGCCAGCGTGCCGGCAAAGGACTCACCCAGCTTCTTCAGCGCCTTGGGCGGCAGTTCTTCGACGAAGAGTTCAACGAGCAGGTTCTGGGCGGACATGTCAGGCGGCCTTCTTGGAATCGGTCTTCGCGTCGGCGGACTTGGCTTCATTCTTGGCCGCGGCCTTGGCGGCTTCGGCATCGAGCTTGGCGATCACTTCGTCGGCCCAGGCCTTGGGCGCCATCGGGAAACCCAGGCGCTTGCGGCTGTCGAGGTAGGCGGCGGCCACGCTGCGCGCCAGATTGCGGATGCGGCCGATGTAAGCGGCACGCTCGGTCACGGAGATGGCGCCGCGCGCATCCAGCAGGTTGAAGGTGTGCGCGGCCTTGAGCACCTGCTCGTAGGCCGGCAGCGCCAGCTTCTGCTCGATCAGGTGCTGGGCATTGCCTTCATGGGCGCCGAAGGCGTGCAGCAGGAACTCGACGTTGCTGTGCTCGAAGTTGTAGGTGGACTGCTCGACCTCGTTCTGGTGGAAGACGTCGCCGTACTTCAGGTCCGGCGCACCATCGACGCCCTTGGCGTACACCAGGTCGTAGACGTTCTCGACGCCCTGCAGGTACATGGCCAG
>CAYYCN010000194.1:0-5641 GCA_964470355.1 uncultured Sphaerotilus sp.
GTTCACCGAGGTGGGCTACGTGGGCAAGGACGTGGACACCATCATCCGCGACCTGCTGGAAAGCGCCGTCAAGCAGGAGCGCGAACGCGCCGTGAAGATGATGCGCACCCGCGCCGAAGACGCGGCCGAGGACCGCATCCTCGACGTTCTGGTGCCGCCGCCGCGTCCGGCCACCTCCACCGGCATGGGGTTTGGCTTCGGTGAACCGGCCGCCGCTCCGGCCACGACGCCCGCCGACAGCGCCGCCCGCCAGACCTTCCGCAAGCGCTTGCGCGAAGGCACGATGGACGACAAGGAAATCGAGATCGACCTGGCCGAGGCCCGCCCGACCCTGGAAGTCATGAGCCCCGCCGGCATGGAAGAGATGGCCGAGCAGCTCAAGGGCCTGTTCGCCCAGGCCGGACAGGGCAAGCGCAAGACGCGCAAGCTCACCATCGCCGAGGCGCGCAAGCTGCTGATCGAGGAAGAGGCCGGCAAGCTGGTCAACGAGGAAGAGATCAAGACCCGCGCGGTGCACAACGCCGAGCAGAACGGCATCGTCTTCATCGACGAGATCGACAAGGTGGCCGCGCGCCAGGAGGCGGGCGGCGCCGACGTCTCGCGCCAGGGCGTGCAGCGCGACCTGCTGCCGCTGGTGGAGGGCACCACCGTGTCCACCAAGTACGGCATGGTCAAGACCGACCACATCCTGTTCATCGCCTCGGGCGCCTTCCATCTGGCCAAGCCGAGCGACCTGATCCCGGAGCTGCAGGGGCGCTTCCCCATCCGCGTCGAGCTGGGCTCGCTGAGCGTGGACGACTTCGAGGCCATCCTCAAGAGCACGCACGCCAGTTTGATCAAGCAGTACCAGGCGCTGCTGGCCACCGAAGGCGTGGGGGTCGAGTTCGCCCCGGAGGCCATCCGCCGGCTGGCCGAGATCGCCCACGGCGTGAACGAGCGCACCGAGAACATCGGCGCGCGGCGCCTGTCGACGGTGATGGAGCGGCTGCTGGACGACATCTCCTTCGACGCACCCAACCGCAGCGGCCAGACGCTGACGGTGGATGCGGCGATGGTCGACGAACGTCTGGGCCAGCTCTCGCAAAACGAAGACCTGTCGCGCTTCATCCTCTGATCAGGGGGGACACCCCCCTGCAGCCCAGCCCGCGGCAGACGAAGGGCTCGATAGGTCCGACCACCTGACCTATCATGCACCGGACGCAGCCCCTCGCGTCCGATGCCCTGACGCGAGCCGCATGACCGTTGCGCCCCTTCCCTCTCCGCCGACCGCCACCACGTTGCGCCGCCTGGCCGACTCTGCCCCGCTGTGGATCGCGGCATTCGACGGCCGGCTGAAGTGCTTCTACGTCAACCGGGCCTTTGCCGAAGGGGTGGCACCGGATGAAGCGCCGGATCGACTGATCGGGCGCTCGCTTCAGGATCTGCTGGGCACCGACTGGCCACTGCTGCGCGCCGACGCCCTGGACGCCGTCCTACGGGAAGGTCGGACGTCCCGCTTTGAAATGTCCTGGCCCCAGGGTCGGGGGCATGGCCGCTGGGTGGAGGCGGTGCTCACCCCGCACCTTTCGCCGCAAGAGGAACCGCTCGGCTTTTTCCTGCTGATCCACGACCTCACCGCCCACCATGCCCTGGAAAGGGCCTTGCTGGAGTCGGAAGAGCGCCTCGGCCGATTCATGCGGGCCAGCATGGAAGGGGTGCTGTTCCACCAGGACGGCATCATCCAGGACGCCAACCCCGCACTGTGCGATCTGGTCGGCCTGCGACTGCACGAGCTCATCGGCACCCCCTGGATCGAGTTGATCGAACCCGACCTGCGCGAGGAGGTGTCGGCTCGGTTGACCTCCGACGAACCCGTGGCCCTGGAAACCACCCTCGTCGATGCCAGCGGCACCCGGATGCCCGTGGACCTGCTGGATCGCCGCACCCTGATGCAGGGTCGCCTCACGCGGGTCACCATCTTGCGTGACGCCCGCGACCGCCACGCCGCGCAAGCCCGGATGGACTACCTGGCGCACCACGACGTGCTGACCGGTCTGCCCAACCGCCACGCCTTCGTGGCCCACCTCGAGCACATGATGGTGGCCTCGGAAGCGGCCCAGACCCAACTGGCCCTGCTGTTCATCGACCTCGACCACTTCAAGCGCGTGAACGACTCGGTCGGCCACACCGCTGGCGACTCGGTCTTGAAGTTCATCTCCGCACGCATCTGCGACCGCGTGCGCAGCAGCGACTGGGTGGCCCGTTTTGGCGGCGACGAATTCATGGTGCTGCTGCCCGGCATGCGCGACCCCGCCGACGTGACCCGCGTGGCCGAAAAGCTGCTGGCCTGCATCGCCTTGCCCATCCTCATCGACGGACGCCCGATTTCCGTCACCGCATCCCTGGGCATCGCGGTCTATCCTTCTCACGGCCTGCGTCCCCAACGCCTGATCCAGCACGCCGACGCGGCCATGCATGTGGCCAAGTCCCGGGGACGGGCCCGCTTCGAGGTGTTTGAAGAATCGGTGGCCCACACCGCCTATCACCGACTGGTGCTGGAAGGCCAGCTCGGACACGCGATCGAACACCAGGAATTTGCGCTGCAGTTCCAGCCACAGGTGAGTGCCGTTGATGGGTCGGTCACCGGCGCAGAGGCGCTCATCCGCTGGCAACACCCGGAGCGGGGCCTGCTCACGCCAGACGAGTTCATCACGCTGGCCGAGCAGCACCGGCTGATCGTGCCCATCGGAACGTGGGTTCTGGAAGAAGCCGCGCGTTGCGCCGTCCATTGGCACGCGCAGGGACACCCCCTGAGCGTCGCGGTGAACCTGTCGAGTGTGCAGTTCGAGTCGCCGGATTTCATCGCCGGGGTCACGGAGTTGCTGGCCCACACCCCGTTGCCCCGAGGCTGGCTGGAGCTGGAAATCACCGAACGCATGCTGATGCATGACCTGGCCAGCGCCCGCACCCGCCTGCAGGAACTGCGTGCCCTGGGCGTGCGCCTGAGCGTGGACGATTTCGGCACGGGCACATCCTCGCTGGGCCATCTGCGTGACCTGCCCATCGACAAGCTCAAGATCGATCGCACGTTTGTGCAGGACCTCTCGCACGACCCTCGGACCCAGGCCATCGCCCGTGCCATCATCGAACTGGCCCGAGGACTGGGGCTGACCGTGGTGGCCGAAGGGGTCGAGACGGCCAGCCAATACCAGCGCCTGCGGGAGCTGGGCTGCCACCAGCTCCAGGGGCTGGGGGTCAGCGCACCCCTGTCGTGCCAGGATTTCGACACCTGGCTGGCCGAACGACGCGACACCTCCCGCCCCTGCGCGCCATGACCGGCCTCAAGCCAGGTCGTGAACGACCTGGCTTAAGCTGAAACATGCCCCGAGATTCGCTGCTCCACCGATGGTTGACGCCCCGTTCAACGCGGGCCCAGCACCACCACCGCTCGCTGGTGATGCTGTCCCTGACGGCCACCATCCCGGCCTTCTACGCCGAGCTGCTGTACGCCTCGCCGTCGCCCCTGGCCAACGCCATTTATGGGGTGGCCGCGCTGTTGGTGTTCCTGCATGAGGTCCCGGTCTGGGTCCACGCGGCCTTGAATCCGGACTTGCACCTGCACTCCGCCCGGAACGGGCCCGTGCGCTTCGGCCGACGCCTGGTTGTCATGGGGCTGATCGCGGGACTGCTCATGGCCATGGTGCTGCCCCCCAGCCTCAACTCCGGCACGGCCCTGGCGCTGCGGTCCGCCACGTCCCTGCTGACCCTGCTGTACCTGCTGTGGTCGCTGCAGCACCTGCTGTCGCGCGGAAGCCTGCCGGTCGTGCTGTCCCTGGCGGTGACGGTGCTGTTCCTGTGCGGCGTGGGGTTCTGGTGGCTGGAGCCCACCGTCGACGACCTGGCCGACGGGCTCTGGCTGGCTTTCACCACCGCCGCCACTGTGGGCTACGGCGATCTGGTGCCCACCACGGCCGCCTCCAAGATCTTCTCGGTTTTTGTGGTGCTGCTCGGGCTGGGGGTGCTCTCGCTGGTCACCGCCGCCATCGCCTCGACGTGGGTGGAAACCTCCGAACGGGAACTGGAGCGGCAGATGATGACCGATCTGCATCGGGAAATCTCGGCCCTGCGACAAGAGCTCGAAAGCACTCGGACGGCCCATCAGGCCTGGATCCAGGAAACCGCCCGCCCGGCCATCCCGCCGGAAGTGGCGCTCAGTCGGACTCCGTCGCCAGTTGCAGCAGGCCTTCAAAGATCAGCAGGTCGTGAACCTGGATCGGAACGTCCAGCTGGTTGAGCAGGCGCGGCGCGGCGCCCCCCGTCATGTACAGGCGGGGCACCTGCCCACAGTGGCGCTCCAGCCGGTGCACCATGCGCTCAATGGCCCCGGCGATGGCGTCGGTGCCGCCGCTCATGAGCGCGTCGCGGGTGTCGCGGGGAAAAGGCTGCACGGTCCCGGTGGGCACCTTGAGACCCGCCGTTCCACTCTCCAGTGCCTTGTTCATGAGGCCAAAACCCGGCAGGATCAGCCCCCCCAGGAAATGCCCCTCGCCATCGAGGGCATCCACAGTCACCGCCGTGCCCACCATGACCACCACCGCGGGCTGCGACGGTTCATCCGAACGCAGCATGCGACCGCGGGCCCCGATGAGGGCCGCCCAGCGATCGCTTCCGAGCTGCACCGGGTGCTGGTAATGGCTCACCACCCCACCCGCCCGCGCCGACGACGACACCCAACGGGGCACCAGGTCCCACAAACTCAACTGCTCTTCCACACGGCGGCGCACCGCTTCGCCTGCCACGACACAACCGAGCATCCGCTGCGGATGAGGCAGCGACTTCCAATCCGATTCGGCCAACCGTTCGATGGATTCGAGGTACACCGCCCCCCGCGCCAGCAGGCTGGCTTCGGGATGGGCCCGTTCGTAGAGGCCCCACTTGAGGCGCGTGTTGCCGACGTCGATGACCAGAAAACTCATGGGGTGCAGAAGAAGGAAAGCGAAGGAGCCGGCCAGACAGACAAGGTCTGCCGCGAAGGCCCGGCCCGAGGAAGTTCAGGGCGTCAGGACCTCGCAGGCCAGCTCAGCAATTGCCGGACCTGCCCGATGAGTTGATCAACCGCGGCCTCGGGCTCATGCCGACACAGGCGGGAGCGCACCTCCGGCAGCAGGTTCAGCAGGTCTTCGCGGTCACTGGCCCGGCGGACACGTAATTGCGTGACAGCGCCTGTCCAGGCACCGCTGCTGCGCAGGGCCGTCAGCAGAAGGTTGCGGGCCTCGGCCAGCGTCACGTCCTTGAGATCCAACGCAGCCAGCTCGGTGTCCGTGATGGCCACGCCCAAACCGAGCGTGTCCTCGGCGTCCTGGAACGGCATGGGCTGGGTGTCCAAGGCCCCCAGCATCGGGGCCAGGTCGGTCTCACCGGTCGGGCGGGCGGCGGCCCCCGCCGGGCCCTCCACCGTCAGCACCACCATGCCCAACGCCATGAGCTCGTCGATGTAACCCCGTGGAACCCCGGCCTGCAGTCCCATCGAGACCACCTCAACCAGCGAACGCCGACCGTCCACCAGCAGCAGCAGCGTGCGATGCCGCTGAGACAGGCGTCGCTGTCCCCCGGCCAGTTCGGCGCGGCCTGCAGCGGTCTTGCAAGGAATCTCGACCATGGT
>CAYYCN010000195.1:0-5638 GCA_964470355.1 uncultured Sphaerotilus sp.
CGCACATCCCGGACATCATCATCGCCGCGATGCGCGGCAAGGTCAGGTGGCGATCTACCCCGCCCCCACTCAGCAGATCACCGAAATTCAAGGCAATCCGCTCAACGTAACCGACACTCCATTCGCACGAGGCAGCCTCGGAAGTACATCCTCGCCTGGTTTTGAATATGTCATCTCCCAGCGTATGATTTGACCACTTTCATGACCAATCTGGAGCGAGCTGTGCGCACAGTCAGCCTGGCGGATGCCAAAGCCCATTTGAGCGAGCTCGTTACCCAGGTCGCCGCTGGCGAAGAGGTGGTCATCACCCGGCATGGGCAACCCATCGTCCGTCTCTGTGGTTTGGAGAAGGCCAAAGCTCCGCTTGCCTCTCGCGCTCAGTTTCGCGCCCAGCTCCCGCGTCTGGAGAAGCCCTCCGCGCTGCTCATACATGGCCAACGCGAGGATGAGCGCTGACATGCTCTACCTGGATACCAGTTTCGTAGCACCTCTCGTGCTGAACGAAGAGGTGAGCCCCCTCGTCGAGTCTTATCTGGCCAAACAAGCTGCCGGCAGCTTGGCTGTCAGTCACTGGACCCGGGTTGAATTCGCCTGCTTGGTTGCTCAAGGGGTGAAAGCTCAGCACTTCTCTACCCAGACAGCGGCCTCAGTCCTCGCAGAGTTTGAAGCCCTCGTTCAGGAATCCTTCCAGGTCTGGCTCCCCAGCGCAGCCGACTACGACTTGGCGCGGACTTTGTTGGGACACATCGAGCCGGGCCTCCGAGAAGGGGGGGCTCTCCATCTTGCGATTGCCAAGAATCAGGGTGCGGACAAAATCCTGACCCTGGATGACGGGCTCCTGAAAGCCGCCAAGTCCCTCAAAATCCCCGCCAGCCGCGGCATCCGCTGAAGTAGCCCCTCGTGACGACTGACTCTACCCTCACCAAATTCGGCTTCCGCTTCGGCCGTAACGGCGCGCATGCAGCCAGAACAATGATGCTCGGCGAGCTCCGCACGCTGTTCAATCACCAGCCCGAGACCGCCACCAAGGCGGACTATCGGAGAGAGGTGGTCGAGTCCAACGTACTGGGCAAACCTACCCGCAAAGCACGAGAGCTCGCCTTTGGTCACCTGGCAGACCTGTATGGCCTTGCGCCCGAGCTCGCAGCGTTTCGCGCTTTCCGAAAACTCTGGACGCAGGACACAGACGCACAGCCAGTTCTGGCTCTCACCCTTGCGCTCGTCCGTGACCCGCTGCTGCGCCGTTCACGGGAGTTCATGCTCGCCAAACAGCCAGGCGAAGCCGTGCGCCGTGAGGAACTCGAGGCACTGCTTTCCCGCGACGACCCAGGTCGCTTCAGTCCGGCCTCCCTCAAATCCTTCGCCCAGAACATCAATGGCACCTGGACTCAGGCTGGCTTTCTGGCTGGGCGGTCCCGCAAGACCCGGGCGGTTCCCCGCATCACCCCCGCAAACGTCACCTTTGCCCTTTTTCTCGGATATCTCGAGGGTTTCACTGGCCAGAGCCTGTTCACTTCAGCCTGGATGAAGCTCCTCCCTGGCTCTCCTGACGAGCTGGAAGGGCTGGCCAACTCCGCATCGCACCGGGGGCAAATCGTGTTCATGAGCGCGGGGGGCGTCAAGGAAGTGCGCTTCCCTGGCTACCTCACTCCCGAAGAAGAGCACATCCGCCAAGAGGTCTCCCATGTCGTCTAAGGTCGCCAAACTGATTTCGGCTTACCGTCAGCACCTCACTGTTCCCTGGCAGCCTGGCTTGGCTGCGATTCAGCGCGTCATCTTTGCCGTCTACGACAAGACGGATGAGCTGCGCCTGCGCGCCAACGTCGAGGAGTTCGCCTTGGCGACCCAGCAAGCAGGCAAGCAGTGGCTCCTCCTTGATGTCACCAACGCCTTCCCTGAATGGATGGCAGCCCAGGAGTACCGGGACGCCTACTTCGAATGCCCCGAGGATTTGGCTGGATACCAGAACGGCGAACTGACCGAGTTCGTCGCCAACCTCAATGACAAACTCAAAACGCGCATCAACGCCGAAGCCGGCCCCGACACCGTCGTTGCCCTGCTCGGTGTGGGTACCCTCTTTGGGCTCGCTCGTGTTTCGTCCGTGGTAGAAGGTATCAAGGAAGCGGTGCAAGGTCGTATGCTAGTGTTCTTCCCTGGTGAGCATCATCCAGAGAATCACACCTACCGCCTCCTCGACGCGCGCGACGGCTGGAACTACCTGGCCGTCCCGCTGCTGGCCAAAGACTGACCGCCGTCCTCCAAACATTTCACCGCCAAGACCACCATGCTGAACCGGGACATCTACAACAAGCCCCCCAAGGAGAACCGCCTCGTCAACAACGGCGTGGCCGAAGTATCGGAAGACCACTCCGATGCCGCCCAGGCCATCCTGCGCTACGAACTGGAATCCTTCGTCTGCGACGGGCAGTACGAGAAGGGCCTGGAGACCATCCTGGACAAGTTCCTGCTGAATCTGGACGCAGGGACCGAGCAGCCTGGGGTCTGGATTTCCGGCTTCTTCGGCAGCGGTAAGTCGCACCTGGCCAAGATGCTGCGCACGCTCTGGACCGACTATCAGTTCGCCGACGGAGCCACGGCCCGCAGCCTTGCCAAGCTCCCCACCGGCGTCTTCGAGCACCTCAAGGAACTCAGCATGCAGGGTAGGCGCCACGGCACCCTGCACGCCGCTGCCGGCAAGCTTGGGGCCGGTGCCGGAGACAAGGTTCGTTTGGCGCTGCTGGGCATCGTGTTCAAATCGAAGGGGCTGCCCGAGCAGTACAACCAGGCGCAGTTTGTCCTGTGGATGACGCGGGAAGGCATCCTGCCCACGGTCGAGGCGGAGTTGAAGTCGGCCGGGCGCTCGCTGGCGCAGGAGCTTCCGCACATGTACGTGTCCAGCCACCTCGCCAAAGCCCTGCTGCAGGCGCGGCCGGGCCTGGCCCACACCGAGGCCGACGCCCGTAAGCTCCTGAAGGAGCAGTTCCCGCAGGTCACCGACGTCACCAGCGAGCAGATGACCACCGCCATCGCAGATGCCCTGTCGGTCGACGGCAAGTTCCCTCTGACCTTGGTGGTGCTGGACGAAGTTCAGCAGTTCGTCGGAAACGACGTGGAGAAGGCCTTCCAGGTGCAGGAGGTCACCGAGACCTTGTCCAAGCACTTCAATGGGAAGCTGCTCTTCGTGGCCACAGGGCAATCCGCGCTGTCCGGCATGGCTAACCTGCAGCGCCTGATGGGGCGCTTCCCGGTACAGGTGATGCTGGGCGACTGGGACGTCGAGAACGTCACCCGACAAATCATCCTGGCCAAGAAGCCGTCAGCCCAGCCGGACATCGAGCATGTCTGGCGTGCCAACCTGGGTGAAATCTCGCGCCACCTGCGCGGCACCAAGCTCGAGCACGTCACCGACGATGAAGACGTGATGACCTCAGACTACCCGCTCCTGCCGGTACGTCGCCGGTTCTGGGAACGCGTTCTGCGGACCATCGACACCACCGGCACCGTCTCCCAGCTGCGTAGCCAGTTGCGCGTGGTGCACGAGGCCGTGCTGGCCACGGCCGATGCGCCGCTGGGGCACGTGGTCTCCGGCGACTTCCTCTATGACCAGATTGCCGCCAACCTCGTCTCCACCGCCCAGCTACCGAAGGAGGTGTTCGATAACGTCCAGCGCTTCTCGGCGGGGGATGCGGACGCCCAGCTCAAGGCCAAGCTGCTCAAGCTCATCTACCTCATCAACAAGCTGCCGGCCGATGCTGCGCTGGACATCGGCTTGAAGGCGACCGAAGAAGCGCTGGCCGACCTCTTGGTCACCGACCTCTCCGCGGGCTCCTCCGAGCTGCGCAAGAAGCTGCCTGACCTGCTGGGCGAGCTTCAGAACAAAGACCGCCTCGTGATGGCCCTGGCGGGGAGCAGTGGCACCGAGTACCGCCTGCAAACCCGGGAGTCGAGCGCCTGGTACGACGAGTTCCGCGCCCAAGAGGCCGAACTCAAGGCAGCGCCCCAGCGGGTGGAACAAAAGCGCGCCGACCTGCTGAAAGGCCGCTTCAGCGACGTACTGAAGAAGGTGCGTGTCGTACAGGGCAAGGACAACGTCGAGCGGCGCCTCGCCCCCATCTACGATGACAACCTGCCCAAAGACCACGACAAGTCCCTCTACCTGTGGATTCAGGACGGCTGGCAGACCGAAGAAAAGTCCGTCATCGCTGAAGCCAAGGGCAAGAGCTCTGACAACCCCACGCTGTTTGCCTTCCTCCCGGCTCAGCACAAGACCGAGCTGACCAACGCCATCGTGGCGCTGGAAGCCGCACGTACCACGCTGCAGAAGAAGGGGAGTCCTTCCACTGAGGAAGGCCGTGACGCCCAGCGCTCCATGGAGAGCCGACAACGCACCGCCGAGAAGGAGTTGGTCGAGCTGCTGGAGCTGCTCGTTGCAGGCGTTCGCGTATTCCAGGCCGGCGGCCAGGAGGCCCTGGACGGCAACGACCTGGCTGACCGCATCAACCGTGCAGCCCGCTCCTCGGCCATCCGCCTCTACAGCCAGTTCGATGCCGCCGACCACGACATGTGGAGCAAGGTGCTGGACGAGGCGCGCAAGGGCAACCTCGAAGCCCTTAAAGCCGTAGGCCACACCCAGGAGGCCGACAAGCACCCGGTCTGCCAGAAGCTGCTTGCCTACATCGGCCCTGGAAAGAAAGGCGCCGAGATTCGCGACAACTTCGAGGCCCCCCCCTTCGGCTGGCCTCGCGATGCAATTGATGGCGCGCTGTACGCCCTGTTAGCAGCCGGCCATATCAAGGCTATCGATGCCACGTCCAAACCCGTGGACGCCAAGAGCCTGGACCGGGCCAAACTCACTCAGACCACTTTCCAGCGTGAGAGCGTCAACATCACGCCGATTCAGCTCATCAAGATTCGCAAGCTGTTCGACGCGGTGGGCGTGCCCTGTCAGCCCAAGGAAGAACTCAACAAGCTACCGGCGCTGCTCGCCAAGTTGCGGGAGCAAGCATCGAAGGCGGGTGGCCAGGCCCCCGCGCCCGAGACGCCCAAACTCACCGCCATCGAAGCTGTTGAGGGGCAGACCGGCAATGCCCAGCTGCTGGAGCTGTTCAGCCGTTACGACGAACTCGTCGGGCTATCCAAGGCATGGACCCAAACCGCCGACGACATCGCCAAGCGCCTGCCCGTCTGGCGCAAGCTCATTGAGTTGCTGCGTCACGCCAAGGCATTGGGTCCTTACGCCGCGCTGAAAGCCGAGGTTGATGCCATCGAGGCCCAACGCAGCTTGCTTGCCCACCCCGACCCCGTGCGCCCGCTGTTGGACAAGACTGTGGACCTGCTGCGCCAGGCCTTGAACGCCAAGCTGGAAGCCTTCCAGCAAGCCTTCGCACAACAGCAAGCTCAACTCCAGGCCGACGCCGACTGGAACAAGCTGACAGAAACACAGTGTGCCGATTTGAGCACCCAGCACAACCTTACTGCACCAGGCGCCGTGCAACTCGGAACGCCCGAGCAACTGCAGGACGCGCTGGATGAGTGCGAGCTGGAGCACTGGGTCGCCAAAACCCAGGCACTTCCCAGTCGCTTCGAGGCGGCCCGCCATGCCGCGGTACAGCTGCTGAAGCCCAACGTCGTTCATGTC
>CAYYCN010000196.1:0-5627 GCA_964470355.1 uncultured Sphaerotilus sp.
TCAAGGCCGCCAGCTACGCCACGACCTCGGTCTACGGCTTCGGGCACCCGCTGTACTACGACAACGTGATCAACACGCTGCGCGGCGAGGCGCACGCGGAGGTGGATGGGTACTCGGGGCTGCGCTCGCTGGAGGTGCTGATTGCCGGTTATCGCAGTGCCCGCGACGGCGTGCGGGTCGGTCTTCCGCTGGTGTTCTGATCCCCTGAGTGAACCCATGCTGTGCGAGGCCCCCTCGCACATCGAGACACACGGCCGACGGACCTCGACACGGCTCCGCTGAAGCGCACACGAGAGGAAGCAACAACATGACCACCCCCGCCTGGCACCACGAATCCGCCATCATCGACGACGGCGCCCAGATCGGCGACGGCACCAAGGTCTGGCACTTCAGCCATGTGTGCGCAGGCGCTCGCATCGGCGCCGGCTGTTCGCTGGGGCAAAACGTATTCGTGGGCAACGATGTGGTCATCGGCTCGAACGTGAAGATCCAGAACAACGTGTCGGTGTACGACGCGGTGGTGCTGGAGGACGACGTGTTCTGCGGCCCGAGCGCCGTGTTCACCAACGTCTACAACCCGCGCTCGGCGGTGTCGCGCAAACACGAGTACCTGAAGACGGTCGTGAAGCGCGGCGCCACGTTGGGGGCGAACTGCACCATCGTGTGCGGCACGACCGTGGGCGAGTACGCCTTCATCGGTGCGGGCAGCGTGGTCAACCGCGACGTACCGGCACATGCGCTGATGGTGGGCGTGCCGGCGCGCCGCATCGGCTGGATGAGCCGCAACGGTGAAAAGCTCGGTCTGCCGGTGCGCGGCGAGGGCGAAGCCTCCTGCCCGGCCACCGGCGAACGCTACCGCCTGAGCGGCGAACGGCTCGACCTCATCACCGACTGAAACCCAAAGCTTTCCCATGCAATTCATCGACCTCAAGGCCCAGTACGCAGCCCTCAAGTCCGACATCGACGCGCGCATCCAGGCGGTACTCGACCACGGCCAGTACATCATGGGCCCCGAGGTCAAGCAGCTGGAAACAGCGCTGGCTGAACGCACGGGCGCCAAGCACTGCGTCACCGTCTCCAGCGGCACCGAGGCGCTGCTGATCGCGCTGATGGCGCTGGACCTGAAGGCCGGCGACGAGGTCATCACCTCGCCTTTCACCTTCGCCGCCACCGGCGAGGTGATCGCGCTGCTGGGTGCCAAGCCGGTGTTCGTGGACATCGAGCCCGACACCTGCAACATCGACCCGACGCTCATCGAAGCCGCCATCACCCCGCGCACGAAGGCCATCATGCCGGTGAGCCTGTACGGCCAGGTCGCCGACATGGCCGAGATCAATGCCATCGCGGCCCGCCACGGCCTGCCGGTGATCGAGGACGCGGCGCAGAGCTTCGGCGCCACCTATCAGGGCGGCCACAGCGGGCACCTGTCCACCTTCGGCTGCACCAGCTTCTTCCCCAGCAAGCCGCTGGGCTGCTACGGCGACGGCGGCGCGCTGTTCACCGACGACGACGCCCTGGCCCAGGCCGCCCGCGAGATCCGCGTGCACGGCCAGAGTGCGCGCTACACCCACACCCGCATCGGTGTGGGCGGGCGCATGGACACGCTGCAGTGCGCCGTCGTGCTGGGCAAGCTGGCCCGCTTCGACTGGGAGCTGCGGCGCCGCCGCGAGATCGGGGCGCGCTACCACCAGCAACTGGCCCCGCTGGCCGCGCACGGCCTGCGCCTGCTGACCGTGCGCCCGGACCGCGACTGCGTCTGGGGCCAGTACACCGTGTTCGTGCCGCAGCGCAGCGCCGTGCAGGCCGCGCTGCAGGCGGCGGGCATCCCGACGGCCGTGCACTACCCGAAGCCGCTGCACCATCAGGCCGCCTACGCCGCCTACGCCCCGGCCGACGCCTGCCCGCACAGCGTGGCCGCTGGCCAGCAGGTCATGAGCCTGCCGATGAGCGCAGATCTGTCCGAGGCCGATCAGGACCGCGTCGTCGCGGCGCTGGGCGAGGCGCTGCGCTCGCTGTCGCCGAACACCTGATCCTCAGGCCTGCTGGTGCTGCGCTCCATCCTCACGCTGCTGGCCGGTGGCGCGCTGGCCCAGGCCTTGCCGCTGCTGCTGGGGCCGCTGCTCACACGGCTGTATTCGCCTGAAGAGTTCGGCGCGTTCCACCTGTTTTCTGCCGTGGCGGTGAACCTGTCCGTCGTGGCCTGTGCGCGCTACGAGTTTGCGCTGCCGCTGGTTCAGCACGAACAGGAAGCACAGGACCTGCGGCGGCTGTCTCGCAGCATCCTGATCGTGACCACGCTGCTGTCGACGCTGGGGGGCGCCGGCTGGGCCTGGGTGTCCGGACAGACCTGGGCGCTCTGGCTCGGGCCCGCCGTGGGCGTGGCCGGGGCCCTGTCTCTGGCGACGATGGACGCCACACGCCGGCAGGCCTTCCAGCCCTTGGCGGTGGGACGGGTGGTGCAGTACGCCGGGGCAGCAGTCCTGCAGGTCCTGGCGGGGCTGTGGGGACACGCCGGAGCCCTCGGACTGGTCGTGGCACCCGCCTTGACGCAGGCCTTGGCCGCCGCCCTTCTGCGACATCGGCCAACCGTGCCGGCATCGGCATCGGCATCGGCATCGGCATCGGCATCGGCATCGGCATCGGCATCGGCATCGACCTCAACGGTACCGACCACCGACGGAACAGAAGCGGGAACGAAACCCCACACCGCCGACACCTCAGCGCGGGGGACTGAACCACCCGCGGCCACGCTGCGCGAAACCGCCCTGCGCTGGCGCGAGTTCCCCTTGCTGAACACCCCCCACGCCTTCCTGGGTGCGCTGCAAGACACGGTCGCCGTCGCGCTGATCGCCGCCGTGCTTGGACCGGCTGCCGCCGGTTTCTGGGGACTGGCGCTGCGCTATCTGAAAGCGCCCGCGACGCTGGTGGGCAGTGCGGTGTCGCAAGTGCTGTATCCCCAGCTTTCGGCGCACGGCCCCGGTCCGAGCGTGCCGGCCCGCGCCGCGCTGCGCCGGGTGATGGCGGCACTGGGCGCGATGGGACTGCTGCTTACCCTCGTGCTGATGGCGATCGGCCCGTGGCTGTTCCAACGGCTTTTTGGCGACCAGTGGCGCGAGGCCGGCCAACTGGCCCGCGTGCTGGCGCCCTACATCGGCACCCATTTTGTGGCGGCTCCGCTGGCGGTGGTGACGATGGCGTGGGGCGCACAAGCCTGGGCGCTGCGCTTGGCCCTGTGGGGGCAGGTCGCCTTCGTGGCCGCACTGGCGCTGGGCCTGTGGCTCGGCGGGCTGGACGGCGCAGGCCTCGCCGTGTCCCTGGCCATGTCGATCTACTTCGGCGTGTATTTCTGGCACCTGGCGACTTGGCCCTGCCCCGACAATGGGCACCGTCCCCCTTCTCCCTCTGCCATCCCCTGACATGAACCGCCGCCCCCTTCGCTCACTGCCTCTGCAGCCTCCCGACGGGAGCGCCCCGGTCTGCGCAACGGTTGGGCGAGGCTGACATGGCCCTGCGCTCCACCCTCAATCGCTGGCGCCGCTCGCTGATCCACCGGCTGATGTTCCGCACCGTGTTCGGCGAAACCTCGCAGGGCCGGTGGCTGCCGCACACGCGCATCTCGCCGTCCACCTGCATCGAACACGCCGACCGGCTGCTGCTGGAAGATCACGTCTACATCGGGCACTTCAACCTGATCGAGGCCAGCGGTGGCATCGTGATCGAAGAAGGCACGCAGATCACCAACCACGTCAGCATCGTCACGCACAGTTCGCACCGGTCGCAGCGCCTGCTGGGTCGGGCCTACGCGACGTGGCCAGCGACGATGCCGTCGTGGATGGCCGACGCCGAGGCCCCTCGCCCCGGCTGGATTGCCGGCCCCGTGCACATCGGCGCCTACAGCTTCATCGGTCCGCACAGCCTGATCGAGGCCAACACGCGGCTGGGGCGCGGCACCATCGTCTGCGCCGGCAGCTTCGTGCGGGGCGAATACACCGACTTCGCCATCCTCGAAGGCAACCCGGCGCGCATCATCGGCGACAGCCGCCGCGCCGACGAGAAACTGCTGCAGCGTTACCCCGAACTCCGTGAACACTACGAGGCGTGGGTGCACGCGCCTTCGGTCGACTGAATCCTGTCCATGGCCCGCATTCCCCGCATCCCGTCCCACCCCGCGCCATCGCAGGCGCAGCGACAGGCCCGTGCCGCCCGATCCGGTCAGGGCGGCCGATCGGCTCGGGCCCCGCAAGCCGCACAGGGCGCCCCAGGAGCCCGGGCCCCCGAAGGCGATGCGCCGCCACCCCTGTGGCGCCACGTGCTGATCGGCGACGCCGAAAGCCCGCATCTGGTGAAGTGGGCCCGTGCGCTGGCGCCCTACGTCGAGCTGTGGGTGGTGTCGAGCCGGGGCTTTGCACCCGCCTTCGACGAGCTGGTGCCCCCCCAATGCCGACTGGCGTTGGGTGAAGACACACAGCACGGCGGCGGCAACGTCGGCATCCTCAAGCGTCTGCCGGAGCTGGGCCGCTGGCTCAAGCAAGTGGATGCCGACTGGCTGCACCCGCACTACCTGACCTCGCACGGCACCCTGGCGTTTGGCGCCAAGGTGGGCTGGCGACTGCGCGCCCAGATCGTCGGCTCGGCCTGGGGCAGCGACATCCTGGTCACGCCCAAACAGAGCGCGGCCCTGCGCTGGATGACCCGCCGCATCCTGCGCGCCTGCACCGTCACCACCAGCGATTCCGAGCACATGGCCGCCGAGATGCGCGCGCTGGGTGCCGGTGAGGTGCGCGTGTTTCCCTTCGGCCTGGAGCGCCTGCCCGCTGAGGCCAAGAGCAAAGAACCGTGGCTGTGCTTCGCCAACCGGGGGCTGGAGCCCATCTACCGGCCCGAGCGCGTGCTGCAGGCCTTCGCCGCTCTGACCGCCGTGCAGCCCAAGGCGCGCCTGATCGTCGCCAACGACGGCTCGCTGCGGGAATCGCTGGAAACCCGCGCTCGCTCGCTGGGTCTCGGTGATCGCATCGAATTTGTCGGCCGCCTGAACGCCGATGCGCAAGACCGCTGCTACGCCCGCGCGACCTGGTACCTGAGTCTGCCTGCCAGCGACTCGGTGTCCGTTTCGGTGCTGGAGGCCATGGGCCACGGCTGCGTGCCGCTGCTGTCGGACCTGCCCGCCAACCGCGAACTGGTGACCTCGGGCGAGAACGGTCTGATCCTGCAGGATGGCGCCGTTGACCCCGCATCGCTGGAGCCACTGGCGGCCCGCGCCCGCGACATCGGCAAGGCCAACCGCGCCTGGGTGCAGCAGCACGGCCTGTTCGCGCCGGCCGTCCACGGCCTGCTGCAGCGGCTGGCGGTGCTCACACCGACGTCGCCCTCGACCACTGCGGCTTGAGGATGGCAACCCTTTCGCCTGCGCGATGAACCTCCTGTACCTGAACCACTACGCCGGCTCGCCCGAACTGGGCATGGAGTTTCGCCCGTACTACCTCGCCCGGGAGTGGGTGCGCAGCGGACATCACGTCCAGATGGTGGCGGCCGATTTCTCCCATGTGCGCGCCCGGCAGCCCGATCTGGTGGCCCTCCACGGCGGCCCCTTGCCGAACGCCGGCCCGATCCGGCAAACCGTCGACGGC
>CAYYCN010000197.1:0-5563 GCA_964470355.1 uncultured Sphaerotilus sp.
AGCCGGTGCTGCCCAAGGAGTGGCTGCAGGACACCAAGTACCTGATCAACCCGACTGGGCGCTTCGTCATCGGCGGCCCGCAAGGCGACTGCGGCCTGACGGGGCGCAAGATCATCGTCGACACGTATGGCGGCGCCTGCCCGCACGGTGGCGGTGCCTTCTCGGGCAAGGATCCGACCAAGGTGGACCGCTCGGCCGCCTATGCCGCGCGCTACGTGGCCAAGAACATCGTGGCTGCAGGCCTGGCCAAGCAGTGCCAGATCCAGGTGGCGTACGCCATCGGCGTGGCGCATCCGATGAACGTGACGGTCTACACCGAAGGCACGGGCGTCATCCCCGATGACGAGATCGCCAAGCTGGTGAACGCGCACTTCGACCTGCGTCCGCGCGGCATCATCCAGATGCTGGACCTGCTGCGCCCGATCTACTCGAAGACGGCGGCTTACGGGCACTTCGGGCGCGATGAGCCGGAGTTCACGTGGGAGCGGACGGACAAGGCGCAGGTGCTGCGGGCGGCTGCGGGGCTGTGATTCGCAGGGCGTAAACGCCTGCATGTGTTTCGGACATGAAAAAGGCGACCCAACGGGTCGCCTTTGTGTTTGAGCTGAAAGACGAGCTCTTCTGAAGAGCGCTCAGCGCTCCGGACGCGGACGACGCGGGCCGCGGCCCTGACCCCCTTCGGCGTCGCGCCCTCCGCGACCACCGCCGCCTGCGCCCTCACGGCGCGGAGGACGCTGTCCATCGCGGCGCGGACCGGGACCACCGGGCCGACGCTCGGCAAACACCGGACGCTGCGCTTCCCACTCCGCCTGTTCCTTGCGGATCTGCTCCAGCAGGCCATCGAGCTGGTCTTCCGCCACGCCCTTGAGCGCGCAGAAGTTCTGGCGGGTGAGGGTGGTGGCCTCGAAGTCGCGCAGCAGCTGGAAGCGCGAGCGGCGCTCCTGCTCTTCCTGGGCGCGACGCTCCTCGGTGATGGCGCGGCGGCGCTTGAGTTCTTCCTCGGCGACCTGGCGGTGTTCGTCGCTCAGTTCCCCGGCGGGCTGGCCGTCCAGGTCGTAGCGCTGCTTGGAGCGGGTCAGCGAGATCAGGTAGGACGTGGTGTTCGTGTGCTTGCGCAGCACGGCCGACAGCACCTGCTTGGTGAACTCGCCGGGGGCGCGTTCCTGGATATCCGCCTGGATGCGCAGCTTCAGCGGCTTGGGCGGGTGACCGAACAGGGCCGGGAAGCGGTCGCGCAACTGCTTGAGCGCTTCGGCCGGGCTGGGGCCCTGGCGCGCAGCGGCCGAATTCGAAGCGGCCTCTGCGGAGGGGGCTGCTTCGCCTTCGGGGGCCGTGTCCGGTGCCGCGATGGCTTCGGCTGGCCCTTCGGGCGTGACCACGGTGGCCGACTCGGCAACGGCGGAGGCGTCGGTTTGCGGGCGCTCTTCGGGGGTCGGGGTGTCGGTCGGCGTGGACATGGCAGGCACGTGAGGGGTTCTGTAGAGGGCGAGATTGTGCCTGTTGCGTGAAAAGTGCTTCACTCGAGGGTGGGGAGCCCCGGCAAGATGGCGCCATGACTGCACAGAACCCACCCATTCCTTCGGCCCGCGCGGCTTGGGCCTACACCGGGTTGATGCTGGCGCTGCTGGCCGTGTCCGGCTGGCGGCCCCACGAAACCGGCACCTGGGCCATGGAGGTGGCGCCAGTGTTCATCGTGTGGCCCGTGCTGTGGTGGACCCGCCAGCGGTTCCCCTTGACGCGCCTGCTCTATGTCCTGATCTTCCTGCACGCCTGCGTGCTGATGCTGGGCGGGCACTACACCTATGCACGGGTTCCGCTGGGCGAGTGGATGCGCGAGCTGTTCGATTTCCAGCGCAACCACTACGACCGCATCGGTCACTTCATGCAGGGCTTCGTGCCGGCCATGGCGGCGCGGGAGCTGCTGCTGCGCCACACCGGACTGCAGCGGGGCGGTTGGTTGTTCACCCTGGTCACGGCGGTGGCCCTCGCCGTCAGCGCGATCTACGAATTGATCGAGTGGGGGGCCGCCATTGCGCTGGGCGCTGGTGCCGACGAATTCCTGGCCACGCAGGGCGACCCCTGGGACACCCAGAAAGACATGGCCCTGGCCTGGGTCGGGGCCCTGGTGGCGCAAGGGCTGTTGGCCCGATGGCACGACCGTGACCTGGGGTGGCGGAAACCGGGGGTTCCATCGGCGTAACCAAGGGTAAATACCCTCTCAAACGCGGGGTGTCGACGGCCGATATGCAAATCACCACATAGACGAGGTCGCACATGGCAGTCCCTGTTCCCCCCCCTACCAATGCATGCTGGCAGCGCCTGGCCAACGGCGGCCTGCAACGCATCAAGACCAGCCACCTGGGCACCCAGCTGCTGGCCAAGCGCATCGAGCGCAGCACCGATCCGGTCGGCACCAAGGCCGCTGAAATCCACGCCTTCTTCGTGAAGTGGGAGCGCATCCTGCCCAACGAGGTCGCCCAACTGACCGCCGTCTGAGCCAGGAGCCCACCATGAATGAACTGATTTCCATTGCCGCTGCTTCCGAACTGATCCGTCGCGGTGTTCCGCTGAGCCTGGCCGGCTCTGAAGCCGTGCTGCGTGAATTGCCCGCGGGCAACTGGATCGGCGGCACGATCCCGTATTTCATGGTCAGCGGTGGCGGCACGGTGGTCACCGAGGGCCGTCTGTTCGCGACCGACCTGTCCAAGGTGGGCGAGATCACGGTGGCCTACTACGGTGCCGACGATCTGTCGAAGATCACCGCCAACACGCCCGACAACGGTTTTGCGCTGACGATCATCCCGGCCAGCAGCAAGGCCCACGCCAGCTTCGCCCACGACGCCGCCACCTACGAAGACGCCTTCGTCAAGCCGACGGTGGGCTGGATCTCCGGCGTGCACCTGAGCGAGCTGGGCCAGGTCACTCCCAAGGTCTTCGACGGCCGCACCGGCCAGGTCCATGAAGACGGGGCCGTCGTGGCGCACGTCAAGGTGCCGGCCGACAAGCTGGCCTCGGTCGAGATCGTCAACATTTTCGAACCGGACGAAGGCGATGTGCTGCGCTTCGACCAGGTGGGCTTCCAGGTGGGTGAGTGCGAGGTCAACGGCCGCAAGGTCAACCTGGCCCAGTACCTGAAGGAACGCGGCATCGCCGACGGCAAGTTGCCGCTGGTGGGCGACTACGCTGGCGCGCACATCAACGTGTCGTTCCAGAGCATCGACGCCGAGACCGGCCAAGTGGCGCTGTACGCCCCGGTCTTCCCGGGCGTGGACTACCGCATCGCCAAGCCGGTCGGTGACTACGCGGGCTCGTTCCGCCAGCGTCTGGCCGAGTACGACGCCACTGGCGCCGTGTTCTCGTGCAACTGCATCCTGAACTTCCTGTTTGGCGAGCTGGAAGGCAAGGCCATCGGCGGTGTGGAAGGCCCGGTCACCTTTGGTGAGATCGGCTACCAGTTACTGAACCAGACCATGGTGGTCGTGCGCCTGCAATAAGGCACTGGTTGTGTCGGATTCGGGTCGCTCACCGGCCCGAAATTGACATCGCACAAGACACGGCTCGGTGCGAGTTTCATCATCGGGTCATATCAGACCCGTGATCGGAACCTCGAATGGCCACTTCCAAGCGTCAAACTCCCGTGCCTGCATCCCCGGTGGATGCGGGCGTTTCCGTTTCGGCCGCCGGCACGCCGGAGATGGCCGTGTCTCCTTCCCGGCCTGCGGCGAGAACCTCGGCCCGGAAGGTCGTGGCCAACGGCGCTGGCGGGGCCGATGGTGTGGCCGGGGCGGTGCCGGCGACCCGCCGCCGCCGGTCCGCGGCGGTGACTCCGGTGGCGGTTGGCCACTCAGAGCACCCGGCCACGGCGCGGGGCATCGAGCACTACGAGGTCGAAGCCTCCCTGACCGCCGCCCGCACCGCCCAGGCCATGGCCCTGGGGGACAACCTGGCGGCCCGCGAGCGGGGAGAGCTCTCCACCGCGGACTGGCGGGATCGTCTGCAGGCCCTCATCGGTGGGGCGTCCCCCGACGACGTGAAGGCCTTGCAGCAGGCGCTTCACGCCCGGGTGTCCGATGGCCGCGATGCGCCGCCGAGCCTGGACCCCGACACCGAGCTGGCTGGGGGCTGGCGCGAAGGGGCTTATCCGTACAAGAACCTGCTCAGCCGCAAGAGCTACGAAAAGCAGAAATACCGCCTGCAGGTCGAGTTGCTCAAGCTCCAGGCCTGGGTGAAGGACACCGGCGCGCGCGTCGTGATCCTGTTTGAAGGGCGCGATGCCGCCGGCAAGGGCGGCACGATCAAGCGCTTCATGGAGCATCTGAACCCTCGTGGTGCCCGCGTGGTCGCCCTGGAAAAACCCAGCGAAGTCGAACGCGGCCAGTGGTACTTCCAGCGCTACGTGCAGCACCTGCCCACGCGCGGCGAGATCGTGCTGTTCGACCGCAGCTGGTACAACCGTGCGGGCGTCGAGCGGGTCATGGGTTTTTGCTCCGACGCCGAGTACGATCAGTTCATGCGCGAGGCCCCGGAGTTCGAGCGCCATCTGGTGCGCAGCGGCATCCACGTCTTCAAGTTCTGGTTCTCGGTGAGCCAGGCCGAGCAGCGCCGCCGCTTCAAGGAACGTGAAAGCCACCCGCTCAAGCAGTGGAAGCTCAGCCCCATCGACATGGCCAGCCTGGACAAGTGGGACGATTACACCCGCGCCAAGGAGGCCATGTTCATGAACACCGACACGCCCGATTCGCCGTGGACGGTCATCAAGTCCAACTGCAAGAAGCGCGCACGCCTGAACGCCATGCGCTACGTGCTGCACCGCCTGCCCTACACCCGCAAGGATGTGGCCACCATCGGTGCGGCCGATCCGCTGATCGTGGGGCGGCCGTCGCTGGTGTCCGGGCTGTCGGACGATCAGCTGGCGGCGTCCTCCAACGGGTGATGCGTCTGCGCGGCTGAGCCGCCCGTCCGCAGCAGGGGCTCGCATCCCTCTGTGGCGTGGCTTGCGGCGGATGGTGGGCGGTGCACCCGTCCAAAGCACGGCCCTTCGGGGCCGTTCTGTTTTTCTGGCGGGCGATTCCGGGCTTGTCCCTCCCCTGCGAGTGCGGGGGACGCTGGCTACAATGTCCACTTGCGTCCGAGGAGCGTTGCGAGGCCGGTCCGGGTTTTTCACCCCACCGCCCCAGGCTCGGACCCCTTCAACGGAATCTGGCGTTTGCCGGCTTCCACAGGCAACGGCGCTCACCCGCTTGCTGGCGCACGGCGAGGAATCGGGGTGAGTCGTGTCCGCACCGGGCACTGCCTTGTCCCCCGACTCCCCGTTTGCGCCACCGGCGGCTCAACCCTTGTTTGGAGCTTGTCCGATGAACGCTGTGACCCCGAACCTCGCCGCCGATCACGTGATCGCCGACCTGTCCCTTGCCGCCTGGGGCCGCAAGGAAATCAAGATCGCCGAGACCGAAATGCCCGGTCTGATGGCCATCCGCGAAGAATTCGCCCCGAAGCAATCGCTCAAGGGCGCGCGCATCACCGGCTCGCTGCACATGACCATCCAGACGGCCGTGCTGATCGA
>CAYYCN010000198.1:0-5519 GCA_964470355.1 uncultured Sphaerotilus sp.
CGATGCGGATCTGCTGCTGCACGATGTCGATGCCGGTGATCTGCTCGGTCACCGGATGCTCCACCTGCACGCGCGTGTTCATCTCGATGAAGAAGAACTCGCCGTTCTCGAACAGGAACTCGAAGGTGCCTGCACCGCGGTAGCCGATCTTGCGGCACGCGGCGGCGCAACGCTCACCGATCTTCTCGATCGTCTTGCGGGGGATGCCGGGGGCTGGCGCCTCTTCAATGATCTTCTGGTGACGGCGCTGCATGGAGCAGTCACGCTCGCCCAGCCACACGGCGTTGCCGTGTTGGTCGGCCAGCACCTGGATCTCCACGTGACGCGGATTTTCCAGGAACTTCTCCATGTAGACGGCCGGGTTGTTGAATGCCGCGCCCGCCTCGGCCTTAGTGGTCTCCACCGCCGTCAGCAGAGCCGCCTCGGTGTGCACCACACGCATGCCGCGACCACCGCCGCCACCGGCGGCCTTGATGATCACCGGGTAGCCGACTTCACGGCCGATGCGGATGATTTCCTTCGGATCATCGGGCAGCTCGCCTTCGGAGCCAGGCACCGTCGGCACCCCGGCTTCGATCATGGCGCGCTTGGCCGACACCTTGTCGCCCATGATGCGGATCGACTCGGGCGTTGGGCCGATGAAGGCGAATCCGCTGCTCTCGACCCGCTCGGCGAAATTGGCGTTTTCCGAGAGGAAGCCGTAGCCGGGGTGGATCGCTTCGGAATCCGTCACTTCCGCGGCCGAGATGATGGCGGGCATGTGCAGGTAGCTCTGACCCGAGGGGGCCGGCCCGATGCACACGGCCTCGTCGGCCAGCTTGACGTACTTGGCGTCACGATCGGCCTCGGAGTAGACGACCACGGCCTTGACGCCCATCTCGCGGCAGGCCCGCTGGATGCGCAGGGCGATTTCGCCCCGGTTGGCGATGAGGATCTTGCTGAACATCGCAGCGCCTTATTCGATGACGAACAGGGGCTGGCCGTATTCGACCGCCAGACCGTTCTCCACCAGGATCTTCGTGACCGTGCCGGACTTGTCGGCTTCGATCTCGTTCATGATCTTCATGGCTTCGATGATGCACAGGGCCTGGCCTTCCTTGACCTGCTGCCCCACTTCCACCAGCGGCTTGGCGCCCGGCGAGGTCGAACGATAGAACATGCCCACCATCGGCGACTTGACGACATGCCCGCTCAATTCGGCAGCGGGTGCGGCGGCAGCGGCCGCCGGGGCCACAGGAGCGGCCGCGACCGGAGCCGCGGCGACCATCGCAGGGGCCGCCGCCACCGTGACAACCGGAGCCGTCTTGACGATGCGAACCTTGCCGTCGGCCTCGGTGATTTCGAGTTCCGAAACATTCGATTCCGAAACCAGGTCGATCAGGGTCTTGAGCTTGCGAAGGTCCATGGTGTGTACGTCCTTGTTGGATGGAGAGGCCGCTGCCCGGTTCAGGCAACAGGCCCTGGCTCGATGTGGGGTCACCACCGCCGCGCCACGGCGCGAACGCGAAACGGCCCAGGCGACTGACACGCCTGGATTCGACAAGTGGTCTGATGAGCCGCCGACCAGATTAAATCAGCGCCAGAAGCTCTACTTTACGCGCATTTCGGCGAAATTTATGCGTTTACATGCAAATTCTGCAGCCGGCGCAATGCGCAAATGGCATGGTGCGCGCCACGCCCTTCCCGGGCGGCCCCAGGGCAAGGCACGGGGATCATAGGTCAGGCGAGGCCCCCTCATCCATCCGCAACATCCGCAAAGCCGCCAGATCTCCCTGCCGGGTTCGCCCTCGGGCGTCCGGTTTCAGCGCACCCCGGAGGTCGTCGTGGTCGAGGATGGTCAGGCACACCGTGACGGGGTCGTCGAGCCCGGACACCCGGTCAGACAGCCGCAACAGATCGACCATCTCCCCCCTGGGTCCCCGAGTGCTGCCCACATCAAAATCCACCCCAGCGTTGAGCAGCGCCAGCTCGGCACTCTTGCTGTCGTCGCAATACAAAAGCAGGTGCACGGCACTGTGCCGGGTGGCCGTGCCCCGCCACACCGCGCCGGTCAGGTGGGCACGGAATTCCTGCAGGCGGAGCATCCATCGTTCGGCCACATCACGCAGCGCCCGCAGTTCCGCCGGCTGGGTCTCACCACCGAAAACCGACAGGTATTCGAAGACCGCCTCCTCCACCCGATCGTTGTCCGGCAACTCCCGCCGCCCGCCTCCACCCAACTGGCGAACCGCGCGCTGCTTGGCCGGGCCATATTCGAGGCCCTCCTCCACGATCAGTCGCGCGGCCAGGGCCGCGACTTCGTCGGACCACGTCCCGCTCATGGCAAATCCACCGCGTGCATCCGGGCCATCACGGTCGACGTGCGACCATTCAGGTAGCGTGAACCCTGTCGCTGCTCAAACCGGCGCGGCGCAGGCAGCATCACCGCCAGACGGGCCGCCTGGGCCGGCGCCAGACGGGCCGCGTCCACGCGGAAATAACGCTGTGCCGCCGCCTGAGCCCCGAACACACCCGCGCCCCACTCGACGTTGTTGAGGTAGATCTCGTAGATGCGCCTCTTGTCGAGCAGGCCTTCGAGCATGTAGGTGATGAGCACTTCCTGAGCCTTGCGCACGGCGGTGCGCTCCCCGGACAGAAACAGGTTCTTGGCCAGCTGCTGGCTGATGGTCGAGCCACCGACGATGCGCACGGGCTTGGGAGCGGACATCTCCGGCACCGGTCGCCCCTGCCGAGTCAGCTTGTCGATTCGGCGGGCAGCGTCTTCGCTGGCCTTGGCGGCGCGCTCTTCCGCGATCTGGTTGCGCTCCCACGCTTTTTCTATCGCATCCCACTCGATGCCGCTGTGGTCTGCAAAACCCGCATCCTCACTGGCGATGACCGCCCGCTTGAGCCACACGGAAATGTCGGGGTAGTCGGCCCACTCGTGGCGCCAGGGCAACTCGTGGCGCTCCTCGACCAGCCGCACGATCTCGCTGCGCTGGAATGCCGTGGACTCGGGATCGAACACGGCCATCCCCGCCACGCGCAGAACAAAACACAGCTGCAGGCCCAGGCCGGCCACGACCACCAGCACCGCCAGCCGCCACAGCCGGGTCGGAATCCGACCCTTGCGCACGCGTCGCACTTCCGCCGTCCCGGAAGTCATCCGCCGGCCTTGCGAGCCAACTCGGTGCGCAGGGCCTCCAGCACGGGCGAGGTGTCGGGCCTCACCCCCCGCCACAGCCAGAAGGCTTCGGCGGCCTGCTCCACGAGCATGCCCAACCCGTCCCGCGCCTGCGCCCCATGCGCACGCGCCCAATCGAGGAACCCGGCGGCACCGGCCCCATACATCAGATCCCAGGCCCATCCCTGTGGGGACAGCACCTCGGCCGGGACCGGCACGGCGGCACCGGCCAAGCTGCTGGCGGTGCCGTTGATGACCACGTCATAACCCGCACCCGCCTCCGTCAGCGGGCGCGCCGAAAGCCGAACCCCATGCGACTGGGCCCAGGCGGCGTGGGAATCGACCAAAGCCAGGGCCTTTTCAGCGGTGCGGTTGACGATCACCACCTCGGCCAAGCCCGCCTCCAGCAGCGGCCCAAGCACCCCAGCCGCCGCCCCTCCGGCCCCCACCAGCAGCAGGCGCCGTCCACGCAGTGACACCCCGGCGTTGTCTTCGATGTCACGGCGCAGTCCGATGCCGTCGGTGTTGTCGGCCCACCACCCGGAAGCGTCCAGACCCAGGGTGTTGGCCGCCCCGGCCAAGCCGGCCCGCACGCTCACGCCCTCGGGACGGTTCGCACGCACCAGCTCGAACGCCTCGAACTTGAACGGCACCGTCACGTTGCAGCCCCGCACCCCGTCGACCGCCAAGGCCTGCACGGTCTCGACAAAACCGTCGAGCGGACTCAAGCACCGGCCATAGTCGAGGGACTGTCCCGTCTGCTGGGCAAACAGGGCGTGGATGCGGGGTGACACACTGTGCTCGACAGGGTGCCCAATGACGACGTAACGGTCCATGGTGTGATCAGAAGTTTCAGGGACGCTCGGCGGCGGCGTCTTCCACATTGGCGCGCAAGCCCTCGTCCCGAGTGAATCGGAACCGCGACACAAAAACCAGTTGGTCGAACTGGGCCTTCATGGCCGAAGTGAAGGCTCCGTAGGGGGCCGCGCTGCGCACGATCGCCAAGGCCTGGCGGTCCAGCACACGGTTGCCGGAGGCCTTGACGATCTCCGCCTCCACCACCCGGCCCAGGTGATCCACGGCCACCAGCACGGTCAGCTCGCCATACAGGCGCTGCCCGGCGGACTCCGGAAAATTGCGCGTGCCGGTGTCCTCGATGCGTCGGCGCAGTTCGTCGTAGTACAGCGCATGCACCCCTTCGCGGGCTGCCGGGCTGACGTAGCGCCGCCGGGGGCGCGCGTTTTCCTCCTGGATGCGGCGCTCGATCTCAGCCAGCAGGTTCGTGAGGTGCCTGCGCCGCTCTTCCTCAGCAGGGGACACCTGGGCACCCGCCTCGGAGCCGTCGCGTGCCTTCGGCATGGCCGCCAGCTCACGCTTGACCTGAGACAGCAACTGCATCTGCTGCTGCTGCATCTGGTCAAGCTGACGCTGCATGTCGTCCAGGGCATCTCCGGACTGGGTCTGCAAAGTAGGCGGCAGCGGAGACGTGGCCCGGCCCTGATCGGCATCGCCGCCCCCGGCCAGGTTGCGCTGGGCGATCACCTGGGCCTTGACCGGCTTTTCCTTGCTGGACGAGTTGACCAACACCACCTCCAACGGCGTGTCCTGCAGCACCCGGTCCAGAGCCTCCGGCGCCACAAAGCGGATCGTCAGCAGGATCGCGTGCAACACGACCGAGATCAACAGCGTGATCTGCAGGGTCGAGAGTTTCTTCAGGAAGCTCGGCATGGGGGTCAGTTCTGCGTCCAGGGCCACAGGCGACAACGCCAGGTGGATCAGGCGTCGGAGGCCGCAACCGGGGCCCCGCCCTCGGTCGCGGGTTCACCGTCCGACAGATCGATGGCGATCGACAGCGGCGCCGCCTGCTCGGCTTCATCGCCCTCATCTGCCTCATCCACCGGCGCCGGAGCCGCGTTCTCATCGAGTCGGGCGACCACACTGCCGTGAGCGTCCAGCGTCAGCAGATCCAGCCGACCCAGACGCACGCGCACTCGGGCCCCGCGTGGCAGCGATTCTGCGCCGAGTGCGCGCAGAACCAGCGGCAAGGTGTCACAGCGCACCAAACCATCCTTCATGGCCGTGCATTCGATCTCGGTCACACCGTTCTGCTCCAGCCAGCGCAGCGTCCAGTAGCGCTCCACACCGTTCTGGAACGCGTTGTAGGCGCTGTAAGCGGCGTCAAAACCGGAAATGATGGCCATCAGCGCCGTATCCTTGGGCTTGAACGGCGCCACCAGCGCGGCGGTGCGGCCATTGCGGGCGCAGGCGATGATCTGCCACTGGTTGACCAGGTCGACGTAGCGGCGCAGCGGCGAGGTGGCCCAGGTGTAGTGCGCCACGCCCATGCCGGCGTGCG
>CAYYCN010000199.1:0-5283 GCA_964470355.1 uncultured Sphaerotilus sp.
CCCACGATCTGGCCGACTTCGACGTCTATCACAAGGTGCGCGGCATGCGCTGGCCCGTGGTGGAAGGCAAGGAAACGCTGTGGCGCTTCCGTGAAGGCTACGACCCCTATGTCAAGAAGGGCGAGAACCTGCGCTTTTACGGCTACCCGGACGGCAAGGCCAAGATCTTCGCTCTGCCCTACCAGCCAGCCGCAGAAATGCCCGACCCGGAATTCGACCTGTGGCTGTGCACCGGACGCGTGCTGGAGCACTGGCACACCGGCTCGATGACCCGTCGCGTGCCCGAGTTGTACAAGGCCATGCCCGACGCCGTGGTCTACATGCACCCGAAGGACGCCGAAAAGCGCGGCCTCAAGCGCAACGACGTGGTCAAGGTGGCCACCCGTCGCGGCGAGATCCAGCTGCGCGTGGACACCAAGGGCCGCAACAAGCCGCCGGAAGGTCTGATCTTCGTGCCGTTCTTCGATGAACACCGACTGGTCAACAAGCTGACGCTGGACGCCACTTGCCCGATCTCCAAGGAGACGGACTACAAGAAGTGCGCGGCCAAGGTGGTCAAGGTCTGAGCCACGCTGGAAGTCACGCCGATACGAGTCAGCCCTAGGGTGTGCCCCTGGCCGGAGGAGTCCGGCCGGCCATCACCCGGAGGTTTTGCGCCATGAGCGACACCAAGTCCTCTCCCAAGAACGCAGGCCATGCCGCGCGTCGCCAATTCATGGCCGACAGCGCTCGCATGGCTTGTGGCGTGGGGTTGCTGGGTGTCGGGCTGGGGTTTTATGCCCGACACGCCACGGCCCGCCCACCAGCGGCCATTCGTCCGCCCGGCGCCCTCGCCGAGTCGGAGTTTGGAGCGGCCTGCATCCGTTGCGGCCTGTGCGTGCGCGATTGCCCGTTCGACATCCTGCACTTGGCCAAGCCGGAAGAGCCGCTCGCCACGGGCACGCCGTACTTTGTGGCGCGCCAGGCGCCATGCGAGATGTGCGAGGACATCCCCTGCGTCCAGGCCTGCCCGACGGGTGCACTGGATCATTCGCTCACCGAAATCAACAAAGCCCAGATGGGCCTGGCCGTGCTGGTGGACGAGGAGACCTGCCTCAACTACCTGGGCATGCGCTGCGACATCTGCTACCGGGTCTGCCCGGTGATCGACAAGGCGATCACGCTGGATCCACAAACCAACGCCCGCACCGGCAAGCACACCGTGTTTGTGCCGGTCGTGCACTCGGACCACTGCACCGGCTGCGGCAAGTGCGAAAAGTCGTGCCCGACCGAGGTGGCCTCCATCAAGGTCTTCCCGCGGTACATGGCCAAAGGCCAACTCTCCGAGCACTACCGCCTCGGCTGGATCGAAAAGGAAAAGGCCGGCGGCAGCTTGGTGGCCCCCGATGTGGAGCACCGCTACAACATGCCCGAGGGCATGCAGTATGAAAACGGCAAGGGGCTGTCTGTCGTACCCCAGGGCGCTTCCGGTGCATCTGGATCGGGCTCGACCGCTCCCGACGCTGGATTTCCCCGGGCCTTGAAGGGAGACCAGCTGTGAGCGCGCGCAATCGAACCCCGGTTGGGGCAGACGCCGTCGAAGCCAAGGGCTGGCTGGCCGCCCACAAGTGGCTCCTCCTGCGACGCACCAGCCAGATCGGGATCCTTCTGACCTTCATGCTCGGCCCCTGGTTCGGCATCTGGATCGTCAAGGGCAACCTCAGTTCCAGCGAAACACTGGGCGTGCTGCCGCTGACCGACCCTTACCTGCTGCTGCAAATGCTGCTGACCCGGCATTTGCCGGAGGCCACGGCCTTCATCGGCGCGGCCCTCGTCATCGCCTTTTACCTGCTGGTGGGTGGACGCAGCTACTGCTCGTGGGTGTGCCCAGTCAACATGGTCACCGACTCGGCCTCCTGGCTGCGTCGGCGCCTGAACCTGGGCGGCGGCGCCCACCTGTCGCGCTCGACCCGCTACTGGATCCTGGCCATGACCTTGGTGATCACGGCCCTGACCGGCACCATTGCCTGGGAAATGGTCAACCCGGTGTCCCTGCTGCACCGCGGCCTGATCTTCGGCATGGGCTTCGCCTGGGTGGTGGTTCTGGCGATCTTCCTGTTCGACCTGTTCGTGGTGCGCAACGGCTGGTGCGGCCACCTGTGCCCGGTCGGCGCGTTTTACAGCCTGATCGGCAAGGTCTCGGTGCTGCGCGTGCAGTTGCCGGCCCGCAGCGAATGCAACGACTGCCTGGACTGCTTTGCCGTGTGTCCGGAACACCAGATCATCCGCGCGCCGCTCAAGGGCGTCAAAGGCGCCGCTCCCGTCATTCTCGACTCGCGCTGCACCAACTGCGGTCGCTGTGTCGATGTCTGTGCAAAGGACGTGTTTTCCTTTGGACCCCGTTTTTCCGTTCCGGTCTCTGGTCAACCGACAGCAGAACCGAAGTAATCCGTCGTCATCTTTTCCCCAATGGGTGGAGTTCATCATGAAGAAGACCGTCAGCATTGCAATGGCGACTCTCCTGGCCACGGTGATCGGCTGTGCCACGGTCGCGCCTCCGAAGCCGATGCGCGGCGCCGACGTCACGGCAGCCGACACCGCGCCGGAGATCAAGAACTACAGCAAGAAGACCCCCGGTGTCGGCGAGAAGAAGCTGATCGCCCGAACCTTCGTCGGTCAGCCGCCGATGGTCCCGCACAACATCGAAAGGTACGTCCCGCTGACGGCCGAAGAGAACGCCTGCATGGACTGCCACATCACCGATGAACTTCGTGGCCAGAAGATGCCGCGCATGGGTGAAAGCCACTTCTCCAAGACCGTCAAGAGCGCCGACGGCAAGCCCGTGGTCGAGATGTCGCGCTTCCAGTGCGACACCTGCCACGTGCCCCAGGTCGACGCCAAGGAACTGGTCGATACCCGTTTCGTCGGCGTGACCCAGTGATCCCGGCGCTTTCCTGAGGCTATGCCCTCTTTTCCTGCAACCCTGATCGGAGTTCACGCAATGACTCTCTCGAAATTGATCGTCCCCGCAGCCGCTGCTGCGCTCCTGAGTGTGGGCTTGTCCAGCCCGGCTTTCGCCCTGGACGCCGACGCCGCCAAGGCGCTGGCCCAATCCAACAACTGCACCCAGTGCCACGGCATCAAGAAAGACAAGGACGGCCCCTCCTTCCTGAAGACCGCCGAGAAATACAAGGGCAAAGCCAGCGCCGAAAACGACCTGATCAAGCACATCACGTCGGGCAAGAAGGTCAAGCTGGCCGACGGCTCAGAAGAAGAGCACAAGATCGTCAAGACCATTCCGCCGAAGGATGAAGCGCAGATGCGCAACCTGGTCCAGTGGATCCTGGCCACCCAGTGATCCGAACCTGACCCCATTCCCACGTATTCCGACGGAGAGCAGTCATGTCGTTTGAGAGTCGAGGCGATTCGGAGCGCCCATCGGGCTGGTGGGCCAAGTTAAGAAGGCCGAGCGTCAAGTACTCGCTGCTGACGCTGCTGTTCGTCGGCTTCGTGTCGGGCATCGCCTTCTGGGGGCTGTTCAACACCGGGATGGAGGCCACCAATCAGCTGGAGTTCTGCATCGGGTGCCACGAGATGAAGGACAACGTGTACGAGGAATACAAGTACACGGTCCACTACAGCAATCGCACCGGTGTGCGCGCCGTCTGTTCGGACTGCCACGTGCCCAAGGACTGGACGCACAAGATGATGCGCAAGATCCAGGCAAGCAAGGAAGTCTGGGGCAAGATCGTCGGCACCATCGACACCAAGGAAAAGTTCGAGGCGCACCGCCTGGAGATGGCCGAGCGGGAGTGGGCGCGCATGAAATCGCGCAACTCCATCGAATGCCGCAACTGCCACAACTTCGATGCGATGAACCCTGAAATCCAGAAGAAGGGGCCCTACAAGAAGCACATGGAAGCCAAGGCCGCCGGCCAGAGTTGCATCGACTGCCACAAGGGCATCGCGCACAAGCTGCCCAAGGGCTACAAGGACCCCAACGCGGAAGAAGAGGAATAGGTCCGGCCCCGGTCCAGTCCTCGCCACAGAACTCCTGGAGGGAAACCTCCGGGAGTTTTTTTCATTGCATGGCCCCCGCCTGCCTGTGCCTGTGCCTGTGCCTGTGCCTGTGCCTGTGCCTGTGCCTGTGCCTGTGCTCGTGCACTGCGTGTGGAGACGGTAACCCGTTTGACGGTCCTGCCACCCGCGCAGGACACACAAACAAAGGGGCGTCAAAACGCCCCTTTTGAATCTCAACCCCCCTCGCACCCATGGAGAGTCCATCCCGGTGCGTCCGCCCCACCTGCACGACATGCTGTTCAGGTTAAGGGGTCACCGGCCTGCGTCGTGGTGCCGCGCAGATGCGGCGCGGCACCCCTTCGAATCACTTGCCGGCGGCGCGCCGCTTGGCTTCCGCGATGTTGCCCTGGACGGCCTTCACGTCCTCCGACTCGGGAGGCAACTGCGCCAGCAGCCGTTCCCAATCTGCAATGGCGCGGTCGTACCGGCCGGCATCGAAGAAGGCCGACCCCCGCATCCACAGGCCCAGCGGGTGGTTCGGGTCGATCTTCAAGGCCCGCTCCACCAGTTGCAGCGATTCTTCATTGAAGCCCTTGGCGGCCGCGGCAACGCTGTCGGCGTAGTCGACGAGGAGGTCTGGATTGGACGCCAACAGCGGACCGGTTCGGGCATAAGCCTTCGAGGCTTCCTCAAAACGCCCCAGCGTCTTGTAGGAGCGGGCCAGCATGGCCCAACCGTTGACGTTGTCGGGTTCTGTCTCGAGCTTGGCGGCCAAGCCGCTGACCATCTTCTCGATGTCGGTGCTGGACACCCCCTGCGGATGGGGATTGGGGCCGATGTTCAGGGCCGCGGGCGCCCCCACAAACAGGTACAGGCCCAACGCGCTCATCGGCAACAGCAAGGACAACACCACGAACAGGCGCTTGGCCTTCGGGGCCGCAGGCTCGACCGGAACGGCGTCGGCGCCAGCACTGTCGTCGATCAGGCGGCGCTGGAGTTCCGCTCGGCTTTGCTCGTGGTCAGCCGCCGACAGACTGCCCGCAGCCAGGTCCTGGTCCAGCTCGGCCAACTTGTCGCGGTACACGGTGGCGGTGAGTTGCCGCGAAGACACGGACACCCCTCGGGCACCGCGCATCAGCGGCCAGGCCAACAGGCACAGGGTCAGGGTCAGCAAGACCAGGGCCCCGACGATGAATCCAGTCATGGTTGAGCGTCCTTCAACAGGGCCTCGGCGCGCGCGCGCTCGGCCTCGGACAGCGGGGCTTCCAGCGCGGCGGTGTCCGT
>CAYYCN010000200.1:0-5256 GCA_964470355.1 uncultured Sphaerotilus sp.
AGACGAACATGGGCCACATGGCTCAGATGCTGCCGTTCGCCGGCCTGTAATCCACCCAGACGAAAGGAAATAGAACATGCCTCGCGTCAAACGTGGTGTTACCGCTCGTGCCCGTCACAAGAAGGTCCTGGCTCTGGCCAAGGGCTATCGCGGCCGTCGCAAGAACGTCTATCGCATCGCCAAACAGGCGGTGATGAAGGCCGGTCAGTATGCGTACCGTGACCGCCGTGCCAAGAAGCGTGAGTTCCGCCGTCTGTGGATCGCGCGTATCAACGCCGCCAGCCGTGCTCTGGGCCTGACCTACAGCAAGTTCATGGCCGGCCTGAAGAAGGCCCAGATCGAAGTGGACCGCAAGGTTCTGGCCGATCTCGCCGTGCACGACCCTGTTGCCTTCGGCAGCATCGTCGACAAGGTGAAGGCCCAGCTCGCCTGAGCTTCCTGAATCGCTGTGCATCTGGTGGGCCTCGGCTTGCCGGGTGTCCCGCCGATCCTCAAAGGCCGACACTTTGTTCGGCCTTTTTTTATTCTTGCCCGTGGGATGGCCCTGCGTCCGGATCTTTCCGGTCCGCTGCTGTCGGCACGGCGTGACTTTCTGACATTGCATCGTCCTCCAGATGAACGATCTTGAACAACTCGTCCAGTCGGCCCAGGCGGAATTCGCTGCGGCCACCAGCCCGGCCCTTCTGGAGGATGCCAAGGCCCGATTTCTGGGCAAGACCGGTCGTGTGACCGAACTGCTCAAGGGCATGGCGGCCCTGAGCCCCGAAGAGAAGAAGACCCGTGGTGCCGCGATCAACGTCACCAAGCAGGGCATTGAAGCTGCGCTGAACGCCCGCCGTGCCGAGATGGCCGAGGCGCAGATGCAGGCGCAGCTCAAGGCCGAGGCGCTGGACGTGACGCTGCCGGGCCGTGGCCGCTCGGTCGGCGGCCTGCACCCCGTGTCGCGCACGATGGAGCGCATCGAACAGATCTTCGGCTCCATGGGCTTCGACGTGGCCGACGGCCCCGAGATCGAGACCGACTGGCACAGCTTCACCGCGCTGAACAACCCGGAGAACCATCCGGCGCGTTCGATGCAGGACACCTTCTACGTCGACATGAAGGACGAAGCCGGTCGCCCGCTGTGCCTGCGCCCGCACACCTCGCCGATGCAGGTGCGCTACGCCCGCCAGCACGCCGCTGCGCACGCTGGACACGACCCGATGCCCGAGATCCGCGTCATCGCGCCGGGCCGCACCTACCGCGTCGACAGCGATGCCACGCACTCGCCGATGTTCCACCAGTGCGAAGGCCTGTGGATCGGCGAGAACGTGTCGTTCAAGGACCTGAAGGCGGTGTTCACCGACTTCTTCCGCACCTTCTTCGAGACGGACGACCTGCAGTTGCGCTTCCGTCCGTCGTTCTTTCCGTTCACCGAGCCGTCGGCCGAAGTGGACATCGCCTTTTCGTCCGGACCGCTCAAGGGGCGCTGGCTGGAAGTGGCCGGCTCCGGTCAGGTGCATCCGAACGTGGTGCGCAACTACGGCCTGGACCCCGAGCGCTACATCGGCTTTGCCTTCGGCATGGGCCCGGACCGCCTGACCATGCTGCGCTACGGCGTCAACGACCTGCGCCTGTTCTTCGACGGCGACCTGCGCTTTTTGAGCCAGTTCCGCTGAGCAGGCGAGGGCGCGCTGAGGTTAATCCGGCCGCGCCAAGAGCCTGCCTGCTGAACCCCTCTGCCGACGCTGCCATCGACGCTGTCGAACCCGCCGTTTTCCCTCGCTCCCCCAAGGACCGATGACATGCAATTTCCTGAATCGTGGTTGCGCGAGTACTGCAACCCTGACCTGAGCACCGCCCAGCTGGCCGATCTGCTGACCATGTCCGGCATGGAGGTGGAAGAGCTCCAGCCGGTGGCGCCGCCGTTCACCGGCATCGTCGTCGGCGAGATCCTGACCGCCGAACAGCACCCCAACGCCGACCGCCTGCGCGTGTGCACGGTCAGCGCCGGTGCGCTCACGCCCGAGGCGCCGCTGCAGATCGTCTGCGGCGCGCCCAACGCCCGCCCGGGCATCAAGATCCCGCTGGCCATGGTCGGCGCCGAACTGCCTCCAGGTGAGGACGGCAAGCCATTCAAGATCGGCAAGGGCAAGCTGCGCGGCGTGGAGAGCTTCGGCATGCTGTGCTCGGCGCGCGAGCTCAAGCTGGCCGAGGACCACGGCGGCCTGCTGGAGCTGCCGGCCGATGCGCCGGTGGGTCAGAGCATCCGCGAATACCTGAACCTCGACGACACGCTGTTCACCCTCAAGCTCACGCCCAATCTGGGCCACTGCCTGAGCGTGTACGGGGTGGCCCGCGAGGTGGCCGCGCTGACCGGCGCTCCGCTCAAGCCCCTGGTGGCCGAGCCCGTGGCACCGAAGATCGACGACGTGCTGCCGGTGAAGGTGGAAGCGCCCGATCTGTGCGGCCGCTTCTCCGGCCGCATCGTGCGCGGCATCAACCCCCAGGCCCAGACGCCGTCGTGGATGGTGGACCGCCTGGCCCGCTGCGGTCAGCGCTCGGTGAGCGCCCTGGTGGACATCTCCAACTACGTGATGTTCGAGACCGGTCAGCCCTCGCACATCTTCGATTTGGACAAGATCCACGGCGGCCTGACGGTGCGCTGGGGCCGCGAAGGTGAAACCCTCCAGCTGCTCAACGGCAACACCATCACGGTCGATGGCCAGGTGGGTGTGATCGCCGACGATCAGGCCATCGAATCGCTGGCCGGCATCATGGGCGGTGACGCCACCGCCGTGGGCGACGACACCGCCAACGTCTACGTCGAAGCGGCCTTCTGGTGGCCGGACGCCGTGGCCGGTCGGGGCCGCCGCTACAACTTCAGCACCGACGCCGGGCACCGCTACGAGCGCGGCGTGGACCCCGCCCAGACCATGGCGCGCATCGAGCGCATCACCGCGCTGATCCTGGAGATCTGCGGCGGCGAGGCGACCGTGTGCGGTCCGCTGGACGACCAGACCGTCAACGTCCCGCAGCGCGCCCCCGTGACGCTGCGCGTGGACCGCGCCGCCAAGGTCATCGGCATGCCCGTCACGCAGGCGCAGTGCGCCACCGTGCTGGGCCGCCTGGGCTTGGCCTACACCGAGGCCGAGGGCGCGCTGACCGTGACCCCGCCGAGCTGGCGCTTCGACCTGGAGATCGAGGAAGACCTGATCGAGGAGGTCATCCGTGTCATCGGCTTCGACCAGTTGCCGCTGACCGCGCCCGTGGCGCCGGTGACGGCCCGTGTGCGCCCGGAGGCGGTGCGCCCGAGCCATGCGCTGCGCCGCAGCGTGGCGGCGCTCGACTACCAGGAGACGATCAACTTCTCCTTCGTCGAGGAGCGCTGGGAGGCGGAACTGGCCGGCAACACCGACCCGATCCGTCTGCTCAACCCGATTGCGGCGCCGCTGTCGGTGATGCGATCCAGCCTGATCGGCAGCCTGATCCAGGTGCTGCGGACCAACCTGTCGCGCCGTGCGACCCGGGTGCGGGTGTTCGAGCTGGGCCGCGTGTTCCGCAAGGATGCGGCCGTGGTGGCCTCGGAAAGTGCCGTGGCTGGGATCGATCAGCCGCTGCGCCTGTCCGGCCTGGCCTATGGTCCGGCCGAGCCGCTGCAGTGGGGTGCCAAGGAGCGCACTGTCGACTTCTACGACGTGAAGGCCGACATCGAGGCACTGCTGGCGCCGCGTCAGGCCCGCTTCGTGGCGGCGGAGCATCCGGCGATGCACCCGGGGCGTTGCGCTCGCATCGAGCTGGACGGCCAGGTCATTGGCTTTGTGGGCGAACTGCACCCCCGCTGGGGCCAGACCTACGAACTGCCGCTCGCCCCGGTCGTGTTCGAACTGGACGTGGCGGCGCTGCAGCAGCGGGTGGTGCCGGCTTTCCAGCCGTTGTCCCGTCAGCAGTCCGTGACGCGCGACCTCGCCTTGATCGTGGGCGAATCGGTCGCCCACGACGCGGTGATCGACGCTTTGCTGGCGGCGCCGACGGGCGGCGTGGTGCGTCAGGCCCGCCTGTTCGACGTCTACCGTCCGACCACACCGGTGCAGGGCATGGAGGCGGGTGAACGCAGTCTGGCCATTCGCCTGGAGTTGCTGGATGATGAGCAGCCGCTCACCGATGCGCGCAGCGACGAGGTGATCCAAGCGGTGCTGGCGGCAGCAGGTACAGCTACCGGTGCACGCCTGCGCGGCGCCTGATGCTTCCCTCCGTGGTGGGCATGCGCGCCAGGAGGGTCGCATGCCTGCAGTCCAACGGGAAAGAACGAGAACATGGACCGATTGATCATCCCCACCATCGAGACCCCCACGCTCACCAAGGCGGAACTGGCTGAACTGCTCTTTGAGCGCTTGGGCTTGAACAAGCGGGAATCCAAGGACATGGTGGAGGCCTTTTTCGAAGCCATTCACGACGAACTCGTGCGTTCGGAGGACGTCAAGTTGTCGGGCTTCGGGAACTTCCAGGTGCGTCGCAAGGCGGCCCGTCCGGGACGCAACCCCCGTACGGGCGAGGCGATTCCCATTGACGAGCGCCACGTGGTCACATTTCACGCCAGTCACAAGCTCAAGGCCATCGTCCAAGGAGAGGCGCCGGCGCCAGGAGAGTTCGAGTAAAGTCGAGCTTTTCGCTCCCAGCGCATTGATTCGCAATGCAAACGCAACTCCCTGAAATCCCCGGCAAGCGCTACTTCACCATCGGTGAAGTGAGCGAGTTGTGCGGGGTCAAGCCATACGTGCTGCGGTATTGGGAGCAGGAGTTCACTCAGCTTCGTCCGATGAAGCGCCGTGGCAATCGGCGCTACTACCAGCACCACGAGGTGCTGTTGATCCGTCGGATCCGCGATCTGCTGTACGAACAAGGGTTCACCATCAGCGGTGCTCGCAACCGTTTGGTGGAAGGCGATGCCGGCACCGACACCTTGCCGGTGCCGGAGGTGACCGAAATGCCGGCCGCGGAGGCGATGTCGCTGGAGGCTCAGCCAGGCGTGCCTGGAATGTCCGTCGTGGATGAGCCGTTGAGCGGTTGGCCGACCATGGTGCCTGCCCAGGAGGAAGGGCCGTCGTCTCCATCGTCCGGCTGGAGCCTGCGTGAGGAGCTGCTGGCTATCCGGACCCTGCTGGAAGCAGATTTTTAAAATCGATCGCTAAAAACTCTTGACGCCGCAGTCGGAATCGCAATAGAATTTCATTCTCAGTCGGGGCGTAGCGCAGCCTGGTAGCGCACTTGCATGGG
>CAYYCN010000201.1:0-5249 GCA_964470355.1 uncultured Sphaerotilus sp.
TCTCGGTGTTGTAGAGCACGCCGTCGTAGGTGCTCTGCGTGACCGTCATGATGCGCGGCTTGACCGTCTTGGGGTCCACGCCTTCGAGCAGCGGATTGGCCGCGATCTTGGCCTCGATGGCCTCGCGGGTGAACTCCGACTGCGGAATCGGGCCGATGATGCCGTAGTGGTTGCGCGTCGGCGTCATGAACACGGGAATCGCCCCGGTCATGATGATCGAGTGCAGGATGGACTTGTGGCAGTTGCGGTCCACCACCACCACGTCACCCGGCGCCACCGTGTGGTGCCAGACCATCTTGTTAGACGTGGAGGTGCCGTTGGTGACGAAAAAGCAGTGGTCGGCGTTGAAGATGCGCGCGGCGTTGCGCTCGCTCTGCGCCACCGGGCCGGTGTGGTCCAGCAGCTGGCCGAGTTCTTCCACCGCGTTGCAGACGTCCGCGCGCAGCATGTTCTCGCCAAAGAACTGGTGGAACATCTGCCCGACCGGGCTCTTCAGGAAAGCCACACCACCGGAATGCCCCGGGCAGTGCCACGAATAGGACCCGTCCTGCGCGTACTCCATCAGTTCCTTGAAGAACGGCGGCGCCAGGCCATCGAGGTAGCTCTTCGATTCACGGATGATGTGGCGCGCCACGAACTCCGGCGTGTCCTCGAACATGTGGATGAAGCCGTGCAGTTCGCGCAGGATGTCGTTGGGGATGTGCTGGCTGGTGCGCGTCTCGCCGTAGATGTAGATCGGGATGTCCGGGTTGCGGAAGCGGATCTCCTCGATGAACTTGCGCAGGTTGAGCACCGCCGGATCCAGCTCCGGACCGGTGGAGAATTCCTCGTCGTCGATCGACAGGATGAAGGCCCCCGCACGGCTTTGCTGCTGCGCAAACTGGCTCAGGTCGCCGTAGCTGGTGACCCCCAGCACCTCAAACCCTTCCTTCTCGATGGCTTCGGCCAGCGCGCGGATCCCCAGACCGGATGTGTTGTCGGAACGGTAGTCCTCGTCGATGATGACGATGGGGAAATGAAAACGCTGCATCACGGAAACTCCAGCCGGATCGTGGACGGGATGAAAGAAACCGCGCAGTGTAGAGGCGTTTCATGACCATCGGCCCGTCGCCGGCCGCGACACCGCTCCGTGGGCTCCGACGATGAGCCTGCACCACACGATTCGTGGGCTCACAACGTGAATACTGTGCACCCTCACCCCCTTGGATGAGGCGGTACACACTTGTTTACCTCCGCACCCGCTGTTACATCTACAGCCTTCGCCAAGATGCCGGCTCGTGCCGCCTGCTGTACCTCGCCATGAACCACGCCATCTCCTCTGCTGCCCGTGCGTCCCGCTACGATTGGGTGGATTTCGCCAAGGGTCTGTGCATCGCGGCCGTCGTGGCCCTATGGGTGCACCGGACCATGGACACCCAGGCCGGGTGGCTCGGCTATTTCGTGGCCTTTGCCAAACCCTTTCGCATGCCCGACTTCTTTCTGATCTCGGGCCTGTTTCTGTCGCGGGTGATCGACCGCCCCTGGAAGAGCTATCTCGACACCAAGGTCGTGCACTACGCGTACTTCCTGGTGCTGTGGACCCTGATCATCATCCCGGGGCTCTGGCTGCTCAAGGGGTCGTGGCCACACGACGTGGGCATGGCACTGCGGGAACTGGCCTTCGGCCTGTACAAGCCCGTGGCGATGCTGTGGTTCCTGATGATGCTGGCGGTCTACTTCGTCGTGACCCGTCTGCTGCGCCACGTGTCTTGGAAGATCGTGCTGCCGGTCTCCGCCCTGATGATGATGTTCCCGTTCCACACCGGCATCTATCCGCTGGACTGGTTCGGCGAGTATTTCGTCTTCTTCTACGCCGGGCACAAGTTCTCGGAGCGATTTTTCCAGTTGGCCGACTGGACGCTGGAACACCCCCGCCTGGCCTCGGTCCTGATCGCCGTGTGGGCGGTCTTCAACGCGGTGGTCATCAAGCTCGGTGCAGCCAACCACCTGTGGGCCCTCCTCGTGCTGGGATTCCTGGGGGTGAGCGCGCTGGTGATGTTGTCGGCACTGCTCAGCCGCTGGCCGTCCATGCGCTGGCTCAACCGCCTGGGCCAGAACTCCATCGTGGTCTATCTGGGCTTCTACCTCATCATGGTGGCGCTGGTCGACTGGGTGCGATCGCCCGCGACACCGCAGATGAGCCTGCACATGGCCGCCACGGTGGTCTGGATCGGCTCCATTCTCGGGGCCGTGCTCATCCATCAGATTCTGCAACGCACCCCGCTGCGCGCGCTCTACGAGCGTCCGGCCTGGGCCCGCCTCTGAGCACCGCCGCATGACCTCCACCGCCCTGCGAATCTCCACCGTCCGCTCGCTGGCCCAGCTGGAAGCCCTGGGCCCCGCCTACGAACGCTTTCTGGAGCGATGCCCCGGAGGTTTTGGCCTTTTTTGTACCCCGATGTGGGTGCGCCACCTGTCAACGGTGTACCTGCGGCCCTCGCAATCCCTGTACTTCCTGCTGGCTTGGCGGAATGACGAACTGGTGGGCCTGGCCCCCTGGGCCATCGACCGCAAGGGGTGGAGCCGGGCCAAGGTGCGTCGCCTGTTCTGCTGGGGCGGCATCACCGGCTCGCTGCGCCTCGAAGGGAGTCTGCTGGTGCAGGACCCGTCCGATGCCCCGGCTTGTGCCGAAGCGTTCGCTCGACACATCCGCACCAGCCAGCCACGCGAAATCGACCACATCGACCTGGGCTATCTCTCGGAGCACGCCCCCGGTCGCGTGGCCCTGGGCCAGGCGCTCGGCCTGGGGCTCGGCCCCGCGGAGGACATGCCCGGCTACATCCTGGACCTGCCCGACAACGTCGAGGCGTTCCAGGCTTCGCTCAAGAAGTCGACGTTCGCCTCGGTGCGCGCCAGCCTGCGCCAACTCGAACGACACGGTGCACGCATCGAGGTCAAGCCAGCCCTGAGCGGGCAGGAGCTGGAACAACTCATCGACATCCACGTCCAGCGCCAGGCCGCTCATGAAGGCAAGGGGCAGAGCCGGCACTCGATCTTCGAGCTTTCCGGCGAACGCAACGCCTACCTGGCCTTGCTGCAGGAAGCCCAGGAGCGGGGCATCACCCGCTACTTCCTCATCTCGGAAGGGGACCGGCTCAAGGCCTTCGCCCTGTGCTTCGCCTGGGGCGACACCCTGTTCTTCCAGCTCACCGCCTTCGACCCCGATTACGGCAAGTTCTCCCCGGGCCGGGTGTTGATGTACGAGAAGGCCATGCACGCCATCGGTGTGGACCGACTGCAACACATCTACATGTGGCCCGGCACGACCAAGGTCAAGACCGACTTTGCCAACCGGATCTACACCTGCCACCCCTTGCAGGGCACCAACTCCGGGTCTGTTCAGTCGTCCATCAAGTGCGTAATCTGGCACGCACTGTCCCGACTGACACAACGGGGACGTGGCTGAGCCCCGCCCCCGTGACCACAATCGGAAACCCGACGCCTGCAGTTCAAGCGTGATAGAGCAGATGAACCCCACCGCTTTCCGAGACTGGACCTTTACCGTGCACCGGGGCCTGACGGGCCTGGATGAATTGCGCAACGACTGGAGCGCTCTGGTCCAAGGCCCCGGGCGCTGGACCTACCTCCAGCACCCGGCCTGGTTCCACAGCTACCTGCGCGGGCTGAGCACCCAGCCGGATCACATGCTGTTTGTTGCCGCACGGCACGGCACCACCCTGCGCGGCGTCCTGCCGATCGAACGGGTGGGGGGCACCAAGAACGCATTGCTGCCCACTTACCGGCTGGTCAGCGGTCCGCACATGATCCTCGCCGACGTCGTGGCCGCGCCGGACGACCTTGAATTCTGGCCAGCCCTCACCGCCTGGCTGCACAGCAGCCGCAGCCCGCGCTGGACCACGCTGCGACTGTCTCGCGTGATCGACGGCTCCTGCCTGGAGCGCAGCCTGCAGGCACAGCCCACCACACGGGCGCTTGAGGCCGAGCGCCCCTTCACCGCCTGGATGGACTGCAGCCAGGGCCTGGACACCTGCCTGAAGGCCGTGTCCAAATCCTTCAAGCAAAACGTGAAACGACTGGCCCGACGTGCCGACGGTCTCGGTCAGGTGCACTACGAAGTGGTCACGTGTGCCTCCCGACTGGAATGGGCCCTGGGCGAGTTCCTGGCGGTGGAAGGCAGCGGCTGGAAGACCCAGGCCGGCACAGACATCGCCCACGACCAACAGCTCGTGAGCTTTTACCGCAGCCTGGTCCAGGAGTTCGGTCGCCTTGGCCTGTGTCGCATCAACCTGCTGACGTTGGATGGCAAGACCATCGCCGCCCAGTTCGGCCTGATCAGCGACCGCCAGCTGAACCTGCTCAAGATCGGCTACAACGCCGACCACGCGCACATCGCCCCCGGCAACCTGATCATGCAGCACACCCTCGAATCGGTGTGCGCAGATCCGTCAATCGACCGTCTGAGCTTTGTCACCCACCCGCCCTGGTCGCACCTGTGGAAACCCCACCTGACGAGGGTGCGCGACGTGGCGGTTCACCACCCCGGGCTGCTCGGCGGGGCGTTGCACAACGCCACGCGGATGTGGCGCGAACGCCAGAAGCGCCTGGCTGAAGCCCGGGAGGCCCGGGAAGCCCAGGCCGCAGAAGAAGCAGCCGCCACACCCCCGGTGGAAGTCAGCGTGGTCATGGCCCCCGAAACCGACGGACAGGCCCGCGAGCCCGCTCGGCCCCAGACGTCGATGGCCGCCTGAGGGACTCGGCCCGTCAGGCCAGGCCTTGGAAGCCGGTCGGTCGGCTGAACCGCTCCCCCCCGTCCGACCGCACGGGCGCTTCGTCGGCCTCCAGGCTCTCTGAAGAGCGCCCGCCCAGCATGGGTTTGTCCAACGGACGGCACACGTGCCGATCGAGCGCACGCAACCGCTCGGACGACTCCACCGCGCGCAGCACGGCTTCGGGATTCATCATGAGAAGGAAGGGATTGGCAGCGGACTTCGAGATCATGGGGTGGCTCCTGCAGGTGTATCGTTTCTGAATGGACACACTGTAGGCAAGCGAGGCGGTGGGTTGAAGTCGCCCAAACACGAAAAACCGTGTCAGAAAAAACCCGACACGCTTTTCCGGTTCCGGACCTCAAGCACTCGCCAGGCCGAACAGCCTCAACCCGTTGTCGGTGGTGATGCGCGCCACCTCTTCCACGTCCACACCCTTGATCCGGGCCAATTCGGCCGCCACCAACGGCACCAGGGCCGGTG
>CAYYCN010000202.1:0-5200 GCA_964470355.1 uncultured Sphaerotilus sp.
GACGGCGTCCATGATGCCTTCGGGGATTTCCTTGCCCTCGGCGCCCCACAGGATGGCCGGATTGGTCATCAGGTGGCCCACGTTGCGCACGAACATCAGCGAACGGCCGTGCAGCTTCACTTCACCGCCGTTGGCACCCGTGTAGACGCGGTCGGCGTTCAGACGACGGGTGAAGGTCTTGCCGCCCTTGGCGACTTCTTCGGTCAGCGTGCCCAGCTGGATGCCCAGCCAGTTGCTGTAGCCCAGCAGCTTGTCCTCGGCGTCCACGGCCGCGACGGAGTCTTCCAGGTCCAGGATGGTGGACAGGGCGGCTTCGACCACCACGTCGGCCACGCCGGCCGGATCGGTCTTGCCGATCAACGAGCTGCGGTTGATCTGGATGTCGAGGTGCAGGCCGTTGTTGATCAGCAGGATCGACGAAGGCGCAGACGCGTCACCCTGGAAGCCCACGAACTGCGCCGGATCCTTCAGGCCGGTGACCGTGCCGTTGTCCAGCGTGACGGCCAGTTGGCCGTTCACCACGGCGTACAGCGTGGCATCGGCGTGGCCGCCAGCGGCCAGCGGAGCGGCCTGATCCAGCACTTGGCGGGCATAGCCGATGACCTTGGCGCCACGGATCGGGTTGTAACCCCCGGCGCGCTCAGCACCGTCGGTTTCAGGGATGGCGTCCGTGCCATACAGAGCGTCGTACAGCGAACCCCAGCGAGCGTTGGCCGCGTTCAGGGCGTAGCGGGCGTTCAGGATCGGCACCACCAACTGCGGACCGGCCTGCAGGGCCAGCTCGGCGTCCACGTTGGAGGTCGTGCATTGCACGCCTTCCGGCACCGGCACGATGTAGCCGATCGACTTCAGGAATTCCTGATAAGCCGCCATGTCGGCGATCGGTCCGGGGTGGGCCTTGTGCCAGGCGTCCATTTCCAGCTGGATGCGGTCACGCTCGGCCAGCAGGGCGGCGTTCTTCGGGGCCAGATCGGCGACGATCCGGTCAAAACCGGCCCAGAACTGAGCGCTGTCGACACCCGTGCCGGGCAGCACCTTGTCTTCGATGAAGCGGAACAGATCGGTGGCCACTTGCAGGCCGTGAATCGTGGTGCGTGCAGTCATGTTGGACATCCTTGGGTGTGCGGGGACGGATGGACCGAAAGGGAATGGAGAGACTGTATTACAAACAAATCAATGGATTAATATATTCAAAGTCCATGAATTCATGACTTTGATGCAAAAATCATCCGGGTTTTCCCTGAGACTTCCATGAGCGATCGCCTCAAGCAGATCGAATCCTTCGTGCTGGCCGCCCAAAAGGGCAGCATGACCGCCGCCGCCCAGGTCGAAGGGGTGGCCCCGGCCATGATCAGCCGCCGCATCGATGCGCTCGAATCCCGCCTGGGCGTCAAGCTGATGCTGCGCACGACACGCAAGCTCAGCCTCACCCACGAGGGCAGTGCGTTCCTGGAGGACTGTACCCGCCTGCTGAGCGATCTGGCCAATGCCGAAGCCAGCGTGACCGCTGGGGGCGTGAAAGCCAGCGGTCACCTGCGCGTGACGGCCCCCGGAGGATTCGGTCGGCGCCATGTCGCCCCGCTGGTTCCGGAGTTCCTGCGGCAGCACCCGGAAGTGCGCCTGTCGCTGAACCTGTCCGATCGGGTCATCGATCTGGTCCATGAGGGCTTCGACTGCGCCATCCGGGTCGGGGACCTGCCCGACTCCAGCTTGGTTTCGGCGCGCCTGGCCGACAACCGACGCCTGTGCGTGGCATCACCCGATTACCTGGCACGCCACGGCCGGCCCGCCCACCCGAGGGAACTCTGGCAGCACGAATGCCTGACGCTCAGCTCCGAGGCCAGCCAGTCCCGCGGCTGGGCCTTTCATGTCGACAGAGAAGTCCAGTTCCTGCGCCCCCCCGGCCGCCTCGACTGCACGGATGGCCAAGTCTTGCACCAATGGTGTCTGGCCGGTCTCGGCCTCGCCTGGCGCAGCACCTGGGAAGTCTCGGCCGACCTGCGCGACGGGAGGCTGGTCACCGTGCTCGATGCGTTTGCAGCCCCCCCCAACGGCATCTTCGCGGTGTTTCCCAGCGCCAAGCACCTGCCCTTGCGCGTGCGCCTGTGGATCGATTACATCAAGTCCACCTATGGCGCACCGGACTACTGGCAGGCATGATCCAGCCTGAATACACACCCTGATACACCCGGCCCAGACCGCCCCGGGTGGCGACAACCAAGAGGACAGCGACATGAAGTGGGAAGGGCAGAGAGAAAGCAGCCAGATCGAAGATCGCCGAGAGGGCGGTGGCTCCTACAGCGGGGGCGGCGGTGGTTTCGGCGGTGGACGCCGCATCGGATTGGGCACGATCGCCGTGGCCCTGGTGGCGGGCTGGATCTTTGGCATCAACCCCGTGACCATCATCGGTGCACTCAGCGGTGGTGGCGTCGAATCGCCCGTGTCCATCGAAGCGCCGCGCGACACCTCCAGCCGCAACGGACCGGTGACCGACGAAGGCGGCAAGTTCATCTCGGCCGTCCTGGCCTCCACCGAGGACGTCTGGGACAAGCAGTTCGCCGCCCACAACGCCCAGTACAGCAAACCCGTTCTGGTGCTCTACCGCGGCTCCACACGCACCGCCTGCGGGAACGGCGACGCCGCGATGGGTCCGTTCTACTGCCCGGCAGACCAGAAGGTCTATCTCGATCTGGGCTTCTTTGACACCATGCGCAGCCGCCTCGGTGCACCGGGGGATTTCGCCCAGGCCTATGTGGTGGCACACGAGGTGGGCCACCACGTGCAACAGCTCATGGGCATCAGCGAGAAAGTGGAACGCGCCCGCCAACGCTCCAGCGAAGCCCAGGCCAACGCCATGTCCGTGCGCCTTGAACTGCAGGCCGATTGCCTGGCGGGCATCTGGGCACACGACTCCCAACAGGCGCGCCAATGGTTGGAGCAAGGCGACATCGAAGAAGCCCTGAACGCTGCAGCGCAGATCGGCGATGACACCCTGCAGCGCCAGCAGACCGGCACGGTCGTGCCCGAGAGCTTCACCCACGGCACCAGCGCCCAGCGCATGCAATGGTTCAAGCGGGGCATGCAGACCGGCGACCTCAACCAGTGCAATACCTTCAGCGCAAAAAACAGCTGAAAATGCTTGCGCACCTGATCAAAACTGCGCTATAGTTCAATTCTTCCTAGACGAACACCTGCCCAGGTGGCGGAATTGGTAGACGCACTAGTTTCAGGTACTAGCGAGTAACATCGTGGAGGTTCGAGTCCTCTCCTGGGCACCAAGATCAAGGCCGGCGCACTGCAAGTGCACCGGCCTTTTTCGTGGCCGCGTCTGATCTTCTTCCTCAGACGTACGTGTTGACCTGCGTGCCGAGCGCGCCGAGGTTGGCCAGCGTCGGCTGGGGCAAGGACTCGGTCAGCTCCACGGCCGATCCAGCCTGCCGATCCAGTTCCTTCTTGAGAACCAGCATGGCCGCTGCGCCCTGCACCGTGCCGGGGTCACTGCTCGACGCTTGGTTGACGACGGGTTGTATGGCCGAGGTGGCCGTGATCGCTGTCATGGGGTACTCCTTTTGGATTTAGACGAAGCGGTATCCGGGTCATCGGCCGAAATGGCCCCGACTTGAACCCTTTTTTCTTCGATCCAACCCACAGGTGATGCCCCCAACCTCCAGGGCCTGGAAAGACCTCAGCCGTTTTCTTCGGCCCGGCGAGCACGCTGCAACTGCACGCAGATGTTCTGGCCCGTCACGGTCAGCTTGAGGGAGCCACCTTGCCACTCCATCCAGTTGAGATCGACAAAGTCATCGATCAAGGCTGCATCGATCAAGTCGGCCCGGCGGCGCTGGAGGCAGTCCACCGTGGGCAGCAAGGCTGCCCTCAGCTGATCCAGACGCGACAGTGGAGCGGCGATCTCCACTGGAGCTGGCAATCGTCTCCGGCGGCCCGAGGCTCGCGTGAGAGAGGGGGAAGTAGCAGCCATGCTCGTCTCCGTTGGTTGACGAAACATAGCACCAATCGTTGACGGGCGTATTCGCCCCACCTTCGTTCGAGGCCTACACGCGGACATTCGCGCGAAAAAGACGAAAAAGGCAGCCCGAAGGCTGCCTTTTCTGCCCTTGCGGGCACCGAGAGATCGGAAAGACGCGATCAGCGCACGACGGCCAGCTGTTCGCGGTTGCCGCCCTTGTAGGTGTAGAGCGTCAGGGCGCCGTTCTTGATGTCACCCTTCTCGTCGAAGGCGATGGTGCCGGTGATGCCCTTGTAGGTCATCTTCGACAGCACGGGCATGTACTTGGCCGGATCAGACGAGCCGGCCTTTTCCATGGCGGCCACCATCATCTTGGTGGCGTCGTACACGTACGGAGCGTAGAGCTTCACGTCGGTGTTGAACTTGGCCTTGAACGCCACGCCGAAGGCTTCCATGTCCTTCTTGCCGGCGCCTTCCACGCCACCGGCTTCGGCACAGACAACCTGGCCATCATCCATGGCCCCACCCGCCAACTTCGGCAGCTCGGCCGTGCAGATGCCGTCGCCGCCCATGAACTTGGCCTTGATGCCCAGTTGCTTCATCTGGCGCAGCATCGGGCCGCCCACGGCGTCCATGCCGCCGAAGAAGATCACGTCGGGCTTCTTGCCCTTGATGTTGGTCAGGATGGCGGTGAAGTCCGTTGCCTTGTCGTTGGTGGCTTCACGGCCCACGATGGTGCCGCCCTTGCCCTTGACGCCCTTTTCGAACTCGTCGGCCACACCTTGGCCGTAAGCGGTGCGGTCATCGATGACAGCGATCTTCTTGCCCTTGAGCTGGTCGACGGCGTAGCGGCCCAGCGTGCCGCCCAGGTGCACGTCATCGGCCACCACGCGGAAGGCGGTCTTGAAGCCCTGGCGGGTGTACTTCGGGTTGGTGGCCGAAGGCGAGATCTGCGGGATGCCCGCGTCGCTGTAGATCTTCGAAGCCGGGATGGTCGTGCCCGAGTTCAGGTGGCCGATCACGCCGGACACCTTGGAGTCGACCAGCTTCTGGGCGGCGGCGGTGCCCTGCTTCGGATCCGCAGCGTCGTCTTCGGCCAGCAGTTCAAGCTTGACCTTCTTGCCGGCAATGGTCACGCCCTTGGCGTTGAGTTCATCGACGGCCATGCGGGCACCGAGCTCGTTGTCCTTGCCCAGGTGAGCGATGGCACCACTGGTCGGCCCGACATGGCCG
>CAYYCN010000203.1:0-5184 GCA_964470355.1 uncultured Sphaerotilus sp.
CCAGCTTGTCCAGGTCGGTGCGCTGCTCGACGCGGGCGCTCTCGACGGTGTAGCTGACACGGCGAACAGGGGAGAACGAAGCGTCCAGCACGATGCGACCGATGGCCTTGGTGGGCTCGTCGGCGTAGCGACGCATGCTGCCCGGAACGTACCCGCGACCCTTCTCAACCTTCACCTGCATGTCGAGCTTGCCACCCTGAGCCAGGTGCGCGATGACGTGGTCAGGGTTGATGATCTCGACGTCGTGAGGCGTCTGAATGTCAGCGGCAGTGACGGGCCCTTCGCCTTCCTTGCGCAACACCAGCGTGACTTCGTCGCGGTTGTGCAGACGGAACACCACGCCCTTCAGATTGAGCATGATGTGAACGACGTCTTCCTGGACACCGTCAACGGTCGAGTACTCGTGCAGCACACCCGCGATCGTCACTTCGGTCGGCGCGTAGCCCACCATGGACGACAGCAGCACCCGACGCAATGCATTGCCGAGCGTGTGGCCGTAACCGCGCTCGAAAGGCTCGAGCGTGACCTTGGCACGATGCCCACCCAGGGGCTCGACATTGATCGCTTTGGGCTTCAGCAAATTGGTTTGCATTGAAAGTTCCTGTCAATACCCTCGGCTCGTTACACCGATAAGGCTGATCCACCCGCAGAAGAGCCCCGCCCATGCGACAGCCCCTCCCAGACAACACCTCTGCCTGCCACCGGCGGCAGAGGCAGCGGTCATCAACGAGAGTAAAGTTCGACGATCAGCGATTCGTTGATGTCGGCGCCGAACTCATCACGGTCCGGCGACTTCTTGAAGACACCTTCCATCTTGGCGGCGTCGACCGAAACCCATGCCGGCATGCCGATGGACTCGGCCAGCTTCAGAGCCTCGATGATGCGGGCCTGGGTTTTCGACTTTTCGCGAACGGCCACGACATCACCCGCCTTGACCAGATACGACGGGATGTTGACGCACTGACCATTTACGGTGACCGTCTTGTGCGACACCAGCTGGCGAGCTTCCGCGCGGGTCGAACCGAAGCCCATGCGATAGACGACGTTGTCCAGACGGCATTCCAGCAGCGTCAGCAGGTTTGCACCGGTGTTGCCGCGGCGACGCTCAGCTTCCGCAAAATAACGGCGGAACTGACGCTCCAGCACGCCATACATGCGCTTGACCTTCTGCTTCTCACGCAGCTGCACGCCAAAGTCGGAAGTGCGCGAACCCGAAGTGCGACCATGCTGGCCCGGCTTGGTTTCGAACTTGGACTTGTCCGCGATCGAGCGACGGGCGCTCTTGAGGAACAGGTCGGTGCCTTCACGGCGAGACAGTTTGGCCTTGGGGCCGAGGTAACGTGCCACTTGTACTTTTCCTTGATGAATGATCACGCCAGCCAAACTGGCGCGAGTCTGCGAATCGGGTCCACAGACGGTGGGCTTCTGGCCCGCGTTCCAGCGGGCGTTGATCGACGCATCGACCAACGAAGAATCCGGCGAGCACGACAGCACCCGCCGGAGAATCCGGAATTATAGCTGAGGCCTCAACGCCTCAGCGATCCATCAGATGCGACGACGCTTCTGAGGACGGCAACCGTTGTGCGGCAGAGGCGTCACGTCCGAGATCGAAGCGATCCGGATACCCAGTGCAGCCAGCGCGCGCACGGAAGACTCGCGACCCGGGCCCGGGCCCTTGATCTTGACTTCCAGGTTCTTGATGCCTTGCTCTTGGGCAGCACGACCTGCGACTTCCGCTGCGACCTGCGCCGCGAACGGGGTCGACTTGCGCGAACCCTTGAAGCCTTGACCACCGCTCGAAGCCCACGACAACGCGTTGCCTTGGCGATCGGTGATGGTGATGATCGTGTTGTTGAACGATGCGTGAACGTGCGCGACACCGTCGGCAATGTTCTTGCGAACCTTCTTGCTGACGCGACGGGCGGCGTTATTGGGTGCTTTTGCCATTGATGACTCTCTTCAGCCTACGGCTTACTTCTTCAGCGCTGCCGCGCCCTTCTTCGGACCCTTGCGGGTGCGGGAGTTGGTGCGAGTGCGCTGACCGCGCACGGGCAGACCACGACGATGACGGAAGCCGCGATAGCAGCCCAGGTCCATCAGACGCTTGATGTTGATGGCGATCTCACGACGCAGATCGCCCTCGATGGTCATGCGGCCCACTTCGTCACGGATCTTTTCGAGATCCGAGTCGTTCAGGTCCTTGACCTTCTTGTTGTAGGCGATACCACAAGCGTCACAGATCTTCTGTGCGGTCGTACGACCGATGCCGTAGATGGCGGTCAGGCCGATCTCGGTGTGCTTGTGCGGCGGAATGTTGATACCAGCAATACGTGCCATGTGCGTCCTCTATACGGTTGCAGCCAGGGGATTAGCCTTGACGCTGCTTGTGGCGCGGGTCGGTGCAAATGACACGAACCACACCCTTGCGACGGATGATCTTGCAATTGCGGCAGATCTTCTTGACGGATGCGGAGACTTTCATGGTCTTCTCCTTGATCGGCTTGCGCTGTCTTCCGGGACTCGAATGAACTCGCTCACTTCGCCCGGAAACACGATGCGAGCACGGAAAAATTTTTCAGACGTTCAGATGTCGCGAACGGAGACCCGTTCAGCTGGCACCCTTGAAGTTCGACTTCTTGAGGAGCGACTCGTACTGCTGCGACATCACATACGACTGAACCTGAGCCCAGAAGTCCATGGTCACCACCACGATGATCAGCAGCGAGGTACCGCCGAAGTAGAACGGAACGTTGTACTTGAGCACCAGGAACTCAGGCAACAAACACACCAGCGTGATGTACACCGCTCCACCCAACGTCAAACGCGCCAGGATCTTGTCGATGTACCGCGCCGTGTTGTCCCCCGGCCGGATGCCCGGAATGAACGCACCGCTCTTCTTCAGGTTGTCGGCCGTCTCTTTGCTGTTGAACACCAGCGCGGTGTAGAAGAAGCAGAAGAACACGATCATGGCAGCGTAAAGCAGCACATAGATCGGCTGACCCGGCGACAAAGCCGACGAGACATCCTTCAAGAACCGCATGACGGCACTGTCGCTCTGACCGGTCGCGATCCAGCCCACCACCGTTGCCGGCAACAGGATGATCGACGAAGCGAAGATCGGAGGAATGACGCCCGACATGTTCAGCTTCAAGGGCAAGTGCGACGATTGTCCACCGTAGATCTTGTTGCCGACCTGACGCTTGGCATAGTTCACGAGGATCTTGCGCTGAGCACGCTCCACGAACACCACGACAAAGGTCACACCGATCACGATCGCCACGATCAACAGCGCCACGATGATGCTCATCGAACCGGTACTGACCAGATTCAACAGCCCACCAATGGCACTGGGCAGACCCGCCGCGATGCCCGAGAAGATCAGGATCGAGATGCCGTTGCCGAGACCTCGCTCGGTGATCTGCTCACCCAGCCACATCAGGAACATCGTGCCCGCAGTGAGGCTGATCATCGTGCTGACACGGAACATCACACCCGGCTCGATCACCAAACCCTGCGACCCTTCGAGTGCCAGGGCAATGCCCATGGACTGGAAGATCGCCAGGCCCAGCGTGCCGTAGCGCGTGTACTGCGTCGTCTTGCGACGGCCAGCTTCGCCTTCCTTCTTCAACTGCTCCAAGGCCGGCACGACGTAGGCCATCAACTGCATGATGATCGACGCCGAGATGTAGGGCATGATGCCCAGCGCAAACACGGTGAACCGCGAAAGCGCGCCGCCCGAGAACATGTTGAACAGGTTCAGGATCCCGCCCTGCTGGCCCTTGAACAGCTGAGCCAGCTGATCCGGGTTGATGCCGGGAACGGGAATGTGAGCCCCGATGCGATAGACCACCAGCGCCAGCAAGAGAAAGACGAGCCGGCGACGGAGGTCACCGAACTTGCCGCTCTTGGCCAGTTGAGATGCGTTGTTCGACACAGGATCCCTGTTCAGCGTTTCGAGTCGTCAGTCTGCCACCTGATCGGGATCAGGCCTCGACCGAACCACCGGCTGCCTCGATGGCAGCCTTGGCACCTGCGGTCGCGCCCACACCCTTCAGAGCCACCTTCTGGGTCAGCTCGCCGGACTTGATCACCTTGACGTTCTTGATCAGCTCGCCCACCAGACCAGCGCTCTTGAGCGCGAGCAGGTCGACGGCTTCCAGACCGAGGGATTGCAGTTCCGACAGCGTGACTTCAGCGTTGAACTTCAGCAGTGCAGACTTGAAGCCGCGCTTGGGAAGACGACGCTGCAACGGCATCTGACCGCCTTCGAAGCCGACCTTGTGGTAACCACCGGCGCGAGACTTCTGGCCCTTGTGACCGCGACCTGCGGTCTTGCCCAGACCGGAGCCAATGCCACGGCCCACGCGACGCTTGGCGTGCTTGGCGCCGGCGGCCGGCTTGATCGAATTGAGTTCCATGACTACTTTCCTCTTCTTCTCGTGACGGTGCTCAGAGCACCTTCACCAGATAGGAGATCTTGTTGATCATGCCGCGCACGGCGGGCGTGTCCACCAGGGTCGACTCGCTGTTCAGGCGACGCAGGCCGAGACCCATCACAGTCGCACGGTGCGAAGCACGGGTGCCGATCGGGCTCTTGACGAGCTTGACGGTGACCGTCTTTTGTTCAGACATTTTCGTGTCCCCCGCGATCAGTTGAAGATCTCTTCGATCGTCTTGCCGCGCTTGGCTGCCACTTCCGAGGCAGTCGTGACGCGCTGCAGAGCGTCAAAGGTGGCTCGCACCATGTTGTACGGGTTGGACGATCCGAGGCTCTTGGCCACGATGTCGGTCACACCCAGCACTTCAAAGACGGCGCGCATCGGACCGCCGGCGATGATGCCGGTACCCGCAGGAGCGGGAGCCAGCAGCACCTTGGCAGCGCCGTGTTCACCGCGCACGTTGTGCGGGACGGTTCCGTTGCGCAGGGGCACCTTCACCATGTTGCGACGAGCGGATTCCATTGCCTTCTGGACGGACACCGGCACTTCGCGCGCCTTGCCCTTGCCCATGCCGACGCGACCGTCGCCATCGCCGACCACGGTCAGCGCAGCAAACGCCATGATCCGGCCGCCCTTGACCACCTTGGTCACGCGGTTCACCTGGATCATCTTCTCGCGCATGCCGTCGTCGCGACCTTCGTCAGCGACCTTCGGTTGAAACTTAGCCATTTCGTGTTCCTTCGTG
>CAYYCN010000204.1:0-5173 GCA_964470355.1 uncultured Sphaerotilus sp.
GGTCGTGCGCACGCTGCTGGACCTCGGCGCCGACCCGCACCTCACGTCACAGGACGACTTCAGCGCGCTGGACATGGCCGCTTCCGTCGAATGCCTGCAGATGCTGCGTGCCGCCACCCGGAGCGCCCCATGACCCACCTTCACTTCTACGAAAAACCCGGCTGCGGCGGCAACGCCCGCCAACGGGCCCTGCTGGAGGCCGCCGGCCACACGCTGGAACGCCACGACCTGCTGACCACCCCGTGGACCCGCGAATCGCTGCGGGCCTTCCTGGCCCCGCTGCCGGTGGAGCAGTGGTTCAACCGTGCGGCCCCACGCGTCAAGAGCGGCGAGATCGCGCCCGAAGCGCTCGACGCCGACGCGGCACTGAGCGCCCTGCTGGCCGAGCCCCTGCTGATCCGCCGCCCCCTGATGCAGCGCGCCGACGACGGCACCCGCCAGGTCGGCTTCGACGCCGACACCGTCGAGGCCTGGATCGGGTTGAAGCCCGGCAGCGTGCGTCCGGGCGCGAAGCTCGAAGGCTGCGCCTCGGCGCGCGAACGCTGTGATCCACCACCACCTGGTTCGCCGTCCGTGACAGCCTGATCCCGTCGCGTCATTCCCCCCCCCTTTTTTCCTTGGGATCTCCCCAGATGAGCACCGACCACACCCCCCAAGTTTCCCGCGGCTACTTCCTGGACTGGGACGGAAACCTGCGCGACGTCGACGATCCCGGCCACGGCTACCGCTGCGAGGTCGACGTAGGCGCCCGCTACGTGGGCGTGTTCAGTGCCCGAGGCACGCTGGACCACGAAGCCACGCTCTACAAGACGCTCGCAGCCGTGGCCAAGGCCGGCATCCAGGCCACGCTGGTGCCGGGCAGCCAGCCCTGGGGCAAGCCCGGATCGCACTGAACGCCGCAGGACACTCCCGTGACCAAAACCTTCTCCCACACAGGCCGGACCGAAGGCCTCGTCTGCGCCGACGCCGTCACCCAGCGCTGGTTCCTGACCTACCGAGGCGTGAGCCTGCCGCTGCAACTCACGGAAGAACTGCCCCCCGATGGTCTGGGCCACCGCAACACCTTCTTCCGCGCCGAATACGACGCACAGGGCCGCATGGTGCGCTGCGAAAAGCGGGTCTACGGCGAGGTCGAGATGCTGCACGTCTACCACTGGGCCCTCGAGGGACACCTGGCGCAAGCCATCGTCTCCATCGGCGACGAAGACCCGCAGGTGATGACCTGGTCGGCCTGACGGGCCGGTGTCCACGATGAGTTCAGTCCTGATCCTGCACAGCCTGGCGGCCGCGCGCACCTCCGAGGCCCTGGACGCCGAGCCTTCTTCCCTGCGCCTCTCGGAAGCCGATCTGCGCCGCTGGCGCCAATGTCCACGCCGGCTGTGGCTGCACCACCACGCGCCGGACACGGCCAGCCTGCGCGCCGTGCAGATCGAACGTGCCGACGCGGGAGACGTGGGCGGCGCCACACCGATGGAAGCGCTGCTGGCGTCGTGGCCGGGCGCGCGCGTCATCACCCCGCCGGGCACCGACCCAGCCGCACTGTCGGCCGACGCCCTCCGGCAGGCGCAACAGCGCACGGAAGAAGGCCTGTCCGCCCACGCGGTGCCGCAAACGCCGTGGCGCCCCCTCATCGGGGCGGTCCTGAGCGACGCCACAGGCCGACTGCTCCTGCGTGTGGACCTGCTCGTGCCCGGTCCCCGAGGCTGGAAGGTCGCGCTCGTCAAACACGCCACGGTCGGGCACGAGATCGACGTCGACCAGCTCCTGCTGGCGGCCCGTCTTCTGGAGCGGCAAGGCCAGCCCGTCAGCGGCATGGCGCTGGTGCTGATCGACACCGACTTCCTGTATCCAGGGCACGGCCTGTACGCCGGCCTCTACCGGGAAGTCGACCTCAGCGACGCCCTCCAGGCACGGGACGGCCACACCTGGCCGGTGGACATGGCCCGTCTGCTCGATGGCCCGGACCCGGCCACGCCCCCCGGTGCGCAATGCCTGCAACCCGAACGCTGCCCCCATCTGGACCCCTGTCTCGGCGCCGCCGACGCGCCGAACGGTCAAGGAGCGCCAGACGAAGGGACACGCGAAGACCGCCTGGACATCGTCGGCCGGGACCTGGCCGAAACGCTGAAGGCCGAAGGCTGGACCCGCCTGTCCGATGTGCCGGAAGGGCGACTGTCGGACCCGCGACACCTCCGAGCCTGGACCGCCGTGCGCGAACGACGCGTTGTCGTCACGCCCGGCGCCGCGCTGGCCTGGGGCGCCCTTCCCGGCCCACGGCACTTCCTGCGCTTCGAAACCATCGGCTTTGCCATTCCCCTGTGGGCCGGCACTCGGCCCTATCAGGTGCTGCCGTTCCAGTGGAGCCTGGCGCGTCAGACCCCACGGGGCGCACGACTCCATCACACCCACTTCCTGGCCCGTCCCCACGACGGAGACCCGCGCCGGGCCTTCGTCGAATCGCTGCTGTCGGCCGTGGGGTCGCGCGGTCCGGTCTTCGCATACAACGCCGGTTTCGAGCGCAACCGACTGCGTGAACTGGCCCGCACCTTCGAGGACCATGCCGACGACCTGCTCGCGCTGGAAACCCGGCTGGTCGACCTCTTCCAGGCCGCACGCACCCACCTGTACCACCCGGCAATGGCCGGCTCGTGGTCCATGCGGTCGGTGCTGGACGCCATCGCACCCGAACTGGGCTGCGGCCACTTCGAGGTGCAGGGCTGCCACTCGCCGATCGCGGCGTTCGCCCGCAGCCTGCAACGGGGCATGGACCCAGAAGTGGCACACGACCTTCAGGTCGCACTGATCGAGCACGGTCAGCGTCAGACCGAAGGTGTGGCCCGCCTGTGTGCCCTGCTGGAAGCCAACTTGGCACCGACCTGAAACGCCCCGACCCGGACCCAGCCATTCAGCACTTCATGCGCAGGCACCTGTGCGACTGCATGCACCTGCAGCACTCCATGGGTTCGCGAGGCGGGTGAAACCTCCTCTGGCGTGAGGCTTGCATACCCCGCTCGCGTGGCCCGACAAATGCGACACGCTCCACCGTCGGGCCGGCCCCTGACCGCCCCACGGAGTGTTCCATGCCGATCTTCGAGTACCACTGCACCGCCTGCGACGCCGAGTTCGAGACGCTCGTGCGCTCCACCACCGTGCCGGCCTGCCCGCAATGCGGCTCCACCGCCCTGGAGAAGGTCGTCTCGCAGATCGCCCCGCACCAGAAGATCCCCGGCATGCGCAAGGCCTGGCGCCAGCAGGCCGCAGCCGAAGGACACTTCAGCAATTCGTCCAAGGCCGAGCAGGCCAAGATCTTGAAATAGTCGCGCGCACGGCCATGTCGCACACGCCCGGCCCGTTTGCCTCGCTGGGCGCCCCCCTGGTCCAGGCCGCCCCGCTGGCCGGTCTGCCCGAAGCCCGTCTGCTGGCCTACGCCCCCCGTCTGGCGGCCCGTCTCGGCCTGATGCCCGACTGGAAGGACGCGCCGGAGCACCTCGCGATCCTGGCCGGAAACGCCCCCTGGCCCGGCCAGACCCCGACCGCCTCGGTGTACGCTGGCCACCAGTTCGGCGCCTGGGTGCGCCAGCTCGGCGATGGCCGGGCCACCCTGATCGCCGAACTCACCGACGTGACCGGGCAACCCCAGCAACTCCAGCTCAAGGGCGCCGGCCCCACCGCCTACGCCCGGGGCGCCGACGGCCGTGCGGTGCTGCGCTCGTCGATCCGAGAATGGCTGGCCTCCCACGCGATGGAGGCGCTGGGCGTGCCGACGACTCAGGCCCTGAGTCTGGTGGTGTCCGATCGCCTGAAGATCCAGCGCGAAGGCCTGGAACCGGCTGCGGTGCTGTGCCGGGTGGCCCCCAGCTTCGTGCGCTTCGGCCACTTCGAGTGGCTGGCGTTTGGCCACTCGGCCCGACCGCCCGCGCAGATCGAACAGGAGGCCGAGGAGGAAACCGCCCCTCTGGCCCCCCGGACCGAGCCGTCCCACTGGATCGCTTGGCGCGAACGGCTGCGCCCGCTGGCTGACCACGTCATCGCCCAGCACTTCCCGCATCTGGCGGGCCTGCCGGAGCCCGAGCGTTCGCGACGCTGGCTGGGTGAAGTCATGGACCGCACCGCCGCCGTGTTCGCCCATTGGCAGTCCCTCGGCTTCTGCCACGGCGTGCTCAACACGGACAACCTGTCCATCCTGGGCCTGACCCTGGACTACGGCCCGTTCGGCTTCATGGACCGATTCCGGACGCACCACGTGGCCAATGCCTCGGACGTCGACGGTCGCTACGCCTGGTCGGCCCAGCCCGGCATCGGCCGCTGGAACTGCGACCGCCTGCTGCACGCCTGCGCGCCGCTGCTTTCGGAAAGGCCGGAAACCGCAGCCGAGCTGCGCGAAGACCTGCTCCGCTACCACCAGCAGCGCCACGGCATCCACGTCATGCGACGCTGGCGGGCCAAGCTCGGCCTGTGCGCCGAGCACGACGAAGACGCGGGGCTGATCCACCAGTTCCTCGGCCTGATGCAGTCCGCCAGGCTCGACTACACACGCAGCTTCCGCGCCCTGTCCTCGCTGCACGCCGTCACCAACCGCGTGGCCTACGGCCTGCGGGAGCCTTACGGGCCCGTGATGACCCGCTTCGACGACTGGGTGGACCGCTACCGCTGTCGCCTGCGCGCCGACGACAGCGTGGACGACCACGCCCGCGCCGTCCGGATGAACCGCGCCAACCCGCAGTACGTGCTGCGCAACCACCTGGCGCAGGCCGCCATCGAGGCCGCCGAAGCGGGGGATCCGACCGAACTGGAGCGGCTGTCTCAAGTGCTGGCCCGACCCTTCGACCCCCAACCCGGCATGGAGCGGTACGCCACACCGCCCAACGCGCAGGAGGCCGCCCGCGAAGTGAGCTGTTCGTCCTGAACGTCAGGGGGTCGCCGGCCTCAAGGCCCGCCGTGCGCCATCGATCAGCGCACGCCCCACACGATCCAGCGCACCGGCCCGGGCGCCGGCAGACGGCGCGTCTTCGGGCCGCAGCTTCCACTGGTGCCAGTGCAGCAGGACGTCGATGCAGACCTCAGGGTGCAGGGTCTGCAGCTCACCACGGCCCAGCCAATGCTCGGCCATCTGCTCGGGCAGCACGGCCAGACCCCAGCCCATCACCGCCGCACGGGCGTGGGCCTCGGTCGA
>CAYYCN010000205.1:0-5170 GCA_964470355.1 uncultured Sphaerotilus sp.
GGGTCGGGCCGAGGGCACCGGCGACGAAGCGGGGCTTGTCGGCGCTGGAGAACTTCTCGCACGACTCGCGCGCGATGCGGGCTGCGGCCACGTTCATCTCGTAGGCGATGTCACCCAGGCTGTAGTCGTCCTGGGCGATCGAGGTGGCGCCGAAGGTGTTGGTCTCGATCAGGTCGGCGCCAGCGGCCAGGTACTGCTCGTGGATCTCTCGGATCACGTCCGGGCGGGTGAGCACCAGCAGGTCGTTGTTGCCCTTGAGGTCCACCGGGTGGCCTTGGAACCGCTCACCCCGGAACGCGGCCTCGTCCAGCTTGTAGCGCTGGATCATCGTGCCCATGGCCCCGTCGAGAACGAGGATGCGTTGCCGGAGCAACTCGGGCAGGCGGGCGGCGCGGGTGTAGGTCGTGGCGGGGGCGTTCATGGGCGGGATTCTAGGTGGGGCATGGAGTCCGCCTGGCCGGAAAGGGCAACGCCCCGGGCGGCACAGCGGGCCGAACGGGGCGTCCGAGAGGGGGAGGCGAGGGCGTCGGTGCCGAGGCGTCAGTGCAGGATCACAGGCTGCTGGGCCAGGGCGGCAAAGCCCGAGACGTAGGCGTCCAGATCGTCTTCCGTCGTGGGCTCGTCGCGTTCGACCAGGGCCTGGACCCCTTCCTTGAATTGCTCGGCCAGCGCGCCTTCCAGGAAGATCTCGCGGCGGGCGTACTTGTCGACGATCTCGAAGCCGCCGCGCTGAAGTGACGCATCGACGGCGCGCGCCTGACGGACCAGTCCGGTTTCAGGCACGGTGACGATGGTGGCTTCTCCCGCCTCGGGGATGTCGAACTGAACCACCGCGTACTGTTCCGAGTTGTAGAGCATGTGCATGGTGAACTCCTTTGTGCCTCAGTTGCGACCTGTGACCGGGATTTCAAGTCCCCGGGGTCCGGACCGGGTTCCGGCACCTGCGGGCCACCTGCCCACGCCCACTCGGATCCCTCCTGTGTTCATCGGTTCCGCAGATGCGAAATTCAGGGTCCGGAGAGCGCGGCTGTGGTGGGTGTCACGGTGCCTGCACGTCGCGCAGCACGAGTTCGAGCACGTCGCCCTCCTTTTCACCGTCGGCCATGCGCACCTTGACGGGCCAGAACTCACGGCGCGGGTCCAGCCAGACTTCGGATCGGGTGTCGTGGGCGCTCTGGGGCTCGCGGCGCAGGTGGATCCAGCCGTCGGCGGACACGTCGAGCATGCGGAACACCCAGCGGCGCACGGTGCCGCTGGTGCTGGCCACGTCCATGGCGAGCGTGGTGCCGGCAGCGGGGGCCTCCCCGCGGGCTTTGAGCAAGGTGGCCAGCTGGGGCATCCAGCTCACGCGGTCCTGGGCGCCTGGGCGCAGGGGCTGCGCCGGGTCGCCCTGCGAGAAGGTGATGGATCCCGACGCCGCAGAGCCGCTGCGCAGGAAGGTGACGCTGCGTTCGCTGCGGCCGATGCGTTTTTCGGTGTGGCGTGCAGGGGCGAGGCCGTGGGCGTCCAGCCCGCCTTCACTGGTCTGGGTCAGCAAGGCGCCCAGCACGGGCACCCGCGCTTCGAGCCTGACCTCGTAGCGTGAGCCCTGGACGGTCCAGGTCAGTTCGCCCTTGCCGCTGACCGCGCCGCGGTGCAGGTCGTAGATCAGCCGGGTGGACGCCGGCAGGCTGGGGGGGCGTGGCACGGCGGCCTGCACCTGGCCGGCGAGGTGGGCACTGGCCACGCCAGGCGTCTGTGGGTTCGAGTCCCAGGGCGACAGGGCCGGGCCCATCGCGGCCGTGGCGGCCAGACTCAGCTGAAGGATCCTGCGGCGCAGCGGCGACCGGGTCGGGGAGCTTGTCATGGGCTGCACTCTAGCGCGGCGGCGTGCCGGCCGGCCCTGGGGTGAAAATTCGCGCATGAAACTCGCGACCTATCAGGACGGTTCCCGCGATGGCCACCTCGTGGTGGTCTCGCGCGATCTCTCGCAGGCCCAGTACGCCACGGGCATCGCCACACGTCTCCAGCAGGTGCTGGACGACTGGAACTTCATGGCCCCTCAACTCCAGGACCTTGCCCAGCATCTGGAGCGTGGCCGCTCCCGGCATGCGTTTCCGTTTGATCCCGGGCAGTGTCACGCGCCGCTGCCGCGGGTGAGCCGCTGGGTGTCGGTGGCCTCCGCGCTGCCGCATCTGGAGCGGTTGGCCTCGGCACAGGGGCGCGAGGCCCCGGCGCGCGCCCGGTCCGAACCGGTTGGGAGCGAGCGCGCTTCTGACCTCTGGTGGGGACCGACCGACGACGTGTTCATGCCTGCCGGAGCCTCGGACTGGGATGTCGAGCCCGAACTGACCGTGCTGTGCGGTGACATCGAGGCCGGTGCCAGCGCCGATCAGGCGCTGGAGGGGGTGCGGCTGCTGGCGCTGACCTGCGGCTGGGTCGACCGCCAGCGTGAGGCCGAGCAGATCCGCCGGGGATGGGGCTCCGTTGGAGAACGGGGGGTGCCCAGCGCGGCGCCGGTGCTCGTGACCCCCGATGAGCTGGGCGAGGACTGGTCTCGGGGCCGGGCGGCGCTGCGGGTGAGGGTCCAGGTCCGCGGCACCGGCCTGGGGGAGGTGGACGCCTCCGGCACGCAGTTCCATGCCGGGCAGCTGCTGTCCTGGCTGGCGCGCGACCGGCCGATCCGACCCGGCTTGATGCTGGGTCTGGGCGTTCCAGCGCTGCCCGGGGCCGAAGCCCCGGCGGCCTGTCTGCTGGACCGGCGGGAACAGGAACGGGCGACCCATGGCCAGGCCCGCACGCCCTGGCTTGACGACGGTGACTCCGTGAAGGTCGAGGCGGTCGACACGCAAGGGCGATCCGTTTTTGGGGCCGTCGACACCCACGTGATCCGGCCCTAGACTGAAAGCACCATGAACACCTTTCTCCACGCCCACGCCACCCACCCCGACGCCCACATGGCGCTGGCCTTGGCGGCGGCCCAGATCGAGGCCCAGCGGGCCGGTCGGCGCGAGACGGGCCAGCCCGACCGCTGGACCCTGGGCTGGATCTACTTCACCGAGCCCTACGCGCCCCGGGCGGAGACCCTGCTGGACGACCTGCGCCAGCGCTGGCCGGGCGTGTCTTGGGTGGGGGCGGTGGGTTTTGGGGTGGTTGTGCAGGGCGTCGAGTACATCGACGAGCCGGCGTTGGTGCTGATGCTGGGGGATCCGGCGCCCGGTTCCTTCGAGCTGTTCAGTGGCGAACACCCGCTGCACCGGCCGGACCTGCTCACCGCGCAGGTGCACGCCGATGGCGCGACCCCCGATCTGGACGAGCTGGTGGGCGAGTTGTCTCAGCGGGTGCGCACCGGGTATTTGTTCGGCGGGGTGGCCAGTGCGCGCGGGCGCTCCCTCCAGATCTGCGCCCCTGCGGACCGACCGGACCGTGGGGTGTATGAAGGGGGCATCTCCGGTGTGGCGTTGGGCGCTGAGGTTCCGGTGATCTCGCGGGTGACGCAGGGGTGCCAGCCGGTGGGCCGGGTGCACACCGTCACACGGGTCGATCGGCAGGTGGTGCTGGAACTCGACGGAGCGCCCGCCTTGCCCGTGCTGCTGGAGGCGTTTGGCATCGACCTCAATCAGCCGCAGGAGGCCTTGCCTCGCCTGCGCGCCACCCTGGTCGGGTTGACCGATGCCCACGACGCCGCGGTGGTCCATCACGGCCAGTTTGGCGCGGACACCCGGGTGAGGCACCTGATCGGGCTCGATCCCGGTCGCCAGGGCGTGGCGGTGGCCGACAGCGTCGACACCGGTGTGCAACTGGCGTTTTGCACCCGCCACGTCGACGCGGCCCGGCGGGATCTGGTGCGCATCTGCGCGGAGTTGCGCGAGGAACTCAGTGCCGAGGCCGACGAGGTGTCCTTGAGCGCTCCACTGGAGCGGGTGGTGGGTGCGGTCTACGTCAGCTGTGTCGGTCGGGGGGGACGTTATTTTGGCGGCGAGTCGGCCGAGATGCAGATCCTCCAGCACGCCCTGGGTGATGTGCCCCTGGTGGGTTTTTTTGCTGCGGGCGAGATTGCCCATCACCACCTCTACGGCTACACCGGCGTGCTGACCCTGTTCCTGCGGCCGGCCTGAAACACCGCATTCCGCAGGAAATTGAACGGATCGGGGCCGAAACAGGGGCCTTCGGCAGTAAAGTGTCAGGCCCATCCCGAGACACCGCCGCAGCGCCCATGGAGACCGACACATGAATCCCCCCCGGAGCCCCGTGGCGACCGGCCAGGCCGGGCCGGACATGTCCCTCGATGCCTTGGCCCCCGACGCCGTGGCTCTGCCCGATCCCCAGGCCCGGGCGCGTCGCCAGCAGCAGGTGGTGTCGGCCTTGTCGGCCGTGTTGCCCAAGCATGCGCTGCTGTGGCAAGCCGAGGACACGACACCCTACGAGTGTGACGGCCTGACCGCTTACCGCGAACGTCCGCTGGTGGTCGCGCTGCCCGAGAACGACGATCAGGTGGCGGCGATTCTGCGTGCCGCTCACAAGCTGGGGGTGCCGATCGTGCCGCGCGGGGCCGGCACGGGTTTGTCGGGGGGGGCCATGCCCCATGCCTGGGGCGTGACGCTGTCGCTGGCGCGCTTCAACCGCATCCTGGAAGTCGACCCGCTCGCGCGTGTGGCGGTGGTGCAATCGGGGGTGCGCAACCTGGCCATCAGTGAGGCGGCGGCGCCTCACGGCCTGTACTACGCGCCCGATCCCAGCAGCCAGATCGCCTGCACCATCGGCGGTAACGTGGCCGAGAATTCCGGCGGTGTGCATTGCCTCAAGTACGGCCTGACGCTGCACAACGTGATGCGTGTGCGCGGCTTCACCGTGCAGGGCGAGGCCGTGGAGTTCGGTTCGCTGGCGCTGGACGCGCCCGGCCTGGATCTGCTCAGTGTGGTCGTGGGCAGCGAGGGCATGCTGGCGGTGGTCACCGAGGTGGCCGTGCGGCTGGTGCCCAAGCCTCGCCTGGCGCGCTGCATCATGGCCAGCTTCCCGACCGTCGAGTCGGCGGGCGAGGCCGTGGCGGCGGTGATCGCCGCCGGCCTCATCCCCGCAGGGCTGGAGATGATGGACAAGCCCATGACCGCCGCCGTGGAAGATTTTGTCCACGCGGGCTACGACCTGGACGCCGCGGCCATCCTGCTGTGCGAGAGCGACGGCACGCCCG
>CAYYCN010000206.1:0-5098 GCA_964470355.1 uncultured Sphaerotilus sp.
GCAACTACGGCTTCAACGCCGCCAACGACACCTACGGCGACATGATCGAAATGGGCATCCTGGATCCCACGAAGGTCACCCGCACCGCGCTGCAGAACGCCGCTTCGGTCGCTTCGCTGATGCTGACCACCGAGTGCATGGTTGCCGAGTCCCCGAAGGACGACGCTCCCGCCATGCCCGACATGGGTGGCATGGGCGGCATGGGCGGCATGGGCATGTAATTGCCTGTGGTCCGCCGGAGCCTTCGGGCTCCTGCCGATGCATGAGAAGGGCCGCAGTGATGCGGCCCTTTTTCATTGCCGGTCCTGAGAGGAGTCGCGTGCTTGCCCGTGCCGTGCGCCATGGGCTCGCTGAAAGGCAAAGGCCCGCGTCCTCTCGGAGCGCGGGCCTTCAATCAACATAAAAACGACAAGGGGCCGGTTAGAACGGAATGTCGTCGTCCATGTCGTCGAACCCGGTCGACGACTTGGGTGCCGGTGCGGGGCGCGGTGCCGGCGCGCGGGGGGCTGGTGCGGCGGCGCGCGGCGCCGGGCGGTTGTACCCCCCAGCCGAGCCGCCACCCGATTCGTAGTCTCCTCCACCAAAATCGTCGCTGGAGGAGGCGCCACCGCCACCCCCCATGCTGTCACCCCGGCCGCCCAGCAACTGCATCTGCTCGGCGATGATTTCGGTGGTGTACTGGTCGCGGCCGTCCTTATCCTGCCACTTGCGGGTCTTGAGGCGGCCTTCGACGTAGACCGAGCTGCCCTTTTTCAGGTACTGACTGGCGATCTCGGCCAGGCGGTCGCGGAAGACCACGCGGTGCCATTCGGTTTCTTCCTGGCGTTCGCCGGAGTCCTTGCTCTTCCAGTTGCGGGTGGTGGCGATGGAGACGTTGCACACGCCACCGCCGCTGGGGAAGTAGCGCATTTCCGGATCCCGGCCCAGATTGCCGAGGACGATGACTTTGTTGACGGAGGCCATGAGGGTCCGCTCCTGATGCGAGACAAGTGAGAGGGAGGGGCCCTCGCGTAGAGGGCGTGCCGGACCGTGGATTGTGCCGCATGGGACCCTCGGACTCATCGCCCGTGAGGGTCCCCTGAAAGAGCCCCTCTGAAGGAGGTGCGCCGCCGCTGGATCGGCTCGGGCCATGAACTACCATGTTCCCGTTCCGCCAGCCGATTTGGCGGTCTCCCTAATCTGCTTGTGTTGCCGTTTTGTCTGCCGATCTTGTCCTGCCCGATCCTGAACTGACCTCGCGTGCCGCCCGCGGTGTGCTCCAGGAGGTGTTTGGCTATCCCGCCTTCCGCGGCTTGCAGGAAGACGTGGTGGCGCAGGTCAGCACGGGGGGCGATGCGCTGGTGTTGATGCCGACAGGGGCCGGCAAGAGCTTGTGCTACCAGGTGCCGGCCATCGTCCGGCACCGCGCGGGGCAAGGCGTGACGCTGGTGGTCAGCCCCCTGATCGCACTGATGCAGGATCAGGTCGGGGCACTGGAGGAGGTGGGGGTCCATGCGGCGTTCCTCAACTCGTCACTGGATTTCGAGCGTGCGCAGAAGGTCGAACGTGAGTTGCTTTCTGGCCGGCTGACGCTGCTCTACGCCGCGCCAGAGCGTCTGACGACGCCCCGATTTCTGGCCATGCTGGAGTCGCTCCATGAGCGGGGGCAGCTGTCGCTGTTCGCCATCGATGAAGCGCATTGCGTGAGTCAGTGGGGGCACGATTTCCGTGAAGACTACCTCCAGCTGTCGCTGCTGCATGAGCGTTTTCCGGATGTGCCGCGCGTGGCCCTCACGGCCACGGCCGATGAGCACACGCGTGCCGATATCGTCGATCGCCTGCAGTTGCATGACGCGAAGGTGTTCATCAGCAGCTTCGACCGCCCCAACATCCGTTACACGATCGTCGAGAAAGACAACCCCCGCCAGCAATTGCTGCGGTTCGTTCGCGACGAGCACGAAGGCGAAGCCGGCATCGTCTACTGCGGCAGTCGCAAGAAAGTGGAGGAAACCGCGGCGTGGCTCAGCGGTGAAGGGGTGCCGGCGCTGCCGTACCACGCGGGGCTCGACGTCGAATTGCGGCGCACCCATCAAGACCGGTTTTTGCGCGATGAAGGCCTGGTGATGGTGGCCACGGTGGCATTCGGCATGGGCATCGACAAGCCCGACGTGCGTTTTGTGGCGCACCTGGACCTGCCCAAGAACATCGAGGGCTACTACCAGGAAACCGGCCGGGCCGGTCGGGACGGCCAGCCCGCCGACGCCTGGATGACCTACGGCCTGCAGGACGTGGTCAATCAGCGGCGCATGATCGACGAGAGCCCGGCGGGCGATGAGTTCAAGCGCATCCAGCGCGGCAAGCTCGATGCGCTGCTGGCACTGGCCGAGACCCACACCTGTCGGCGCGAACGCCTGCTCGAGTATTTCGGCGAACGTTGCTCCTCCCCGGTCCCGGAAAACAACCCGGCGCCTTCCTCTGGTGTGCTGTCTCGGGTGCTGGACCGCATGGCAGGCCGTTCCGTGGTGGACGACGAAGGGCCGCGTTACCGCTGTGGCAATTGCGACAACTGCCTGAGCCCCCCGGCCGTCTGGGACGCCACCGACGCCGCGCGCAAGCTGTTGAGCTGCATCTATCGTTTTGCGCAGCATGGGCGCGAGCAGGGCATGGCGCGTGGATTTGGCGCCGGACACCTGATCGATGTGCTGCGAGGCAAGACCACCGACAAGGTGGAGCAGTACGGGCACCAGCAGCTCAGCACCTTCGGCGTGGGGGCGGACCTGACCGAATCCCAATGGCGGGCGGTGCTGCGGCAGATGATCGCGCTGGGTCACGTGGTCAGCGAGGGCGAGTTCAACACGCTGGGGCTGGCCGACTCCGCCCGTTCCGTGCTCAAGGGGGACGTGGCGGTCCAGATGCGTCGGCCAAGTGACCCTGCGCCCCGAGGGCGACGCGGGAGCCGCACTCGGGGTGAGTCGGGCAGTCGGCGCTCTGCGACACCGGTGGTGCCGGACCTCAGCCCGCACCAGCAGCAGCGCTACGACGACCTGCGCGCCTGGCGCGCCGAGGTCGCGCGTGGGCACAACTTGCCGGCGTACGTGGTGTTCCACGACGCCACGCTGGCCGAAATGGCGCGTCAGCAACCGGTCACGCTGACCGATCTGGCGACCATCAGTGGCGTGGGGTCCAAGAAGCTGGAGGCCTACGGGCTCGAGATCCTTCGGGTGCTCAACGACGACGAGTGACCGGCTTCGGCCGCTCGACCTTTTTCTTCGGAGGTGGGCGGCATGTCACAATCGAAGCGTGAAGCGAGCCAGACCGCCGCTGGTGCAGTCCCGCAAGGGCGGCGCGAAAGCGCCCGGGCCGAAAGGCCGCACTGGAGGAAGGTCCGGACTGCGCAGGGCAGCGTAGGAGGTAACACCTCTCCGCCGTGAGGCGAGGATCAGAGCAACAGAGACGAGCCGGTTCAGTCCGGGTGAAACGGGCAATCTCTACGCGCAGCAACACCAAATAGGCACACATTGACCTGGCCCGGGGAGTGTGCGGGTAGGTGGCATCGAGCCGGGTGGGTGACCCTCGGCCCAGAGGAATGGCGGTCACGCCGGGCGTCGCAAGACGTCCCGGTGCACAGAATCCGGCCTATCGGCTCGCTTCACACTTTTTCGAGCCCTTTGCGCGATATTGAGCGCAGTGAAGGGCCCTCCGGGTTGATTCAGTGTGCGCTGGTGTCCGACGACTCGTGCTGAACCTGCAGGGCCTCGGCACCAGGCGCTTCAATCGCGCTTCGGGTGGTGTCTTCGCCATCGCGGAAATTCCACCCACGAGATCCCCCCCGCAGGAAGCGGTTGTGCGGGTTTTGCCGCGGCACGTAGCGAGCCAGCTCCGTCAGCGCCATCTCGTACACACCACGCTTGAACTCGATGACCACGTCCAGCGGCACCCAGTAATCGTGCCAACGCCAGGCGTCGAACTCCGGGTGGTTGGTGGCGCGCAGGTTCATGTCCGTGTCGCGGCCCATGAGCTGCAACAGGAACCAGATCTGTTTCTGGCCCTTGTAGTGTCCACGGGCGTCGCGCCGGATGTAGTGGTCAGGCACTTCGTAGCGCAGCCAGTCACGGGTGCGCGCGACGATGCGCACGTGCTCAGGAAACAAGCCCACTTCTTCGTGGAGCTCTCGGAACATCGCCTGCTCTGGCGATTCACCATATTTGATGCCGCCCTGCGGAAATTGCCACGAGTGGGTGCGGATTCGTTTGCCCCAAAACACCTGGTTCCGCTGGTTGAGCAGGATGATGCCGACGTTGGGCCGGAAGCCTTCACGGTCGAGCATAATCAGACCCCAATTTTCAAGTTGAATTCATTATTGCACCGAGTCCGTGCAGTGCAACCCCGCACTAGCCCCATGGTTTGAGCCTGGGACTCGGTCGACTTCCAGACCGCCCCATGAAAGCCAGCCAGTTTTTCATTTCCACCCTCAAGGAAGCCCCCGCAGACGCGGAAGTCGTGAGCCACAAGCTCATGATGCGCGCGGGGATGATCAAGCGCCTGGGCGCCGGCATTTACAACTACATGCCCATGGGGCTGCGCGTGATCCGCAAGGTCGAGGCCATCATCCGTGAGGAGATGACCCGGGCCGGCGCGGTGGAACTGCTGATGCCCATCGTGCAGCCGGCCGAGCTCTGGCAGGAAACCGGCCGCTTTGACAAGATGGGGCCGGAATTGATGCGGGTCAAGGATCGCCACGATCGCGACTTCATCATCCAGCCGACCTCGGAAGAGGTGGTCACGGACATCGCCCGCCAGGAGCTGCGCAGCTACAAACAGCTGCCCAAGAACTTCTTCCACATCCAGACCAAGTTCCGCGACGAGCGCCGTCCGCGCTTCGGCATCATGCGCGGCCGCGAGTTCACGATGAAGGATGCCTACTCCTTCGACCGTGACGCCGCCAGCGCCGCCAAGAGCTACGACACCATGTTCGCGGCCTACAAGCGCATCTTCGACCGCTTCGGGTTGACCTACCGTGCCGTGGCCGCCGACACCGGCGCCATCGGGGGCGACCTGAGCCATGAGTTCCAGGTCATCGCCAAGACCGGCGAAGACGCCATCATTTACTGCCCGACCA
>CAYYCN010000207.1:0-5021 GCA_964470355.1 uncultured Sphaerotilus sp.
TGCGGATCTCGATCGGGCGCACGGTGCGGGTGTCGCGGCCGTCGATGCGCGGCTCGCCGGCCAGGATCTGGCCGCGCACGGTCTTGGCTTCCAGCTCGAACAGCAGGTTGTCGACTTCGACGCCGTCGAATTCGAGACCCGACTCGGCCAGACCCGCCTTCACTTCAGCGTAGGCGGTGCGGCAAGCCTGGGTGCGGGCCTGCTTGTTGCGAATCTGATAGGCGGCTTCGATCTTGGCCAGGCCCAGTTCAGCGATCTTGGCGATCAGCGGCTCGTTGCGAGCGGGCGGCTGCCAGTCCCAAGCCGGCTTGCCGGCGTCACGCACCAGCTCGTTGATGGCGTTGATGGCCACCTTGGCTTGCTCGTGGCCGTAGACCACGGCGCCGAGCATGACTTCTTCGCTCAGCTGCTGGGCTTCGGACTCGACCATCAGCACGGCGGCTTCGGTGCCGGCCACGACCAGATCCAGCTCCGAACCCTTGAGCTGCGTCGGGCCCGGGTTCAGCACATATTCGCCGTTGATGTAACCCACGCGGGCCGCACCCACCGGGCCGTTGAAGGGAATGCCCGAGATGGCCAGCGCAGCGGACGAGCCGATCAGCGCAGCGATGTCGGCCGAAGCTTCGGGGTTCAGCGACAGCGTGTGGATGACCACGTGCACGTCGTTGTAGAAACCTTCGGGGAACAGCGGACGCAGCGGACGGTCGATCAGGCGGCTGGTCAGCACTTCCAGTTCGGACGGCTTGGCTTCACGCTTGAAGAAGCTGCCAGGGATCTTGCCGACGGCGTAGGTCTTCTCGATGTAGTCCACCGTCAGGGGGAAGAAGTCTTGGCCCGGCTTGACGCTCTTGGCGCCCACCACGGTGCACAGCACCACGGTGTCGTCGATGTTGACGATCACGGCACCGGAAGCCTGGCGCGAGATTTCGCCGGTTTCCAGGGTGACGGTGTGCTGACCCCATTGGAAGGTCTTGGTGACTTTGTTGAACATGGTCATGCGATGTTTCTCCGTTCAGTCACGCCCTGGGTGCGGCCGGGCGGTAGGGCCGGAGAACGTCAGTCGCGTGGCGGGATGCCATTCCAGCGAAGCGCAGCGGAAACAACATCCGCTCCGATGGAATGACACAGCAGCGCACACACGCCCCGGGTTCTCTTGAAAAACAAAGAGCCTGTCAGGTCTCAACCGGACAGGCTCCCTCAGCTCATCGAGCCAGGATCACTTGCGCAGGCCGAGCTTCTTGATCAGCGCGGTGTAGCGGTCAGCGTCACGGTCCTTCAGGTAGTCCAGCAGCTTGCGACGACGGCTGACCATCTTCAGCAGACCACGACGGCCATGGTGGTCCTTGGCGTGGGTCTTGAAGTGGGGGGTCAGCTCGTTGATGCGAGCCGTCAGCAGCGCGACCTGGACTTCCGGAGATCCGGTGTCGGCGGTGCCGCGTGCGTTGGACGAAATGATGTCGGCCTTGTTGATGTCAGCCACTGCCATGATGAAGTTCCTTGTGAGGAGGCTTGTTCGCGGGGCGAACCCTGCGTGCCATCCGTTGGACAGGCGGTCGCGGATGAACCAACCCGCGCCGTGCGATTCTTCGCGCCCGAGAGCACGAAGCCGGCCATTATAGACAGAGGCCGCCAACCCGGAGGCTGATCCCGGTCAGACACCGCCCTTCGGGCAGGCGCCACGCAGTGCAATGGATCACGGGAGCCCGTCCCACTCGGCCCGGCATCAAGGCCGCGGCATCACGCAGGTGTGCGCCTGCTCGGTCTGCCGGGCCTCCAGGTAGCGCACCGTGCGGAACCCATAGCCCGACCCTTCCACGTCATGCACCACACCCGCGGTGCCGGCGCGCTGCATCACGCTCACGTACATCGGCTGCTGGAACTGGTGGTCGGCAGCGCGCATCACCCCCGCCCCGAGCCCCCCCAGCGAGCGCCCATCGTATGCGGCGCCGGACAGGGCCCGGCCCACAGCCGCAGCTTCAGTGCTCCGAGCGCGCTCCATGGCCTGGGCCAGCATCTCGATCATCACCTGCATGCGCACATGCAGATAGTCGTCCTGCGGACGAGGGAATCGCTGGTGGAAAGCCGCCAGCAGTCCATCGGAGGCCCGGCCCCCGGCGTTCGGATGCCACTCGGCCACAGCCAGCACCCGGCCCACACCCGCATCCCCCAACGCCGCCGGAACCCCCAGCGCATTGCCGTAGAAGGTGTAGAACTTGCCTTCGTACCCCACATCCCGCGCCGCCTTCACCAGGAAGGTCAGGTCATTGCCCCAGTTGCCCGTGATCACGGCCTGCGCGCCGCTGGCCTTGATCTTGGTCGCATAGGGCAGGAAGTCCTTCACCCGCCCCACTGGATGGAGTTCCTCCCCCACCACCTGAAGGTCCGGTCGCTTGACCGCCAGAACCTCCTTGGCCTTCTTCACCACATACTGCCCGAACGAATAGTCCTGCCCGATCAGGTAGACCTTGCGCACGGAGGCGTCGTCCTTCAGGACGTCGGTGAGCGCACTCAGGCGCATGTCGGCGTGCGCATCAAAACGGAAATGCCACGGACTGCACTTCTCGTTGGTCAGCGACGGCTCGACCGCCGAATAATTCAGAAACAACAGCCGATGCTCCGGCTCTCGCCGGTTCTGCTTGTTGATCGCATCAATCAGGGCCGCGGCGGTGGCGGAACTGTTGCCCTGCATCACCACGGACAGCCCCTGATCGACCGCCGAGCGCAGCAACCCCAGGGCCTCTTCGGTGTTGCCCTTGCTGTCGAGGCGAACCAGCACCAGCGGTCGCGCGCCTCCAGGCAGCTTGACGCCACCCCGGGCATTCACACGCTCGATCGCCCAGGTGATGTTGCGCGCCACCGCCTCACCCGCGTTGGCAAAAGGACCGGACAGCCCCTCCACCAAGCCAATGCGGATCGGCTCAGCCGGCGAGGCCGCCACTGCGGCACCGCCGCTGGCCAGCATGGCAGTGGAAAGCACCCCCACCAGCCAGCGTCGGCGCGAGACGCCCCCCTGGTGGACGGATTGGGCGGCAAACAATGGAGTCATCTCAGACCTGTCGCTGTAGAAAAAGGTTTTGGGATCTCAGAGCTGCGCCAGATCCCAGCGGGGCAGGACGTCAAACTCGTATCGGCGTTCCGCCTGCACCAACCCGGCCTGCAGACGCATGGCTGCGGCCAGGGCGATCATCGCGCCGTTGTCGGTGCACAGGTGCAGTTCGGGGTAGTGAACCCGGACGCCCCGTGCCGCACACCGCGCGTCGAGCCCTTCACGCAACGCACGGTTGGCTCCGACCCCACCGGCCACCACCAGCCGGCGCAGTCCACTGCGTTCGACGGCACGCATGGCCTTGTGCATCAGCACCTCCACAATGGCCGCCTGGGTCGAGGCCGCCAGATCGGCCCGGCGCTGCCCCGAAGCCGGCGACGTGATCGCCTCGCCCGAAGCCTGCTCGATTCGCTGAACCTGTGTCCAAACCGCGGTTTTCAAACCAGCAAACGAAAAATCCAGGGAATCACCTCTCATGAGCGGCCGAGGCAGCTTGTAGGCCTGAGGGTCCCCGCTCGCCGCCAGACGAGACAGCGCCGGCCCACCGGGATACCCCAGTCCCAGCATCTTGGCGGTCTTGTCGAACGCCTCGCCGGCGGCATCGTCGATCGTCTCGCCCAGCAGCTCGTAGCGCCCCACCCCATCGACCCGCATCAACTGGGTGTGTCCACCCGACACCAGCAAGGCCACGAACGGAAACGCCGGCGGATCCTGGGACAGAAAGGGAGAAAGCAGGTGCCCCTCCAGGTGATGCACTCCCACCACCGGTCGATCCAAGGCCAGACCGAGGGCACATGCGACCCCCGCCCCCACCAGCAGGGCTCCCGCCAGCCCGGGCCCGCGGGTGTAGGCCACAACGTCCACGTCCTTCAGACCCAAACCCGACGCCTGCAACGTGTCGCGCACCAGAGGCACCACGCGGCGGATGTGGTCGCGCGAGGCCAGCTCCGGCACCACCCCCCCGTAGGCCTGGTGCATGTCGATCTGACTGTGCAGCGCGTGGGCCAGCAGACGCGGCACCTCACCGCCCGCGCGCCAAGACACCAAGGCCGCGCCGGTTTCGTCGCAGGACGACTCGATCCCGAGCACGTGCACCACAGGGCCACCACACCCCGGCACGCCTTCCGCACGATCCACACTCATGTCCGCCGTCCAGCCCAGATCCACAGACCCAGCCCCCCCAGCATCATGGGCACACACAGCCACTGCCCCATGCTCAGATTGAGTGCCAGCAGACCCAGAAAGTCGTCGGGCTCCCGGAAGTACTCCGCGATGAAGCGGAACACGCCATACCCCAGAAGGAACATGCCGGAGACCCGTCCCCAGATCCATCCGCCGCCCGCACCCTGGTGCGCTTGCCTGCGCCGCGCATAGACCCACAACAACACGAACAGCACCACCCCCTCCAGGAGGAACTGATAGAGCTGGGACGGATGCCGGGGCCAGTCACTGCCGGACTGGGGAAACACCATTGCCCACGGCAGACTGCTGTCGGCGGCTCGCCCCCACAGTTCGCCGTTGATGAAATTGCCCAGCCGCCCACAAGCCAGCCCCGTGGGCACACAGGGGGCAATCAGATCGGTGACTTCGAAAAAATGGCGCCCGCGCAGCCGCGCAAACAACGCCATCGCGACCACCACCCCCAACAACCCCCCATGGAAGGCCATCCCTCCCTTCCAGACCGCAAAGATCTCCAGCGGATGCGACAGGTAGTAGCCAAACTTGTAGAACAGCACGTATCCCAGCCGCCCTCCCAGGATCACCCCGGCCACCCCGAAGGTGAGCAGGTCCTCGACATCGCGCGAGGTCCAGCCGGTTGCGACAAAAGGGGCCTGCCGGATGCGCCGCTGGGCCAGACCATAGAACAAGACAAAGGCCGCCAGATAGGTCAACCCGTACCAATGGATCTGCACGGGACCCAGCGCCAGGGCGACTGGATCGAATTGGGGATGCACGAGCATCAAGAACACTCCGA
>CAYYCN010000208.1:0-5003 GCA_964470355.1 uncultured Sphaerotilus sp.
TCTGGATGATCTGCTCCTGCGTGTCGGCCACGAGGATGTCGTTGTCGATGTTCTCTTCGCCGAACTCGTTTTCGATGACGGCGATCTTCTGGCCGTGGGCTTCGCTCAGCACGCGCTTGAGCAGCGTGGTCTTGCCCGAGCCCAGGAAGCCGGTGAGGATGGTGGCGGGAATGAGGCCGTCGGACATGGTGTGCTCGTGTCGATGGGGAAGAGCCGGGCAATGTGGGACAAGCCCTGCCGTCTGTCAAGGCGGGGGGCAACGCCCATGCCGCCGACAGGCTTGGGTTATTCTGTCCCTACCTTCACTCTAGGCACCAGCCCGTGTCCGACCCACAGCTTACCGGCAGGCCGGGGCGTTCCGCCTCTCGGCCTGAAGGTGCGGACCGCCGCACCCTGCTGACCCGCGTGCTTGAGTTCATCTCGCCCGGCCCCGATTCCAAGGACGAACTGATCGAGTCCCTGGCCGACGCCGAAGAGCGTGAACTGATCGGCCCCGACTCGCGCTCCATGCTCGAAGGCGTGTTACGCATGGCGGATCTCACCGCCGGGGACGTCATGGTGGCGGCGCCGCGGATGGACCTCCTCGACATCACCTTGCCGTACGACGAGATCCTGGAGTGGGTCATCGACACGGGCCATTCCCGGTTCCCGGTCTTTGAAGGCGACCGGGAGAACGTGCTCGGCATCTTGATGAGCAAGGATCTGCTCAAGCTGCAGAGGTCTCCGGACCTCAACCTGCGCACGCTGTTGCGTCCAGCGGTGTTCGTGCCGGAGTCCAAGCGCCTCAACGAGCTGCTTCGTGACTTCCGTTCCAACCGCAACCACCTGGCCCTCGTTGTGGACGAGTTTGGCAAGGTGGCCGGGCTGGTGACGATCGAAGACGTGCTGGAGGAGATCGTCGGTGAGATCGAAGATGAGTTCGACGACCGCGACAGCCCGACAGGCATCTACACCCTGGCCGATGGGGCGCAGCGGGTGGTGGGTGACGCCCACATCGGTGCCGTGAATGCGCACTTTGGCGTGGATCTGCCCGTGGACGACTTCGAGACGATCGGGGGCTTGATCGCCCACGAGCTGGGGCGCGTGCCCCGGCGAGGCGAGGCGGTCGATCTGGCGGGGCTGCATTTCTCCGTGCTGCTGACGCGGGGCGGTGCCGTGCGCTGGTTCAAGGTCACGCGGGTGCGGGCACCCGAGGCACCGGCGGTCGGGGGCTGATCGCGTGGTGGACGGGATGTCGCGCCGCATGTTCTGGACACGGCGGGTGCAGGAGGGGGCGCTGATCGCCTCGGGCTGGCTGCACGCGGCATCTCTGGCGCCGCAGCCGCGTGGCTGGATGCAGTTGCTGAGCGTGGCGGTCCTGGTGGCGGTGCTCGGGCATCAGCCCCGTTCCTTCTGGCGAGGGGCTTGGCTGGGCGTGCTGCATGGCACGGTCATGCTGTCGGCGACGTTCTGGTGGCTCTACATCAGCATGCACGACTACGGCGCGATGTCGGCGTCCTTGGCTGGCTCGGCGGTGGTGCTGCTGGCGCTGGCCTTGTCCCTGCTGCAGGGGCTGGCCTCGGGGGTCTGGGTGTCTCGCCGGCCGACGCATCGGGCGGGGGCCGTGCTCGCCTGGGGCGCGCTCAGCCTGTGGGTCGATCTGGCGCGGGCGCGCTGGTTCACGGGTTTTCCGTGGGGTGAGGGCGGATACGCCCACGTGGACAGCGTGTTGGCGGTGCTCGCTCCCTGGGGCGGCGTCTATGTCGTGGGGGCGGTCGCCGCCGCCTTGGCGGCATGGGTGGGCTTGCTCGCCTGGCCGCCCCGGTTGGACGGGCCGGCGGCGGGGAGCGGCCAGGCGCGGCGCGGCGGGGCTCCGGCCCGCCTGGCACTGGCTGGCGGCCTGTTGCTGGCCTGCGCGGTGTGGCCGGCTGGGCGGGGGCCGGACTTCAGCCGTCCGACCGGTGTGCTGAGCGTGGCGCTGCTGCAGAGCAATGTGGCCCAGGACGCGAAATTCGACATCGAGCGCCTGCCGGCCGAGCTGGAGTGGCATGCGCAGCGGCTCATGCAGTCCGAGGCCGATCTGGTGATCACGCCCGAGACGGCGATCCCCTTGTTGCCGTATCAGTTGCCGTCGCACTATTGGTCCCGGCTGATCGAGCATTTCCGAAGCTCGGGCACCTCGGCCCTGGTGGGTGCACCGCTGGGCGACGAGCGCACGGGCTACACCAATTCCGTCACCGGCCTGGGGGCAGGGCAGACCGCGCCCTACCGCTACGACAAGCACCACTTGGTGCCTTTTGGCGAGTTCATTCCCTGGGGCTTCCGGTGGTTTGTCGACCTCATGCAGATGCCGCTGGGCGATTTTGCCCGGGGGCCGGTGGTGGCGCCCTCCTTTGTGGTGAAGGGCGAACGGATCGCCCCCAACATCTGCTACGAAGACGTGTTCGGCGAAGAGCTGGCCATGCGGATGGGCGACCCGAACGGGGCACCGACGGTGTTTGCCAACCTCACCAACATCGGCTGGTTCGGTGACACGGTGGCCGTGACCCAGCACCTGCATATCGCCCGCATGCGCACACTGGAGTTGCAGCGGCCGATGGTGCGGGCCACGAACACCGGCGCCACGGCGCTCATCGACCACCGCGGGCAGGTGCGCAAAAGCCTGCCCCCTTTCCAGCGTGCCGTGCTGGAAGGCGAGGTTCAGGGACGTTCGGGAACGACGCCCTACGTGTGGTGGGTGTCGAAGCTGGGCCTGTGGCCTCTGTGGATCCTGGGCGGGGCCGTGGCGTGGGGGTGGCTGGGCCGCAGGGGGCGTGCTGCGCCTTGAATCGGGCTCAGTGGGAACCGATCAGCGGTTGCAGCACCCGGCGGGCGGTGCGGTGCACGAGTTCGGAGGGCATGGCCAGTGCCCGCTCCAGGCAGGAGCCGGCGTAGGCGGAGTCGCGGCACAGGCGAGGCACGTCGATCCAGCCGCCGTAGGCGTACATGAGCCATTTCAGGTCCACCAATGCCACCAGGTCGGGCGATTCCTCGGCCACGGGGTCGGAGGTGGACGCCACGCGGGTGGTGGCCACAGAGACTGATTCCATTTCGTTCATCACGATCGACATCGGTTTCCCCCTGGGGCCGGCTCTGGGGTCGGCCCTGCTCGACGGCGATTAGAGCCGTACAAACCCGACCGACCTCAAGATTTGAGGGTTTACCCACTCAAAAAGGGCGTGGGCGCACCATTCCTGTTGTTTGAAATCGACAAATTCACGCCAATATGCACCCGGAAGGTGCGTGATGGATCACCGGATAATCGCCCCCTTTGACCGTCTGTCGGTGGGATCTGCATGGCCTTGCTCACTCTTCTCGATGCCAGCCTGGCTTTTGGCCACGTGGCCCTGCTCGATCACGCGGCGCTGTCGCTGGAGGCGGGCGAGCGCCTGGGCCTGATCGGGCGCAACGGCACGGGCAAATCCTCGTTGCTGCGCATCCTGGCCGGGCTGGAACTGCCCGACGACGGGCTGGTGCAGGTGCAGTCGCACGTGCGCCGCTACTACGTGCCGCAGGAGCCGTCGTTCGCGCCGGGTGTCACGGTGTTCGACGCGGTGAGCGAAGGCGTGGCCGAGGCCCGCGATCTGCGCGCCCGCTACGAAGCCCACGAACCGCACGAGGACCTGGACGCGATCCAGACCCGCATCGAGGCGCTGGACGGCTGGACCTGGGAGCAGCGCGTCGACGAGACCCTGCAGCGCCTGGGTTTGAGCGGCGAGCGCATCGTCGATGACCTCTCCGGCGGCTTGCGCAAGCGCGTGGCCCTGGCGCAGGCGCTGGTGGCCGCGCCCGACGTGCTGCTGCTCGACGAGCCGACCAACCACCTGGACCTGGACGCCATCCTCTGGCTGCAGGAGCTGCTGGTGGCCTTCAAGGGCGCGCTGCTGGTCATCACCCACGACCGGGCCTTCCTGGATGCCGTCTCGACCCGCATCCTCGAACTCGACCGCGGCACGATCCGCAGCTACCCCGGCAGCTTCACCACTTACGAAGCCACCAAGGCACGCGAGCTGGAAGACGAGGCCCTGGCCAACGCCCGTGCCGACAAGCTGCTGGCGCAGGAAGAAATCTGGATCCGCAAGGGCGTGGAAGCGCGCCGCACCCGCAGCGTGGCGCGCATCGCCCGGCTGGAGGTGCTGCGTGAAAAGCGCGCGTCGCGTCGCGACGTGGTCGGCAAGGCCCGGCTGGAAGTGGCGGCCGGCGAGCGCAGCGGCAAGATCGTCGCGGAGCTGGAGGACGTCTCCAAGAGCTACGACGGCCGCCCCATCGTGCGCGACCTGAGCCTGACCATCCTGCGCGGCGACAAGGTCGGCCTGATCGGCCCCAACGGCGCGGGCAAGACCACGCTGCTCAAGCTCATCCTGGGCGAGCTGGCCCCGGACAGTGGCACGGTGCGCCAGGGCACCATGCTGCAGGTGGCGTACTTCGACCAGATGCGCACGGCGCTCGACCCCGAAGCCACGCTGGCCGACACCATCAGCCCGGGCAGCGAGTGGATCGAGTCGCCCAACGGCCGCAAGCACGTGATGAGCTACCTGAGCGACTTCCTGTTCTCGCCGGCTCGGGCCAATTCCCCCATCAAGAGCCTGTCGGGCGGCGAGCGCAACCGCGTGCTGCTGGCGCGCCTGTTCGCCAAGCCGGCCAACGTGCTGGTGCTGGACGAGCCCACCAACGACCTCGACATTGAGACGCTGGACCTGCTCGAAGAACTGCTGCAGGACTACCCCGGCACCGTCTTTCTCGTCAGCCACGACCGCCGCTTCCTCGACGCCGTCATCACCAGCACGCTGGTGAGCGAGGGCGAAGGGCGCTGGCGCGAGTACGAGGGCAGCGTGGAGGATTGGATCCAGCAGTCGCAGCGGGCCAAGGAGCTGGCGGCCAAGGCCGCAGGGGCGCAGGCCAAGGCCGACGCCGCAGCGGCGAAGTCGGCCCAGGCGGGCGCGCCGATCGCGGTCACCGCATCGGGATCGGTGCCGGGCGAGGGG
>CAYYCN010000209.1:0-4978 GCA_964470355.1 uncultured Sphaerotilus sp.
TGCGTGGCGAGTCCATGCAGGACGTGATCTTCAACGGCTCGGGCAACCGCAAACCCGCCAGCCGGGCGTCGGTGGAGCTGGTGTTCGACAACACGCTGGCGCGCGCCGGTGGCCAGTGGAACCAGTTTGCCGAGATCGCCGTCAAGCGTGTGCTGACACGCGACGGCACCAGCAGTTATTACATCAACAATCAGGTCGTGCGCCGACGCGACGTGCAGGATGTGTTCCTCGGCACCGGCCTGGGGCCGCGTGCCTACGCCATCATCGGTCAGGGCACGATCAGCCGCATCATCGAGTCCCGGCCTGAGGAACTGCGCCTGTTCCTGGAAGAGGCGGCGGGCGTGTCCAAATACAAAGAGCGCCGCAAGGAAACCGAACACCGCCTGCGCGACACGCGCGACAACCTGACGCGTGTGGAGGACATCCTGCGCGAACTCAACGCCAACCTCGAAAAGCTTGAGGTGCAGGCAGAAGTCGCCAGCCGTTATCACCGCCTGCAGGACGCGGGCACGCTCAAGCTGCACCAGCTGTGGTTCCTGAAGCACCGCGACGCCACCGGCGAGCAGGACCGCGTGAAGGCCGCCGTGGCCGCCGCCACCAACAGCCTGGAAGCCCGCCTGGCCGATCTGCGGGCGGTCGAGGCCGAGCTGGAAACGGTGCGCCAGGCCCACTACGACGCCAACGATGAGCTCCACGCCGCACAGGGTGCCCTGGCCGAGGCGGCCATGGAGGTCAGCCGCCTGGAAGAGCGCATCCGCCATGTGGTCGATGGGCGCCTGCGGGTGGAGCGCCGCCTGGGCGAGCTGGCCGCACAAAACGCCCAGTGGAGCCGACAGCGCGACGAGGCCACGGCCGAGCAGGAATTGGCCGCCGAACAGATCGCTCTGGCCGAAGAAAAGGCCGAGGTGTTGGCCGCCCAGGCCGAAGAGCAGGCCATGGAACTGCCGGGACTGGACGACACGGTGCGTGCGCGCACTCAGGCGGCGTCTGCCCAGCGCGCCAAGGCCGGGGAAGTGCAGCAGCAGATCCAGCTGCTGGCCGCCCAGTCGCGCAACCTGGATGAGCGACGCCGGGAACTGATCCAACGCCAGGAACGCCTGCAAAACGAGCGCCGCCAGTTGGCCGCGCCCGACGAGGCCCGCCTGGAAGCCCTGCGCCTGCAGCTCAACGACGCCCAGCGCCGCCAGGGCTCGACCCACGAGCGGCTGCACGCGCTGTCGGTGGACGTGCCGATGCTCGACGAGCAGCGTCGCGCCCAGCAGGCCGTCGCCAACACCGAGGGAAAAAAGCAGACCGAGATCGCCGCCCGGCTGGACGCCCTGCGCGCGCTGCAGGACAAGGTGCAGACCGAAGGCAAGCTCAAGCCGTGGCTCGCCCGTCACGGACTGGACGGCCTGACCGGGCTGTGGACCCGCATCCACATCGAACCCGGCTGGGAAACGGCGCTGGAGGCCGCGCTCCGCGAACGACTCAACGCCCTGGAGGTCGGGCACGTCGAGTCGGTGCGCGCCTTCGAGCGGGACGCCCCGCCCGCCAAGCTGGCCTTCTATACGCCCCCTGCGACTGTGCCAGCGTCCACGCACCGCTCACTGCCACGCCTGAGCGATCTGTTGCGCCTGGGAGATGGGGGACTCAAGTCCTTGCTGGCCGACTGGCTGGAAGGGGTCTACACCGCCACCGATCTGGAGACGGCCCTCACGCAACGCTCGGTGCTGACGCAGGGCGAAGTCATCCTGACGCCTGCCGGACATGCTGTCAGCGCCCACGCAGTGGCCTTCCATGCACCGGACTCCGAACAGTCCGGCATGCTGGCGCGTGCGCAGGACATCGAAAACCTGGAACGCCAGTTGCGTGCCCAGACCCTGCTCGCAGACGACTCCCGCGGTGCGCTGGTGCGTGCCGAGGCCCTGTACACCGAAGCCAGCCAACAGCTCGGCACGGCGCGCCGAGAAGCGGGCGAGAGCCAGAGCGCGGCCCATCAGCTTCAGGTCGAGGTGCTCCGCCTGACCCAGCACAGCGAACAGGTGGCCCTGCGCCGTGACCAGCTCCACGCCGAGATCGAAGAGCTCGACGGCCAACTCGAAGAGCTGGAAGAGCGCCGCATGACCGGTGAAGCCCGCTTCGAGGAACTCGACCTGACCCTGGCCGACGCGCAGCAACGCCACGCTGACCTCGAAGAGCAGGTCATCGAAGCCGAGCGGCGCCTGAACCAGGCCCGGGAAGGGCAGCGTGCTCTGGAACGACAGGCCCAGGAAGCCCAGTTCGCCACACGCGCTCTCACGGCCCGGCAGGGGGAACTGCAGCGCAGCATCGAGATGGCCACCCAGCAGTGGATGGCCAACGAACGCTTCGCCGAACAACTCAACGAAGAACTGACCCGCCTGGACGATGCCGCCGCGCAAGGGGGGCTCGAACAGGCCGTGGCGCTGCGGCTGGAGCGCGAATCGGTGCTGTCTCGCACCCGCTCACGCTACGAAGACCTCTCGGCGCAGATGCGCCACGCCGACGAGCAGCGTCAGCAGTTCGAGCGCAGCCTGCAACCCCTGCGGGACGAGATCACGCGCCTGCAGCTGGAGGAACAGGCCGCGCAGCTGGGTGGAGCCCAGTACATGGAACAGCTCCAGGCCGCCGAAGTGGATCTCCAGGCCCTGGCCACAGGCATCGAACAGCACGGCGTGAAACTGCACGGACTGCAATCCGAAATCGACCGCATCCAGCGCGAAATCCAAGGCCTCGGTGCGGTGAACCTGGCGGCGCTGGACGAACTGGGGGTCAGCCGCGAGCGCAAGCAGTTCCTGGATTCTCAACAGGCCGACCTCGTCAGCGCGATGAACACGCTGGAGGATGCCATCCACAAGATCGACATCGAGACCCGCGAGTTGCTCAAGGACACTTTTGACCGCGTCAACGAGGGATTCGGGCAGATGTTTCCCAGCCTGTTCGGCGGGGGACAGGCCCGGCTGATGATGACCGGCGATGAAATCCTCGACGCAGGCGTGCAGGTCATGGCGCAACCCCCGGGCAAGAAAAACAGCACCATCCATTTGCTGTCCGGGGGAGAAAAGGCCCTGACCGCCATCGCCTTGGTCTTCGCGATCTTCTTGTTGAACCCGGCGCCGTTCTGCCTGCTCGACGAAGTGGACGCCCCGCTGGACGATGCCAACACCGAACGCTACGCAAAGCTGGTGCAGAAAATGTCCGACGGCACCCAGTTTCTTTTCATTTCTCACAACAAGATTGCCATGGAAATGGCAAAGCAGCTGATCGGCGTGACAATGCAGGAGCAAGGCGTGTCCCGCATCGTGGCCGTCGACATGGAGGCGGCTCTTTCGATGTCCGAGTCCTGACGCACATGCCTTTCATCCTTATTCATTCCAATTTCTGGGCAACGGATCGCGTGATCACACAGAAGACCCATCCGGAAGCGGGCCGGCTTTTTTCCCGCCGTGGGGAGCCTGACGCATGAAATCGTTGCAACTGTGGCTGGCCGTGCTCGGCGGCCTGTTGCTGGCCGCGGTCATCGCGCATGGCACCTGGCAGCAGCGCAAGGGGCGCCGCGCCCGCGAATCCGACGGCACCACATCCAACTTCGCGCCGCTGGACATGCCGGCGGCCAACACCGTGGCCGACACGGAGCCGCTGGCCGCGCGGCTGGAAGAAATGCCGGACCTGACCGAGCCCCCGCCGATGCGTGTGCCCTCGGCGTCCGCGCACGCCCCGGTTGCATCCTCCGTGGCGCTGGACCCGACCCAGCCTATGCCGCTCACGGAACCGATGTCCTTCGACACCGAGGTGTCGGCGCTCGTTCCGGAACCGACCCTGGTGCCACGCTGGCAGGCCTATGCACCACCCATCGACCCTCGCATCGACGTGATCGCCCGGATGCTGCTGGACGCGCCGGTTTCCGGCGAAGCGCTGCTGGCCCACTTCCCGACCACGCGCCGGGCGGGTGGCAAGCCTTTCACCATCGAGGGCCGCAACCAGGCCACCGGACGGTGGGAAGCCCCAGCCAGCCACACCTGGTACACCGAGTTGCAAGCCGGTGTGCAGATGGCCAATCGCATGGGCGCACTCAACGAGATCGAATACTCGGAGTTCGTGCAGAAGGTGCAATCCTTCTCCGACGCGGTGGGGGCGGCGGCAGAGTTCCCGGACATGCTCGAAGCCGTGGCCCGCTCAAGGGAGCTCGACGCCTTCGCTGGCGCGCACGATGCTCAGCTGGCCATGCGCCTGCACGCCAGCCGAGGCCCCTGGCCTCTGGGTTGGGTGCTGCAGCACACCTCCCGCCATGGGTTCATCCCGGGCCCCACGCCTGGGCGTCTGGTGTTGCCGTCCTCCGACGAAAACGCCCCCTCGGTGCTGTCGCTGCAGTTCGATCCACAAGCGGCGCTCGCCGACGATCCCCGTCTGGCCCGCATCACCGAGCTGTCGCTGCTGTTCGACGTGCCCCAGACGCCGGAGCGCGACAACCCGTTCAATGCCTGGTGTGCGTCCGGCCAAGCCCTGTCCATCGCCCTGGACGCGCAGGTGTACGACGATCAGGGTCAACCGCTGTCGCCCGACTCCTACCCGCTCATCGCACTGGAGCTCGAAGGCCTGTATCGGGCCCTGGAACAGCACACGCTCGCTGCAGGCTCTCCGGCCGCTCGTCGCCTGTTCAGCTGATCCCGATCGCCATGACCGATACCGGCTCCTTTGCCGCGCGTGCAGCCGTCCTGCGCGCGCAACTGCAGCACCACGCCCAGCGGTATTACGTGCTCGACGCCCCGGAGATTCCCGACGCCGAGTACGACCGCCTGTTCCAGGAGCTGCAAGCACTGGAGACGGCTCACCCAGACCTGCGCACGGCCGATTCACCGACGCAGCGGGTGCTCGGTCAGGTGCTCGATGGCTTTTCGCCGGTGCGACACGCGGTGCCCATGCGGCTTCGCCCTCCCCCTGCACCCCCAACCCCAGCGGCGCGTCGCTGGCTGCATCT
>CAYYCN010000210.1:0-4947 GCA_964470355.1 uncultured Sphaerotilus sp.
CATCTCGGCCAGCAGGTGTCGGACGGCCTTCGGCCCCAGCCGGTTGCCGGGTTCGGTAGAGGGGTTGAAGAACACCAGCTCGAACCGTTCGCGCCGCCCTTCGCGCCGCAGCTGTTCGTCGATGCCGAACAGGAACTCGAACATCGGTCCGCCGCGCACAGCGGTGGGTTCGTTGGGGTTGCCCGCGAAGCCGACGGCGATGGTGCCCCCCTGCAGGGCCTGGAGCCGGTCGCGGATGCGCTCGGCGGCGGCCATGCCTTCACAGGGCGTGATGGCGTGCTCGATGCCCGGCAGCTTCTTGAGGAAACGCCCACCGGTGGCGATGATCAACGCATCGTGGTCCACCTCGCCCGCCGAGGTTCGCACCACCCGGCCGCCGTGTGCCAAGCCCACGACTTCCGCTTCCACGAAGTTCACGCGGTGACGCCGGAAGAAGGGATCCAAGGGCACGATCAGGTCCTGGCGCGAGCGCAGGCCGCTGGGAATCCAGATGATGCCGGGCAGATAGTGCAGCTCGGCGCGGGGCGCCACCAGCGTGATCTCGATATCGGCACTGCGCCGGCGCAGCTCCCGAATCGACGACAGGGCGGCAAACCCAGCCCCCAGCACGGTGACACGGAAAGGGGAACGGGCGTTCACGGTCATGGCGCAGTCCGGGGGGAAAAGGACGAAGCGGACAGGGGGAGGACCTCCGTCACGACAGAGGCTGCAGGCAACGACCGCACCCGGGCCAGAAATTCGTCGCGCCCCACGCCACCGAACCAGGGATGCCAGCGGCGCTGTTCCAGCACGTTCGACACGGTGCGGGCACGTCGGGCGTGTCCACTGAACAGCAAGGTTTCAACGGGAAGCTTGAAGACGCACCCGGTGACGCTGTCCCACAAGGCTTCCGGCAGGGCCGGTCGGGGCTGATGAGGGCAGGCATCAACCGCCAGCAGGCCGCCGCAGAACAAGCGGTCGCGCCAGAGGTAACTCAGGCAACCGGCGGTGTGACCAGGAGTCTGCATCACGCGGATCGCCTCCTGCCCAAAGACCAGCCATTCACCCTCTGCCCCAGCCCCCACGGGCGGCACGTGCTGAATGGTGGGCGCCTGCAGGACCTCCAACGCCTGGCGCTCGCCCGGGATCACGTCGTCGTGTTCGTGCGTGCGCAGCACCCAGCGCAGGCGAAGGTGGTGCTCACCGAGCATGGCACGCAACAGCGGAACATCGACGCCGCGAGGATCCACCAGCACGGCCTCGGCGGCGTCCAGATCGGCCAGGAGATAGCTCACCGCACCGGTGCGCTCGTCGTGCAGAAGTCGGAAGTACACGGCGTCCTCAGTGTTGCGACTTCAGGACCACAGCCACCCCCAGGGCCGTGACCACTGACAGGCCACCCCAGAGCCACCGCCACACACGGTGCCGAGGGACAAAGCCCACGCCATGCACAAATCCGGCGCTCATGGCCCAGAACAGCGCCAACGCCAGCCCATGGTCCGCCCGCCCGGACGCATCGGCCATCACCGGCGGATAGACGGTGCCACCGACCATGATGAACAAGGCGACCGCGAGGCTCAGGAGATTCAGCCGGGACGGCTGCGTGCAGGCCTCGGCCATCATGACCGGCCCGCCCCGTCGGACGCAGAGTGCGCTTGCCGGCGCATCGCCTCGTTCTCGCCCCACATCGCGTTGAGGATGGCCAGCGCCAGCGCAAAGCCGACGCCCAGAACCCAGGTGAAGTACCACATGTGCGAACTCCTCAGGCGTCGTCGCCGATGATCAGGCGGGTGTCACCGGCATAGCGGTGGGGAGGGATCTCCAGGTTGGTCGGGGCCGGCTTGTTCTTGAACACCCGCCCGGCGCCGTCGAAGGTCGAGCCATGGCAGGGGCAGAAGAAACCGCCCGGCCAGTCCGCCGGCAGACTGGGGTTGCCGCCCCCCTTGGGCGCGTTGCTCGGCGAACAGCCCAGGTGAGTGCAAATGCCAACGGCCACAAAGATCTCGGGCCGGATGGAGCGGGTCGGGTTGCGGGCCTCGTCCGGCTGCTGGAGCACGGCCGAGGCCGGATCGACCAGATCGGCATCGTGACCAGCCAGCGAGGCCAGCATCTCCGGCGTGCGGCGCAGCACCCACACGGGCTTGCCCCGCCACTCGACGGTCTTGATCTCGCCGGGCACCAGACCCGTGAGGTCGACCTCAACCGGCCCGCCGGCCGCGCGGGCCCGCTCGCTCGGGGCAAAGGTCGAGACGAAAGGAATCGCCGTGACGGCCGCCGCCACGCCGCCCACGGCGGCCGTGGCCATCAGCCAGGTTCGGCGTTCAGGGTCGCAGGCACCGCTGCAGGCCGCAGTGGACAAAGAAGGTGAAGTCATGGGAAATCCTGGTCGTGATGGGAGGCTGGCGGTCGCTCAAGGGTCGCCGGGTCCGGTCGCCTAGTAGGCGGTGTGCTCGTTGGCCCGGATGTGGGCCAGCGTGACCTTGCCGCGCATGACGCGGTAGGCCCAGGCCGTGTAGAACACGATCAGCGGCATGAAGATCAGCGTGGCCCAGAACATCAGGCCCAGCGTCAGGTGGCTGGAAACGCTGTCCCACACCGTCAGGCTGGCATCCGGCTGTGTGGAAGACGGCATCAGGAACGGGAACATCGCCCCGCCGGCTGTGCCGATCACCCCCACGATGGCCAGCGACGACACCACAAAAGCACTCAGCGTGCGGCGCACCATCACCAACGCAGCCGCCAGCAAGGCCCCACCCGCACCCAGCAAAGGCAGGAGCCACAGGGCGGGCTGCAGGTCGTAGTTACGCCACCAGGCCCCGGGCGCGCGGATCACGGTCTTGGACAGTGGATCCGGCAGCGCGCTCGGGTCGATCGGCGAGGCGATGACATAGCCCTCGATGCCTCCCGCACGCAGCCAGAAACCCGCCAGCACGAAGGTCACCACCATGACCACAGCCGCCCACATCGCGCCCCGGATCGCCCGGTCCTGGATGGCCCCCTCGGTGCGGTGCGCCAGGTAGATGCCGCCGTGCATCGTGATCATGGCGCTGCTCACCCCCCCCACCAGCAGGGCGAAGGGGTTGAGCAGTTGCCAGAACGTGCCGGTGTAGGTCGAGACCAGGTAGTCGTCGAAGCCAAAGGGCACGCCCTGCAACAAGTTGCCGAAGGCCACGCCAAAGATCACCGGAGGCACAAAGCCGCCCGCGAACAGGCCCCAGTCCCAGGTCCTGCGCCAGGTGGCGTGGTGAATCTTGCTGCGGTAGTCAAAGCCCACCGGGCGGAAGAACAGCGCCCACAGCACCGCCAGCATGGCCCAGTAAAAACCGCTGAACGCCGTGGCGTACACCAGCGGCCAGGCCGCGAAGATGGCTCCGCCGCCGGTGATGAACCAGACCTGGTTGCCGTCCCAGTGCGGTCCGACGGTGTTGATGACGACGCGGCGCTCGTCGTCGCTCTGGCCGACGAAGGGCAGCAGCGTGCCCACGCCCATGTCGTGGCCGTCCATGATGGCAAAGCCCACAAGCAGCACGCCCACCAGCAGCCACCAGAGGATCTTGAGGGTCGGATAGTCCAGCATGATCGATGTGTCCTGTGTTCAAGCGTGGGCCAGGGCGTGGTGCACGGCTTCCTGCGCGTAGCGGCCGGTGCCCAGGCTGCCGGGGCCCTGGCGGGCGAACTTCTGCATCAGGTAGACCTCGACGATCAGCAGCACGGTGTAAAAGCCGATGAAGCCGGCCAACGAGCCGTACAGGCTGTTCACGCTCAGCGTCGAGACGCTCAGATGCGTGGGCAGCACGCCGTAGATGGTCCAGGGCTGGCGGCCGTACTCGGCCACGAACCAGCCCAGCTCGCACGAGATCCACGGCGCCGGCAGCGTCCACAGGGCCCACCTCAGCAGCCAGGGGCGCTGTTCCAGCGTCCCCTTGAGCGTGCTCCAGAAGGCCAGGCCGAACAGCGCCAGCATCAGGAAGCCCAGGCCCACCATGGCGCGGAAGGCCCAGAACATCGGCGCCACACGCGGCACGGTGTCGCGCACGGCGCGCTCGATCATCTCGGGCGTGGCCTGGCGCACGTCCACCACGTACCTCTTGAGCAGCAGGCCAAAGCCGAGGTCGGCCTTGTGCCGCTCGAACACCGCTTTGGCGTTCGCGTCACTGCGGTTCCTGCGCAGGGTTTCCAGGGCCGTCACGGCCAGGATGCCTTGGTGGATGCGCTCGCGGTTCTTGTCCTTGATCTCGCGGATGCCGGGGATCTCTTGGGTCAGCGAGCGCGTGCCAATCAGACCCATCACCCAGGGAATCTCCACCGCCCAGTCGTTCTTCTGCTCGGCCTCGTTGGGCCAGGCGATGAGGTTGAACGACGCCGGTGCGGGCTCGGTCTCCCACATCGCCTCCATGGCGGCGAGCTTGGTCTGCTGCGCTTCACCCACGGTGTAGCCGGACTCATCGCCCAGCACGATCACCGAGCAGATGCTGGCCAGTCCGAAGGCGGCGGCCACACGGAAGCTGCGACGGGCGAACTCCACGTCGCGCCTCTTAAGCAGGTACCAGCTCGAAATCGACAGCACGAACATCGCGCCGGTCACATAGCCAGCGGAGACGGTGTGCACGAACTTGGCCTGCGCATCCGGATTGAAAACCACAGCCCAGAAATCCGTCATCTCCATGCGCATGGTCTCGTAGCTGAACTCGGCGCCCACGGGGTTCTGCATCCAGCCGTTGGCGATCAGGATCCACAACGCACTCAGGTTGGTGCCCACCGCCATCAGCGTGGTCACCATCAGGTGCTGGGTCTTGGTGAGGCGGTCCCAGCCGAAGAAGAACAGGCCGATGAAGGTGGACTCGAGGAAAAAGGCCATCAGGCCCTCGATGGCCAGCGGCGCCCCGAAAATGTCGCCCACGTAGTGCGAGTAATAGGCCCAGTTGGTGCCGAACTGGAACTCCAGCGTGATGCCGGTGGTCACGCCCA
>CAYYCN010000211.1:0-4881 GCA_964470355.1 uncultured Sphaerotilus sp.
AAGTGCAGGCCGGTGGTCGGCTCGTCGAGGATGTAGAGCGTGCGGCCGGTGTCGCGCTTGCTCAGTTCCAGCGCGAGCTTGACGCGCTGCGCCTCGCCGCCCGAAAGCGTGGTCGCGCTCTGGCCCAGCTTGATGTAGCCCAGGCCCACGTCCAGCAGCGTCTGCAGCTTGCGTGCGATGCTGGGCACGGCGCTGAAGAAGGCGTGGGCATCCTCCACCGTCAGGCCCAACACCTCGGAGATGTTCTTGCCCTTGTAGAGAACCTCGAGCGTCTCGCGGTTGTAGCGCAGGCCATGGCAGGTGTCGCAGGGCACGTACACGTCCGGCAGGAAGTGCATCTCCACCTTGAGCACGCCGTCGCCCTGGCAGGCCTCGCAGCGCCCGCCCGCCACGTTGAAGCTGAAGCGGCCTGGGCCATAGCCACGCTCCCGCGCGGTCGGCACCTCGGCAAACAACTCCCGGATCGGGGTGAACAGGCCGGTGTAGGTGGCCGGATTGCTGCGCGGCGTGCGCCCGATGGGGCTCTGGTCGACGTTGATGACCTTGTCGAAATGCTCCAGGCCCTCGATTTCCTCATGCGGCGCCGGCTCCAGATGGCTCTGGTAGAGCTTGCGCGCCACGGCGGCATAGAGCGTGTCGTTGATCAGCGTGCTCTTGCCTGAGCCCGACACGCCGGTCACGCAGGTGAACAGGCCGACCGGGATGTCCACGCTGACGTTCTTCAGGTTGTTGCCGCGCGCCCCGACGATGCGCAGCGTGCGCGGGTCGGTCTGGTCCTGCAGGCGGCGGCGCTGTCGCGGCACCTCGATGCGGCGCACATGGGCCAGGTAGCGGCCGGTCGGGGAATCGGGCGTGTCGGCGACGTCCTGCGGCGTGCCCTGCGCCATCACACGACCGCCATGCACGCCGGCTCCCGGGCCCATGTCGACCACATGGTCGGCGGCACGGATCATGTCCTCGTCGTGCTCGACCACCAGCACGCTGTTGCCCAGGTCGCGCAGGTGCTGCAGCGTGCCGATCAGGCGTTCGTTGTCGCGCTGATGCAGCCCGATGCTGGGCTCGTCGAGCACGTACATCACCCCCGACAGGCCCGAACCGATCTGGCTGGCCAGACGGATGCGTTGGGCCTCACCACCCGAGAGGGTGTCGGCGCTGCGGTCCAGGCTGAGGTAGTTCAGGCCCACGTCGTTGAGAAAACCCAGCCGCGCGCGGATCTCTCGCACCACCTTGTCGGCGATCTCGGCCTTGGCCCCCTTGAGCGTGAGCGCCTGGAAATAGGCCAGGCAATCGGCCAGCGTGGCGTGCTCGACCTGATAGATGGGCTGGTGGGGCTGGCCGTTCGCGTCGACCAGGAACACGTGCCGGGCCTCGCGTCGCAAGCGAGAGCCACCGCAGTCCGGACAGGCCTTGTGGCTCTGGTAGCGCGCCAGGTCCTCGCGCACCGCGCTGGAGTCCGTCTCACGGTAGCGGCGCTGGAAATTCGGGATGATGCCCTCGAACGGATGCAGCCGGGTCACGCTGCGCTTTTTGCCGTTGGTGCCATCGGCCTGGTAGACAAAGGGCACCTCATCCTCGCCTGAACCGTTCAGCAGCACCTGCTGGTGCTCGGGGGCCAGTTCCTCGAACGGAACCTCGAGATCAAAGCCATAGTGCTTGGCCACGCTCTCGAGCAGCGAGTAGGTGTAGGCGTTGCGCCGGTCCCAACCCTTGACGGCACCGCTGCCCAGGCTCAGCGTCGGGAAGGCCACCACACGCTCAGGATCGAACACCTGCACATGCCCCAGGCCATCGCAGCTCGGACACGCCCCCACCGGCGAGTTGAAGGAAAACAGCCGAGGCTCCAGCTCCGGCAACGAGTGACTGCATACGGGACAGGCAAACTTGCTGGAGAACAGGTGCTCGACGCCAGTGTCCATCTCCAGGGCGATGGCGCGGCCCTCAGCCAGACGCAGCGCGGCCTCGAAACTCTCGGCCAGCCGTTGCTGGGCGTCGGGGCGCACCTTGAGGCGATCGATCACCACGTCGATGTCGTGCTTTTCCGCCTTCTTCAGCACCGGCAGTTCCGTGGCCTCGACCACCTGGGAGTCGACCCGAAAGCGGACATAACCCTGGGCTTGCATCGACGCAAACAGATCCGAAAACTCCCCCTTGCGGTCGCGCACCACGGGCGCGAGCACCATCAGCTTGGTGTCTTCCGGCAAGGCCAGCACCGCATCGACCATCTGGCTGACGCTCTGTGCCTCGAGCGGCAACCGGTGCTCGGGACAGAACGGCGTGCCAGCGCGGGCGTAGAGCAGGCGCAGGTAGTCGTGGATCTCGGTGATCGTGCCGACCGTGGAGCGTGGGTTGTGGCTCGTGGCCTTCTGTTCGATCGAAATGGCTGGCGACAGGCCGTCGATCACGTCCACATCCGGCTTGTCCATCAGTTGCAGGAACTGGCGGGCGTACGCGCTCAGGCTCTCGACGTAGCGGCGCTGGCCCTCGGCGTACAGCGTGTCGAACGCCAAGCTGGACTTGCCGGACCCACTCAGGCCGGTGATGACCACCAGCGCGTTCTTGGGCAGATCGAGGTCGATGTTCTTCAGGTTGTGGGTGCGGGCTCCCCGCACGCTGATCTGCGCCGAAGAATGCGGGGGGCGGGAACCTGAATTCATGGTGGACACGACGCCGATCGGGCTGCTGAAGGCAATCGGCCATCATACCCACGGGCATCGCGCCGACAGTGGATTGGGCCCAGAGCGCTGATCCTGAGCCGCCCCCGGTCCGGGTGTGCGAAGTGGCCGGAGCCGGGGGCCCGAGGCCGCGGATTCGACCCCAGGGGCGGAAAGTTATACAGCATCCGGTATGCTGTGAAGTGATTCCCGTCAAGCCCCGGAGCCCATCGGTCGGCCATGTCCACTGTCTACGCCCTGCATCCCCAGCCCGACGGCCCCTACAACCCGCAGACCCAGGTCTGCACCAGTTGCAGCGTGCGTCAGTTCGCCCTGTTCGGCTCACTCGACGAGGCGGCGCTTCAGCGCCTGCACTATCACATCGCCGATATCCACCTGGAAGGAGGTCAGACGCTCTACAGCGCCCAGCAGATCGGCAGCGCCGTCTTCACGGTGCGGTCCGGCGTCGTGCGCATGGAGCGCTCGAGCGACAACGGTGAGCGTCGCGTGATGCGTCTGGCCGGAGGCACTGAGCTCCTCGGCCTGGAGGCCTTGCTGGGTCAAACCTACGCCGCCGATGCCATCGCCTGCACGGACGTCACCGTGTGCCGCATCCCGCGTGTGCTGATCGAGGAGTTGACCAACGACCGCCCCGCCCTCACGCGCGACCTGATGAAGCGCTGGCAGCGGGCGCTGGACGAGGCCGACGAGTGGCTGGTCGAGCTTTCGCGGGGACCCGCCCGGCACCGCATGCTGCGGCTGCTGCTCAAGCTCAGCGAATACGCCGACGACCGCGGACTGATCTGGCTGCCCACCCGTCAGGACATGGGCGCCATGCTCGATATGACTTTCGAGACGGCCAGCCGCCTGATTTCTGCTCTGCGTCGGGAGGCCATTCTGGAGCCGGTCGGGGCTCGGCAAGCCCGGCTGTCCATGGAGCATCTGATGGCGGCCCTGCGCGAGGACAACGCCGGACGCTGACCGACGTGTGCAGAACACGCGCCTGCGCGGGCCGGTCGCAACGCGTCAAGGACGGCGGGCAGCCGGCTCCGTGTAGCGTTCGACCACCGCGTCGTGGATCGCGTAACCGCTCACGCCCATGTCGTTGTCTTCCCGCTGCACTTTCAACGTGCCCGTGACCCAGATGGTGTCCATGCTGGCCAGCCCCTTCGCCGGCTTCAAGGTCTTCACGTGCACGATCTGGTTGGCTGGCGGCGGTGGCGAGTGGATGCACGCACCGAAGTACGGCACCAGCAACAACTCGCTCCACTCCCCCGCCTGCCCCTCCACCGGCACCAGGTAGCCAGGCAACTTCACCCGCTGCCCCGCCAGATCGGGACGGGTGGGCGCGTTGTCCCAGACCTCGCGCACTTCCTTCATGAGCGCCATGACTTTGGGGTCCTTGTCATCCAGGCGGGACACGTCCCGGCCCTTGAACTGACGCGAGGGATCCCACCCCTTGGGCACCAGGTCGGACCACTGCAACTGACGGACCTTGTTGGCCACGACCTCTGCCGCAGCCCAGGACGAAGAAGCGCCCCCGGCGGCCCCCAGCGCCCCCAACACTTGCATCACCCGCCGCCGGACCCGATCGGTCGGGCCTGCATCGTTTTTCTTCATCTGGATCCCCAAAAGAGACAACCCCGTTCGACATCGCCGAACGGGGTTGGTTTCAGTGGCATGGGCCCGGCATCACCAGGCCTGCGACATCACTCGGGAGACGCCTCGTCGGCCCCGGAGGCCGAACCGGCCGCTTCCGCAGCCGCCACTTCGGCGTCCACGGCCGCAAAGGCTTCCTGGGCTTCCTGCATCGCGATCAGGCGGCGCTCGGAATCGTCCATTTCCTCCTTGGCCTTGCGGGCCTGGTGGAATGCCAAGCCGGTACCGGCCGGGATCAGACGACCCACGATCACGTTCTCCTTCAGGCCACGCAGCTCGTCGCGCTTGCCCATGATGGCCGCCTCGGTCAGCACGCGGGTGGTTTCCTGGAAGGACGCCGCCGAGATGAACGAGTCGGTGGACAACGAGGCCTTGGTGATGCCCAGCAGCACGTCGGAGTAGGTGGCCGGGATCTTGTCCTCGGCGCGCAGCTTCTCGTTCGTGATGAAGAGCTCGGAGCGCTCCACCTGCTCGCCCACGATGTAGGTCGAGTCGCCGGAGTTGGTGATCTGAACACGACGCAGCATCTGGCGAACGATCACCTCGATGTGCTTGTCGTTGATCTTCACGC
>CAYYCN010000212.1:0-4860 GCA_964470355.1 uncultured Sphaerotilus sp.
AGTTCGTCGCGGGCTCTGGCGATTTCGTCCGTGTTGTATCGCTCTCCGATGAGGACCATGGGGATGGTGCGCAGGACGATCTCGAGATCGAGCCGGAAGGAGGCGTTGCGCACGTACCACTCGTCGAGGACGGACTTCTCCTCTGGGGAGACCGCCCGGCCGCCCTGGACCTGGGCCCAACCGGTGAGGCCGGGGCGAACGAGGAGGCGCACGGTGGCGTCCTCGGGCTGATCGATCGGCAGGAGGGGACGCGGGCCGATGAAGGACATCTCGCCGAGGAGGATGTGAAAGAGCTGCGGCAACTCGTCGAGGCGGGTCTTGCGCATGAGCGCGCCGATGCGCGAGGTGCGCTCCTCGTCGGCGAGGCGGCGGCCGTCGCGATCGTGGGCGGCGCGCATCGTGCGGAACTTGAACAGGCGGAACGGTCGGCCGTCGCGGCCGGGGCGACGCTGCCAGAAGGTCACCGGCAGGCCGACGTCGACGGCGACGAGGAAGGCGACCAGCAGCATGATCGGGGCCAGCGTCACGACGAGCACGGCGGCGGCGATCGTGTCGATCAGGCGCTTGATCCTCCAGAACGGGCGATCGCGCACGGCGGCGAGATCGACGGCGAGAGGAGCGGACGGAGCCGGGGGCCGGGCGTCGGCGGGCGAGGACCGACGGGGGGGACGGGAGAAGAGCCAGTCGGTGAAGTAGTCGACCCGGATCCGGGTCGATTCCTCGATCTCGCTCAGGGTGAGGCGGGTCACCTCGGGCAGGCGCTTGTAGGGAATGGTCACGACGATGCGATCGACGAACACGCCGTGGATCTCGAGATCGCGCAGAACCGGGGCGATCTCCTCGATGCTGCCGAGAATGCGCAGCTTGGACAGCGTCCGGCCGGTGTGGCGCCGGGTCTCGCCGACGATGCCGACGATCTCGACGCGGCCCTCGCCGAGTTCCGCGACCGAGGTCACGAAGAGATCGGCCAGCCGATCGAGGCCGACGATCAGGACCGTCTCGTGGGTGGCGGCGACGCTCGCCGGCATGCCGTCGACGGGGCGGCGGCGACTGCGGCGGCGGCGATGGATCATGCGCACGAGAACGCGGGACCCGACCAGGACGCCGATCGCCAGTATCGCCTGCAGGAAGGGCAGCGAGCGGGGAACGTCGTTCAGCCGATCGACGAAGAAGTCGACGATGGTCGCGGCGATCACGGTGGCGACGACGGCGTTGGCGACGGCGATGTAGTCGACCATCGAGGTCAGACGCCAGATCGAGCGGTCGAGCCCGAAGAAGACGGTGATCGGGACCGCCACCACGGCGGTGACGGCGGCATAGGTCGAGATCGCCTCGACCTGGGACAGCGTCGCCTCGAAGTTCATGCGGAAGAGATGGGCGAGAATCGTCGAGGCCACGATCAGGCCGGCGTCGACCGCAACCATGAGTATTCGACGAACGATCGGTCGATGCGCGATCAACGGTACAACCCTCTTCTCCACCGGCCGGTCCGGCAGGGTTCGCCACGCGACGTCCGGGCTCCCGGCCCCCCACCGAACGCGCGCAAACGGGGGCGTTCGAACCGAGAAGATCCGGCGGGCCGGACGGCCCCGAACCCCCAACGGGTGCGATGGGTCGTCGTCCGGTTCGCGAGACGGTGGTTGCCTAGCACGGATCGCAACGCACGCCTACCGCCACGTCGTGAAACGCGCGGAAAGCGGCGCGATTCGCCGAGACGGCCCTCTCCCTCCGCCGCCCCCGCGGGGGCGGCGGAGGGAGATCTCAACGCAAAATTAGGAGCTTGCGGGCGAGGATGCGGGCGAGTCGCGCACCACCTCCCGAGCCGCGCTTCGCCGGAGCGGTTCCCTGCGTCGCGCGCGGTGTCCCGACGGGCGTTGCCCCGCGGCAACAACGAGGCGGAAAGACCCGGATTCCTTCACGTCTCCACGGCGTCGTGGTTTACACGGAAGGGTCGCATGGTGTAGAGCGGATATCGAAACACAAAGTGTCGGCGGCACTCTGAAGGGGGAATTTCATGAAGCGTCTTTCGTTCGCGGCCCTGGCCGTTCTCGGGGTCTGTGCGGCTTCGGCCGCCAACGCCGCCGGCGGCACCATCGTCGGCGCCGAAGGCAACGTGGTCGTCGAGCGCGAAGGCAAGGTCGCCCGCGCTCAGGCCGGCTCGACCGTCACCGACGGCGACAAGATCACCGTTCTCGGCAAGGGCCGGGCGGTCGTCGCCTACGAGGGTCTGTGCCAGGCGACCGTGGGTTCGGGCGTGACCGTCGTCGGTCCGGCCCTGTGCCCGCCGGCCACCACGGCGGCGACCGATTCGGGTCTGCCGTCCGGCGGCCTGCTCACGCCGCAGGTCCTCGTTCCGGCCGCCATCGGCACCGGCGTCATCGTCGGCGGAACGATCCTGATCGTGAACGCCAACAAGAACAACGGCACCAGCAACTGAGCGATCGGGCTCGGTAGCCGAAGCAACGAAATGCGCTTCCGCCGACCGTGGGAGCGCATTTTCGATTCTCGGGGGTCGTTCGTCGCTCGGGCCCGTGTCCTGTTCGGGATCTCGTTGGAGTGCGGGTCTTGCGCCAGAGCTTCGGTTTCGACAGCGAATCGGCCCTCCTTCCCGCCGTCGTCGTCGCCTGTGCCGCCGCCCTGCTGCTCGGGGGAAGCGCGGGTCCGCGCCATTTCGGCGACGTGGTGATCCAGATCGCCGCCGTGCCGATGATCGCCCTGGTGGTCCACGCCACGCTCGCCGAACCGGGCAGGGCGCGCGGGCCGTCGCGGGTTGCGGCCGGGATCGCGCTGTCGGCGATCGCGATCGGCCTCCTCCAGCTGATCCCGCTGCCGCCGGCGCTGTGGACCCTCCTTCCCGGGCACCGGACGGTGGCGAGCGCGCTCGCCCTCCTCGATCCCGATCCGCCGTGGCTGCCGGTGGCGACGTCGCCGACGGCGGTGTGGCGCAGCCTCGCCTTCGTCGCCCCGGCGATCGCGCTGTTCTTCGCGGCGGGACGACTCGACGAACGCGGGCGACGCCTGGTTCTCCTGCTGATCTGCGCGACCCCGCTGGTCGACGTCGCCTTCGCCGTCGGCCAACTGGCGAGCGGGCCGGACGGCATCTGGGATCCCTACGGGTCGAGCAGCTCGGCGGCCACGACCGGGCTGTTCGCCAATCGCAACCACTTCGGCGCGCTGATCCATGCGACCATCCCGTTCGTGGTGGCGCTGGCGGCCTGGGGCGGGCGCCGTCATCGCTCCTACGCGCCGGTGATCTGGATCGGAGCGGCGGCCCTGCTGATGCTGATGCTGCTGGGGGCGCTGACGTCGCGCTCGCGCGCCGGCAGCTTCCTGGCGTTCCTGTCCTTCGCGCTGTCGATGCGGTTCCTGATCTTCGGCGGGTCGCCGAGCCGCGCGCGCGGGGGCGGGACGCTGCGCTGGCTGGTCACGGGCGCGATCGTGCTCGGCATCGTCGCGCTCGACTTCGGGTTCTGGCGGGTGGCGGATCGCATCGCCCTGTCGCCGCTCGAGGACTACCGGTCGACCATTCTCCAGGTCGCCGTGCGCGCCTTCTTCGAGCATCTGCCGTTCGGATCGGGGCTCGGCACCTACGTCGCCGTCCATCAGGCGCTCGAACGGCCGCAGGAGATGCTCCAGGTCTTCGTCAACGCCGCCCACAACGACTTCGTCCAGATCGCGGTGGAGACGGGGCTGCCGGGCGTCGCGGCGCTCCTCGCCCATGCGATCTGGTTCACGAGGGTCCAGATCGGCGTGCAGTCGTCCATCGGCAGCGACTTCGACACGATCTCGGCACAGGCGGCGGGACTATCCGCCTTCATGCTGATGTGTCACTCGGTGGTGGAGTACCCTCTGCGGACCGGAACTCTCCTGTTCGTGTTCGCGTTCGCCAACGGACTGACGGCGGCGGCGAAGGTCTCGTCGGCCGGCGGCGCGGAGGAGGGCGACGGCGGGCGGGCGAGGTCGGGGCCGGTCGGTTCTCGCCGGCGGCGGTGACACGCGGCGGTGGAGATCTCCGGCGCGAGATTCGGCGCGAGCGCGGCGAATGGTGTAGGATCGCCCGCGTCGGGGTGGGGGTCGTTCGACAATCGAGAAGGGCGGATACGCGAAGATGATCGACCTGCATTGCCATCTGCTGCCCGGCATCGACGACGGGGCGCCGGATCTGGCGACGTCGCTGGAGATGGCGCGGATCGCGATCGACGACGGCATCGAGACGATCGTGTGCACGCCCCACATCATGCCGGGCGTGTTCGACAACGAGCCGGCCGACATTCGGGCGCGGGTGGCGCACCTGGCGCGCGAGCTCGGCGAGCGCGGGCTGGCGCTGCGGCTGGCGGCGGGCTCGGACGCCCACATTCGCCCCGACTTCGTCGCGGCGCTGCGCAACGACCGGGTCCAGCCGATCGCGGGCGGCCGCTACGTGCTGTTCGAACCGCCGCACAACGTGGTGCCGCCGCGGATGGAGGACTGCCTGTTCGACATCCAGGCGGCGGGTTACGTGCCGATCCTGACCCATCCCGAGCGGCTGACCTGGATCGAGGAGAAGTACGACGTGGTGGCGAGCCTGGCGCGATCGGGCGTGCTGATCCAGCTGACCGCCGGGGCGATCACCGGGGTGTTCGGGCCGCGCCCGCGCTACTGGTCGGAGCGGATGCTCGACGAGGGGCTGGTGCACGTGGTGTCGAGCGACGGACACAACACGCGGCGACGACGGCCGGCGATGCGCGAGGCGGCGGAGGCGTGCGCGCGCCTGCTCGGCGCGGCGGAGGCCGACAATCTGGTCCGGGTGCGCCCGCTCGGCGTGCTGAGCGACGCCCCGCTCGAGAAGCTGCCCGAGTTGCCCGAACGGAGCCGGCCGAA
>CAYYCN010000213.1:0-4822 GCA_964470355.1 uncultured Sphaerotilus sp.
ACATCCTGGCGTGCGAAGGCGACTCCAAGTGGTTCTTCTACGACGGCAACTACCAGGAGTACGAAGCCGACAAGAAGAAGCGTCTGGGTGAAGAAGGCGCGCGTCCGAAGCGCGTGCGCTACAAGGCCCTGAAGTGAGGAAGGGGCGTGCGGCGGGGCACTGATCCCGCTGGCGCCACAGGCCCATTGCAGGATCGCGTGAGGGACGCCCGCAATGGGTTAAATTGACGAATCCGCTGAACGAGGAGCACAAAGACATGAAGCAGATCACCGCCGTCATCAAGCCGTTCAAGCTCGAAGAGGTCCGCGAAGCGCTGGCCGAAGTGGGCGCCACCGGCCTGACCGTCACCGAAGTCAAGGGCTTCGGTCGCCAGAAGGGTCACACCGAGCTGTACCGCGGCGCCGAGTACGTCGTCGACTTCCTGCCCAAGGTGAAGGTCGAGCTGGTCATCAAGGACGTGGACGTGGACCGTTGCATCGAGGCCATCGTCAAGGCCGCCAAGACCGGCAAGATCGGCGATGGCAAGATCTTCGTGACCCCGGTGGAGCAGGTCATCCGCATCCGCACGGGCGAGACGGACGAATCGGCGGTCTGATCCTCCACACGGATCCCGTCGCCAGAGCCATCGGTGTGAGCCGGTGGCTTTTTTTGTGTCTGGAGTGGGGAGGGCGCGCGCCTCAGAGGCGGTCGTACTCGGTCGGGGCGGGCGGCTGCCGGTCCAGCAGCTCGGCCAGGGTTTCGACCAGCGAGGTCGGGTGGGCGTGCACCTGCGCCAGCTGAGCCTGTCGCTCGCTGATGAATCCTTCGGTTTCCATGTGGCCCACGAAGTCCAGCAGAGGTTGCCAGTACCGGTCCGTGTCCAGCAGGGCCACGGGTTTGTCGTGGTAGCCCAGGTGGTTCCAGGTCCACACCTCGAAGAGTTCTTCCAGCGTCCCGATGCCGCCCGGCAGGGCGATGAAGGCGTCGGCGTTTTCCGCCATGATCTGTTTGCGCTCGTGCATGGTCTGCACCACCCGCAGCTCGGTCAGGGCGCCATGCCCCACTTCCATGTTCAGCAGGTGCTCGGGAATCACCCCCAGCACCGTGCCACCGGCCTGCATCACGGCGTCCGCCACCACCCCCATCAGGCCGACCTTGCCGCCGCCATAGACCAGGCGCCAGCCTCGTTCGCCGATGAGTCGGCCGAGTTCACGGGCTGCATCCTGGTAGCCCGGGTCGGCGCCCAGGCGCGAGCCGCAGTAGACACAAATGGAGCGGGATGGGGAAGGCGAGGGCATCTTGATTTCTGGCAAAGAGGCGGAACAGGGGGCGCAATGCAGGCCCGGGTGGGGATCAGCCCAGCCCGCCTTGCAGGTCTTTCCACAGCCGGGGGGCGTGGGTGGCCAGGGCGCCGATCCAGATCATGCCGCAGGTCAGCAGACTCAGGAACACGGCGGCGCTGCCGAAGTCCTTGGCGCGCTTGGCCAGGTCGTGAAGCTCGAACGACACGCGGTCCACCGCCGCTTCGACCGCCGAGTTCAGCAATTCGACGACGAGCACTGCCATGACGCTGCCTGCCAGCAGGCCCACTTCGACCCATCCCTGGCCGATCCACCACGACAGGGGCAGCATGGGCAGGGCCAGCAGGGTTTCCTGGCGGAACGCGCTTTCACTGCGAAAAGCCGTGATCAGGCCTTCGATGGAATAGCCAGCGGCGTGACGGAGGCGATCCAGGCCGGTGCGACCCTTGTGCGGATTGGACATGATGGGGCGCGATTGTGCCGCGCCTGTGTGTCGGTTGACACTCAGCGGCGGGGGCGGGCCTCTTCGTCCGTGAGGGGTTCCACGCGGGTGCCGGCCAGGCGATCGTGCAGGAATTGCCGCCCGGGCATGAGTCGGCTGAGCCAGGCGTAGCCCAGAACCCAGAGGCCCACGACGACGGAGATCTTCAGGCTGCCCTGAAGTCCATATCCTTGCACGGTGACCAGGGCCGGCACAAACCAGAGCCAGCTCAGCAGGTAGCGGGCGGTGGCTCGCGCCAGTGTGGGGGCTCGCCCGTCGGGTCCGACCACCCGCAGGCGCCAGGCTTTGGTTGCGACGGTTTGTCCGCCGTGGGTCCAGAACCACACGAAATAGACCCCCAGCACGACAAACAGGAACGCCTGCATCCCAATGCGGCCAGACAGGGCGTGGCGCTGTCCGGTCACCACCGAGTACAGGAATCCAGCCACCATCAGGACCCCAAAAAGAACCACGCCTTCGTAGACGAAGGCGGCCAGGCGGCGGCGAAGTCCGGGCGTGGGGCGAAGGTCGGGGATCATGGGGCGGAAGGTGGAGGCAGGGGGCGAGGGGCGACACCCACCGCCTGCGGTCCGCGCAGCGGCAGCAGCGTGAGGGGATGCACCCACTCGGGCCCGGTGACGATGCGCTGGTGGGAGGGGGGGCGCGGCTTTTCGGTCAGGGGACGGGTGGTGGCGCCCACGGGGGCCTGCACAGAACCGAGTCCAACAGCCTTGAATTTGGCACCCCGAGGGGATGGTCCGGCATTGGACCCGGCTGCTCCCACTGCAACAGGCGTGCGCAGCCCCGGTGCCGGGCCTCTGGCGGTCGGTCCACTGGCAGTTCCTGCCACGCCTGCAACTCGACGGGTCGCCCATTGCTTGGCGAGTGCCTGCTTTGCGTCTTCGGGCAGGGCCTGATAGGCCTGCCAGCGGGCCTGTCGTTCGGAGCGCGAGAGGTCCTGTGCCTGAGAAAAGTTCAAGCGGGCGCGCTGGCGCTGCTCGGGGGTCATGCGGGCCCAGTCGGCCATCCGGTCGCGGGCCCGCTCCTGCTGCTCGGGGTCCAACTTGGGGTACCGGGCGGCCAGGGACAGCCATTTCTGCTTCTGCGCGGGGCCCATCTGATCCCAGTGCCCGGCCAGCGGCTTGAGGATGTGCTGGTTGCGGGCCCCGAGGTCTTGCCAGGTCGGGTTGGTGGTCAGGGCGGCCGCCACCTGGGCCTGCGCCCACGGCGTGGCTGCGGCCAAGGCCGCGCACAGTCCGAGCCGAACCAGCCACGTGCGAAAGCGGGAATCACCCATGCCGAGCAGACACATCAGGGGCGGGGCAGGGCGGGAGTGCCCTCGGTCGGGGTTTGCAGGAATTCGGTGAATCCTGGGTCGGAATAGGCTGCGGGCGGCAGGTCGTCGGAGAGCAGTTCGACGTCCACCTGGGCCGCCGCTTGCACGTCTTCTTCATCCAGCATCACGGACACCGTCATCAGGCCGAGCAGCAGGGCCAGCAGCGGAACCAGACTGCCGGCCCAGGTCCACCAGGATTCCTGGTCCATGGGCAGGTGTGGGGCGCCGTGACTCAAGGCGGCGGTGCCGTTGCCCAGGGACACCACGTGCGATTCCTGGGCGGACGAGCGTCGTGTCTGGGCCAGGCGCTGGCGGGCGCGCTCCACGGCTTGCAGCCGGGCGACACGCAGCCGCTCCGACACGTCGTGGGGAAGCTCTTGTGCACCTTCGTGAAGCAGATGCGTCACGCGAAGGCCAAAACGAGCCTCCAGCACGTCGGCCTGGTGGGGTCCGTTGGGGGTGTGGTCGTGGATCACAGCGAAATTCCTCGTGCTTTCAAGGCCTTGGCCAGGGCCTGGATTGCCCGCGAACAATGGGTCTTGACGCTGCCCTCGGAGCAGCCCATGGCGGCGGCTGTCTCGGCAACATCGAATTCTTCCCAATAACGCATCAGGAAGGCTTCCCGTTGACGGGCTGGCAGCCTGCCGATTTCTTCCTCGATGTGCGTGAGGGTTTCCCGGCGCTCCACCTGGGTGCGAGCACATTCCATGCCGACTGTTGTCGACGGGTTCGAGAGCGACTCCAGGAGGTCGAAGTCCGGGTCGTCGCTGTGGGACTCCAGGTCGGAGAAGTTGACCTCGGCCGCGTTGCGCACCTTGCGGTGGCGAAACCAGTCCATGGTCGCGTTCGACAGGATGCGCTGAAACAGCAGGGGCCACTCGGCCGCCGGGCGATCGGCGTAGCGATCGGCCAGCCGGATCATGGCGTCCTGCACGATGTCCAGTGCCGCTTCCTCGTCGCGCACGGCGTAGACCACGCGCTTGAAAGCACGTTTCTCGACGCTTTGCAGGAAATCGGACAGGTCTTGTTCAGCAGCCAAGGCGAGCGGGGCGCGGTCAGGCGGTTCCGGATCGGGAGGCCGGGATTATGCCGTGGGGCGCCCGCATTGCCCGAGGGCTGGTGGCGTTGTCCGAGGAAATGTCATAATGTTGGGCTCGCACACCGTGCGACTTGGGTCAATTTCGAGGGTCCGACCACGGTCCCCTTCGTTTCTGACCGCGCAGGCTCCAATTCCGCCCCACGAGGGCGAGTCCGGTATCGATGACGGCCGGACGTGAGGAGGAGCACCGTTCGATTTTCGTCAGAGAAAACCCGAAAGGTTCAACATGGACATGTCTGCCGCGGAACACAAGCGCGCTGCTTCGGCGCAATCCTCCCGCGATTCCTCCCCCAAGCCCGAGATCCTCAACGGCTCGGAAATCCTCGTCCGCTCGCTGGAAGCGGAAAAGGTCGAGTTCATCTGGGGCTACCCCGGCGGCTCGGTGCTCTACATCTACGACGCCCTGTACAAGCAGGAGTCCATCCAGCACGTCCTCGTGCGCCACGAACAGGCGGCGGTGCATGCGGCCGACGGCTACGCACGTGCCACCGGCAATGTCGGCGTGGCCCTCGTGACGTCCGGCCCCGGTGTGACCAACGCGGTCACCGGCATCGCCACGGCGTACATGGACTCCATCCCGATGGTGGTCATCACCGGACAGGTGCCCACGGCCGCCATCGGCCTGG
>CAYYCN010000214.1:0-4818 GCA_964470355.1 uncultured Sphaerotilus sp.
CATCTTCTGCGCGATGGTGCTCGACAGCCTGGATGGCCGCGTCGCGCGCATGACCAACACGCAAAGCGCCTTCGGCGAGCAGATGGACAGCTTGTCGGACATGGTGTCGTTTGGCGCGGCTCCGGCGCTGATCATGTACGAATGGGCGCTCAAGGGCTTGGGCAAGCTGGGCTGGATCGCGGCCTTTGTGTACTGCTCGGGTGCGGCGCTCCGACTGGCGCGCTTCAACACCAACATCGGTGTGGTGGACAAGCGCTTCTTCCAGGGGCTGCCCAGCCCGGCCGCCGCGGCGTTGGTGGTCGGCCTGATCTGGGTGATGGACGATGCGGGTGTGCGGGCGGCCGGCGTGGACGACTGGCTGACCTGGGTGGCGTTCGGCCTCACCTTGTACGCAGGCCTGACCATGGTCACCAACGTGCCGTTTTACAGCTTCAAGGACGTGAGCTTCAAGAAGACGGTGCCGTTCATCGTGATCGTGGCCATCGCGCTGGCGATTGCGGTCATCACGTACCACCCTCCGCTGGTGTTGTTCGGGGTATTCGTGGTTTATGGCTTTTCCGGTTATGTGGTCTACGGCATCAAGAAAGCCAAGGGACGGCCGGTCAGCGTGATTGCCACGTCCACGGACGAACCCGACGAAGAAGGCCTGCACCGTTGATGTATTCCGGGTACACACCAAGAGGGTGCGACCCGGCCCCGTGCTATATTTCTTCCATCATGACGAGTTTTGCATTCCAGCTGCTACTACCCGAGGTGCAACGGGCGCGCTGATTCGTCACATCTGTACGTTTTCATCAACGGCCCGCTTTTGCGCAACGCAGCGGGCCGTTTGCATTTCCAACGCGGCGTTGTCGAATCCCTTTCGAACCCCATGCCGTGACCGGCTTCCTGGAGACTTTGCGATGAGCGACAAACTGATCATTTTCGACACCACCTTGCGTGATGGCGAGCAATCCCCCGGCGCTTCGATGACGCGCGACGAAAAGCTGCGCATCGCCCGCCAGCTGGAGCGCCTGAAGGTGGACGTGATCGAAGCCGGTTTTGCCGCCTCGTCCAACGGCGACTTCGAGTGCATCAAGGCGATTGCCGAAGCCATCAAGGACTCCACCGTCTGCTCGCTGGCACGGGCCAATGACCGCGACATTTCGCGTGCCGCCGAGGCGCTCAAGCCCGCCAACTCGGCCCGCATCCACACCTTCATCGCCACCAGCCCGCTCCACATGGAGAAGAAGCTGCGCATGACACCCGATCAGGTGTTGGCCCAGGCGATCGCTTCAGTGCGCTTTGCCCGCAACCTGTGCGACAACATCGAGTTTTCGGCCGAAGACGGCTACCGCTCGGATCTGGACTTCGTGGCCCGTGTGGTCGAAGCCGTGATCAACGAGGGCGCGACCACCATCAACATCCCCGACACGGTCGGCTATGCGATTCCGGCGCTCTACGGCGAGTTCATCCGTGACCTGCGCGCCAAGGTGCCCAACTCCGACAAGGCGATCTGGTCGGTGCACTGCCACAACGACCTGGGCATGGCCACGGCCAACTCGCTGGCCGGCGTGAAGATCGGCGGCGCCCGTCAGGTCGAGTGCACCATCAACGGCCTGGGCGAGCGCGCCGGCAACTGCGCGCTGGAAGAAGTCGTCATGGCGATCAAGACCCGCCGCGACTACTTCGGCCTGGACGTGGGCGTGGACACGCAGCAGATCATGTCGGCTTCGCGCATGGTTTCGCAGACCACCGGTTTTGTCGTGCAGCCCAACAAGTCGGTCGTCGGCGCCAATGCCTTCGCCCACGCTTCGGGCATCCACCAGGACGGCGTGCTCAAGGCCCGCGACACCTACGAGATCATGCGCGCCGAGGACGTGGGTCTGGCCGCCAACAAGCTCGTGCTGGGCAAGCTCTCGGGCCGCAACGCCTTCAAGCAGCGCTTGATCGACCTGGGCATCCAGATGCAGTCCGAAGCCGACACCAACGCGGCGTTCCTGCGCTTCAAGGACTTGGCCGACCGCAAGAGCGAGATCTTCGACGAGGACATCCTGGCCCTGGTCAGCGACGAGGTCCGCACGGGCGAGCAGGAGTTCTACCACCTGCTGGCCCTGTCGCAGCACTCGGAAAGCGGAGAGCGTCCGGAAGCCACCGTGACCTTCTCGGCCGGGGGCCAGGAGCACACCGTGACGGCGCAGGGCAACGGCCCGGTCGATGCCAGCATCAAGGCCATCGAGTCCACCGTGCAGACGGGGGCCGAGCTGCTGCTGTATTCGGTCAATGCCATCACCTCGGGCAGCACCGAATCGCAGGGTGAGGTGACCGTGCGTCTGCAGCTGGGCGGGCGCATCGTCAACGGTGTGGGCGCGGATCCGGACATCGTCGTGGCCTCGGCCAAGGCGTATCTGTCGGCGCTCAACAAGCTGCGCTCCAACGCCGAGAAGGTGGCGGCGCAGGGCTGATGGCAGCGGAAAGGTGTCACGATTCCCGCTGGAAATTTGCAAATGCGGGGCCAATTCCGAGTTGTTCGTGAGGTTCGCGCCCACGTGGGCGCGTATCTTTGACTAAACTTCAAGTTGGCAGCGTAAGTTGTTGAGTTTTCAGGTGAGACGGGGGTCTGTGATGGGAATGCGCCAAGCCGTGGTGACGGCACTGATGTCGGGGGCCGTGGCCCTTTCGGGGCTCTCGGCTGCGGGTGATGTCCGGGCGGCCGGTCCGGTACAGCGCATTTCATACGGGCAGGCGTTTGGTCTGCATCAGACGCCCGACGCGCTCGATCTCAAGTCCAGCGTGGCTTTGGTCGTGGATCAGGACACTTCCGAGGTGTTGTTCAGCAAGAACGCGCAGGCCGTGCTGCCCATTGCTTCCCTGACCAAGTTGATGACCGCATTGGTGGTGTCCGAGGCCCACCAGCCGCTGGACGAGTTGCTCACGATCACCCACGAGGACATCGACACCGAAAAGGGCAGCAGTTCCCGGCTGGCCGTCGGCACGGTGTTGCCGCGTTTCGAGATGCTGCACTTGGCGCTGATGTCGTCCGAGAACCGTGCGGCCCACGCGTTGGGCCGGCATTACCCAGGTGGCCTGCGTGCTTTTGTGACCGCCATGAACCGCACGGCGTCTCGCTTGGGCATGGCCGACACACGCTACGTCGATCCCACGGGCTTGTCGAGCCTCAACCAGTCCAGCGCTGGCGATCTGGCCCGTCTGGTGCGTGCCACCTACGAGCATGAACTGATCCGGGTGTATTCGACCTCTCCGGAATACCAGGTGGACGTGGGTGACCGCATCCTGCAGTACCGCACCACCAACGGGCTGGTGAAGAATCCGTCCTGGGTGATCGGTCTGCAGAAGACCGGCTACATCTCGGAGGCGGGGCGTTGCCTGGTCATGCAGTCGCGTCTGGCGGGCCGTCGGGTGATCATGGTGTTCCTGGACTCTGCCGGGAAATACTCGCGCATGGGCGATGCCGAGCGTGTCCGTGCCTGGCTGGAGGGCTGGACCCCGGTGCAGGAGCAGGCAGGCACGGGTGTCGACGGGATCCGGCCACAATCCTGATTGGCTGTTACTTGCCGCCAGAAAGCACAAGACCCGCTCTGAGCGGGTCTTGTCGTTTGGGTGGTGGTGGTGGTCAACGCCGGTGCAGGCGGGGCTCCTGGCGTGCCGGCTGGTACCCCAGCGCCGACGAGATCTGCTCGGCGGTTTCGTGCAGGCGCTGGCTCCAACCCTCTTCCAGGCGATCGGCGGGGGCGGAAATGGACAGTCCCGCCACCAGGCGACCTTGGTCGTCGTAGATGCCGGCGGCCATGCAGCGCACCCCCAATTCCAACTCCTCGTTGTCGCGCGCGACCTCGGTCTGCCGCACCCGGGCGAGTTCCCGCTCCAGCGGAGCCATCTCGGTGATGCTGTTGCGGGTGTGGCCGACCAGACCGGTGCGGGTGGCGTAAGAGCGCACCCGCTCGGGGGCGTCGTGGGCCAGGAACAGCTTGCCCACCGAAGTCAGGTGCAGCGGGGCCCGTCCACCGACGGCCCGCACCACCTGCATGCCGGAGCGCTCGGAGTAGGTGCGCTCGATGTAGACGATCTCGTCGCCCTGGCGCACCGACAGGTTCACGGGTTGGTGGGTGATCTTGTGCAGTTCGCGCATGGGCCCGATGGCGGCGTCGCGCACGTCCAGACGGGCCTTCACGAGGTTCCCCAGTTCCAGCAGGCGCATGCCCAGCCGGTAGGATCCGGTTTCCGGCCGGTCCACAAAACGCCCCAGCGTGAGGTCGTTGAGGATGCGGTGCGCAGTGGAAGGATGAAGGCCGGTCTGGGCGCTGATGTCCTTGAGCGAAACGGGATCCTGGTGCGAGGCCAGGACGTCCAGCAGCAGGAACATGCGTTCCAGAACCTGGATGGTGGGAGTCGCGCCGTCCTTCAGGGTCATGGTGTCGATCAGGTCTTGGGATGGCTATTTTGCATGACGAAATTCGGTTTGTCTTCGGGTGTTGCTGAAGTGCATGTGCGCAGGTGGAGCTTTGTGCACATCCTGAGGGCTTGGGGACTTTGCAGCGTATTGGTTGCGGGTCCGGCCTGGGCCCAAGATCCTGCGGGGGCCGAGGCCTCCCAGACGCCTGCACCGGCTTCGGCCAGCGCCTCGTCGCTCGTGTTGCGTTGGCAGGGCGCTGTGCCCCGGGTGCAGGGGCGTCTGCGCGCGGAGGATCTGGGGGTGGTCATCAACACCTCCGATCCCTACTCGGTGGCGGTGGGTGAGTACTACGTGCGGCGCCGGGGGGTGCCGCAAGAGCAGGTGCTGCGGGTGAGTCTGCCTGTGCAGGCGACGCTGCCCGCCGA
>CAYYCN010000215.1:0-4705 GCA_964470355.1 uncultured Sphaerotilus sp.
CGTTGCCGGCCACGTGGGGCTGCTGGTCGAAGGGTTTGCCGATCAGGAACAGCGGGCGGGGCTCGGGGTGCGATTGCCATCCCGCCCACGGCTGGTCCGGCTCGCAAAAGCGCTCCGGAATGCCCAGGACGGGCATGAGCCGGCGGTAGAACGCCAGAGCTCGGTCGAAGTCTGAGACGCCGAGGCAGATGTGGGAAAACATGTGTGAACTCCCGTGGAGGTGGAGTGGGGCGGACCTGTGGACGAGGGTCCGCCTCATGGACTCGGCCGATCCGACGCATGGCGCACCTCTGCCAAAGTGCCGCAATGCTCACCGGTCCCGAAAGAACAGCGAGAGGCCTGTGTAAGCGATGGCCACGGCGGCCATCAACACCCCGAGGGCGCTCAGCATGACCCAGTCCGCATGCATCCACCGCGCGAAAAACGACACGATGAGCCAGACGGGCAAGAGCAACAAAAGACCGACCGTGAGAAAAGCAGACCTCTTTGGGCGCATGCCAAACCGCAGCTGAGCGCAGAACAGAACCAAATAGGGGCTCGCCAGGACGAAGGCGGCCAAGGCATATTGAAACGGCCGTGCAAACCAGTTCATCGTGAAGAAGTTGAGCGCGGTCGCACAGGCCAGTGCCACGGCACTGATCCGGGCTGGCGGGTTGAGCTTGCCAAATAGAGCCATGACGAGACTTTCATGTGTCCAGTGCGGCGATCCAGATGCCGGCGCTGACGGTCCAGGGGTGGAAACGAGAAATCGCCATGGGGCTCGACTCACTGGGGCGTCGGTTGCAGATAGAGCACGCCCCACCCGTGACCGTCCAGGTCCACAAAGCTGTGGGAATACATGAAGCCCAGATCCTCGGGTTCGTCGTAGGAGGTGCCGCCGGCCGCCAGGGCCTTGGCCACCAGCTCATCGACCCGTTCGCGGGTGTCGCAACTCAGCGAGATCAGCACCTCGACGGCCTGGCTTGTGTCGCAAACGGCCTTGGGCGTGAACGACCGGAATTTCTCGTGCGTGCCCAGCATGACCGACAGCGTGTCGTTGATGACGATGCAGGCGGCCGTGTCGTCGCTGAACTGCGGGTTGTGCGTGAAGCCCAGCGCCTTGAAGAAGGCCACGGACTTCGGGAGGTCGGCGACCGGGAGGGTGAGGAAAACCTGGTTGATCATGCCGATCTCCTGAAGCGGGGTGGTGGGCGACCGATTCTCAGCGGCCTGACGGCATTTGTCAGGCGTTGGCGTCGTTCAGCAGGGCTATGAACTAGGAAAGGTCCGGCAATGCGTCGTAGCACGCGCCTTGGAGCGGGGCGGAGTCCCAATGTGCTCGGGACGCGGCGACGTAAACAGTCCCGATCTTCAACCGATGAATTGATTCCCTTCGCCCGGACACGCGACTGGAGATACTCACCACAGGTCAGACCGGCAGCAGGCAAACTCGATAAATCCTCACTGGCCGCCTTGGGGTGCGACCACGGGGAACGAATGGAGCCCTGCTGAGCGGTTCGTATCTGGGGCCTCGGCAACCAACGACGCCGAAACAAGCCCGCCTGTAGATGTGCAGTCTGTCCCTTGTCGGTGAAATCCTCGGCCGGCGTGTTCATGGCGAGTCAGATCAATTCAGAAACGTGCTGTTGACTCAACGGGAAGTCCCTGTAGGCAGGTTAGCCAGCACGTGCTGCTCAAGCCCTGCCTCCGGCTTGCAAGACCAGGCAGCGTCCTGAGCCGTGCGTTCGGCTGACCAGCCACGAGGTAGCGTTCCGAGAATCCCGATGCTCTTGTCTCGCTCGAAGATGCAGCCCAGGCAGACCATAAGACATTCATCGTCGTCTGCGATGTCGCCGCTAAAGAACTGCCAATCGCCATCTCCGCAGTGAAAGGCGCGGAGGATAGGTAGGTTGTTCTTCCACAAGCGCTCTGTTGTGAATCCCGCCGAGGCTTGAGAACTCTCGAACGGCCACTCGCTCGCAGCGAACGAGTGGGTATGGTCGCGCTGGGTACTGCCCATGGCTAACGTATTAGTTCAGCGGCCGCCGGAGGCGGTCCGCTGGAACGCAGGGTTGGGCGGCGCTGTTTTAGTGGACATGGACTTCTTGGAGAATAAGGGAACATGCTTTTTGTCGGATTTGAACTCGAAAAGTTGCCGTTAGATCAGACCATGCACCGTTCAACGGAAGGTCGTACTCAACGAACGCGAGCGAGCCTGGAGGCGCAAAGTTTCGGTCCACAATTCGCCGAGGAGGCCCCCCTTCCGCTAAATTTCGGGGTGACACCGAGAATAATTTTCCGCTTGGATGACTCTCAGGTGAACCGTGACCAGCGATTACCTTTCGAAGCAGTTCGGGCGACCACTGATAGTAGCTGTCATGATCTGTGAAATCAAAGGCCGCAACGAAGTCGTTGGCAGCGAGTAAGTCAACCCAAGCGTCGATACGCGCCAAGATTTGTTCGTCCGACGGGTCAGGGGGAAGATGCATTTAGTGACGCCCAACGTAATATGGACCTCAAGCCGCTGCTTTGATACACGGCCCTTGATGGATAACGTGGCGAGCTCGGCGCACGCAACCTCTTATCGCCACTGAGTTTTCTGGCTGGCTTGACATCTATCACCTCCACTAAATGGGTCTTCAAACCCCGCAGGGTTTGTCGCCGCGTCTGTGTTTTTTCACTTTTGCACGAGCCTACTCCAGGCCGTCGCGCCCGTACACGCCGGGTCCACGGGGTGCGCCCACGTCTCGTGCCAAACCTCACGCCCCCGCTGGCTCAGCGGGCGATCTGCCGCTCCTGCCACGCCGCCCATTCCAGCGGCCGAATCCCGAACCCCACCGCATTGCCCGCATGCAAGGCCGTGAACTCCGCCAACACTAGGTGAATGAAGGGCTCGTGCTCTGACAAGTGCATGGTGGCCGGGATCTTGTCCCTGACGGCCTGTTCCGTGGCCGCTTCACCCCGCCGCACGATGACGGCGATGACCTCGGCCAAGGCCTGCCGGTGCCGCAGCCGAAAGAGATCCGGCGGCACGAGGCTCTGCTTCACGGCGACGTACTGTTGGCATGAGCGCTCATGAGCCCAGACGAACACGTCCCGCGCAGCAGGTCCACCCGGTTCAGCTCGTACACACGCAGCATGGCGTCGATGTAGGCCTGCTGCGGCACGTCGATGAAGGACAGCGGGCAGAGGTTGCGGCGGAGAGCGGGTGACGGACAGTTGTCGTGGAAATCAGCGATCGCGACACTCAGGCTCAGCCCGACCCGTCACCCCAAGTCAACACCGGCAACGTCGTCACCGCCGAAAAGTCCCGGTCATGGGTGACGAACGCCGTCGCGCCGACCTCCAGCGCCGTGGCCAGTTGCAACGCATCGAGCAGTTTCAGCCGATGCTGCACGCACAGTTGCGCCGCCAGCGCCGCGATGGGCACGGTCACCGTCACCACTGCGTACTGGCACAGGGCTTTTTCGTAGCGCTTGGCCAGCGCGGTCAGGCCGGCCTTGTGCGGGCCGGTCAGCACTTCGGCCAGCGTGACGGTGGACAGCGCGATGTGCAGCGTGCCGGCCGCCGCCGCCTCGAACAGGCCCTCGAATCGCGCGGCGAAGGTGGGGTGCGCCTCCAACAGGTAGATGAACGGCGCGGTGTCGACGAACACCTTGCTGGCGGCGGGCAGGCCGCCCCAGGGCAGAGGCGGTGAGGGCGGCGCGGCCTTGGCGCGGGTCATTCGGCGGGCGCCCGGTCGTCCCACTCGCCGCGCAGTTCAGCCAGGGTCTGGCCAACGTCGGCGCCCCACAGGCCTTGGCCCGTGCCGCGCAGTTCCAGCAGTGCGGTGGGGGCCGAGGCCTGGGTCTGGAGTCGTTCCAGCTCCTGCAGCGGCATCACGGCGGCGTAGGGCTTGCCGTGCTTGGTGATGACGCTGCAGGCGCCGGTCTGCGCCTCGGCCACGATGCGGGGCAGTTGGGCGCGGGCCTGTTCGAGGCCGTAGCGCACGGGCTTGTTCATGGTGCGGCTCCTTGAATCTGTACGAACAGTACGGATTGCGTTCGTGGCGTGCAACGCCTCGATTCCAAGGGTGTGCCGCCCTTTCGGCGCTGCGTTCAGGCGCAGTTCAAGCCGTCTCCTGGGCTGAAGTTTGAGCGCGCACGAGCGCCTTGTGACGCGCCCTGCCTACTGGAAGTCGCGCGGCTGACGGCAAAGGGCCCGACGGGTACACCTCTTGCTCCCCCCGCCGGGAGGGCGCTGGTGGCCTGCTTCAGGGTCTTCAGCCCCCAAGCCTCAACACAAAAGCCGAGGGCGTCCCGTCACGGGCATTTCTCCCACGGATTGATGATGGGCACCCCTGTGGGTACAAAATCGGCGGTGTTGCGTGTGACCACTGCCATGCCATGCACAAGGGCGGTTGCTGCGATGAGTGCATCGCGTTCGCCGCGCTTGTCAGGCACATGCAGCCTGGCGCAGCGTTGGGCCACGGCGGTATCGATAGGCAGCGTGCGTGCGGAGAACTCAGGCAAGACGTGCTGCTCCAGCCACGCGCGCAGCAAGGTGCCCTGGACGGCGTCCTTTCGCTCAATCGACAAAACGCCAAGCTCCAGTTCCATGATGGTGATGGCCGAGACAAAGAGGTCAGCGGCATCCACGCTTTCCGCCCATGCCACCACGTTCGGATCGGCCTTGCCGAGGCGCACCTTGCGCAGCTCGGACACCACGTTGGTATCGAGCACGAACA
>CAYYCN010000216.1:0-4660 GCA_964470355.1 uncultured Sphaerotilus sp.
CCACCAGGCCAGGAGCAATGGGGTGGCGATCTTGAGGATTTCGCTGGGCTGGATGATCACGCCCAGGTTGAGCCAGCGGGTGGCGCCCTTCTTGGTGATGCCGAACAGGAGCGTGGCCACGAGCAGAAGCACACCGACGGTGTACAGCGGTACAGCCAGCATCATCAGGCGCTGGGGCGGGACCTGCGCCACGACGAACAGGATGGTGGCGGCCAACAGCATGTTGCGGCCGTGGTCCACGAACCGCGTGCCGTGGTCGTAGCCGGCCGAGTACATCGCAGTCAGTCCGAGCGTGGCCATGGCGAGCGTGACCAGCACCAGCGGCAGATCAAAGCCGCTGAACAGCGGCAGGAGCCGCTGCTTGAGCGTCGGGGTGTCGTACGCGGTGTTGAGGGTCATCGGCGGGCCTTGCGCGGCGAGGGGGCCGGTGGCGACAGGGGTTGGGCTGGCAAAGGGCGGTAACCCAGCAGCCCCCGGCCTGCGCCAATGGCTGCCGCCCGTTGTGCGGTCGGCAGGTTGGACACCTGGGCCGCTTGACGGGCGTTGATCCACACCACTTCGGGAGGGGGCAATGGTGGGCGCTGGACCGAGGCGGCGGCGGCCGCCGCCGAGGCCGCTGCCGGGACGGAGGTCGGCTTGAACAGCGGGGCCGTCGAGGCGGCGGTCTCTGTGGACGAGGCCGACGATGCTGCGCCATTGGCGGCCAGGGGCGTGTCCGCGCCCTGGGTCCGAAGGGGGACGTCGATGGCGCGACGAGGGGTGCCGACGGGGGCGGAGGCCTTGCCGATCTTCACCAATTCCAGGTCGGCTTCGCTGGGGTATTGACCCAGGAGGACGTAGTCCAGGACCCGCCGGGCGATGGGCGCGGCCGATTCTGCGCCGAACCCGGCGTTCTCGACGATCACCGCCAGCGCGATGCGGGGCTCTTGCAAAGGCGCGAATGCGGTGTAGAGGGCGTGGTCCCGGAAGTACTCGTTGAGCCGGGCGGCGTTGTACTTCTCGTTCTTGCCCACGCTCTTGGCCTGCGCGGTGCCGGTCTTGCCGCCGCTCTGATAGCCGGCTCCGGCGAACACCCGAGTGGAGGTGCCGCTTTGTGTCACCCCGTACATCGCCCGGCGGATCACGTCCAGGTGGGCCGGAAGGATGTCCAACGGTTCGAGGCGGTTGTCCGACGGCGGTGTGCGCTGTCCGCTGACGACGTCCTCCACCGCGCGCACCAGCCGGGGCTCGAACCGTTTGCCGCCGGACACCATGGTGGCCATTGCGCTGGCCAACTGGAGCATCGTGAAGTTGTTGTAGCCCTGGCCAATGCCCAGCGAGATGGTCTCACCGGGATACCACTTGCGCTGGGCCGCGCGCTTGTACTTCTGTTCTTTCCAGGAGGTGGAGGGCAGGTCGCCCGTGGCTTCGCCCCGGAGGTCGATGCCGACGCGGCGCCCGAAGCCGTAGGGCTCCATCTCCTCGTGCATGAGGTCCACCCCCATCTCCGCCGCCAGCGAGTAGTAGTAGACGTTGCTGGAGTGGATGATCGATCGCACCATGTCCACCGCACCCAGCCCATGGTCACCGTGGCTGCGGAAGCGGTGGTTGCCGTACGTGAACGAGCCGTTGTCCATGATCACCTGGCCGGCCGTGCGCTTGCCGGAGTGCAGCGCGGCCATGGCCATGAACGGCTTGTAGGTGGAACCCGGGGGGTAGGTGCCGCGCAGCGCCCGGTTCAGCAGCGGTTTGTCGATGGACTCGTTGAGGTCTTTCCAGCTGTCTTGGTCGATGCCGTTGACGAACAGGTTGGGGTCGTAGCCGGGGCGGCTCACGAAAGCCAGGATCTCGCCGTTGCGGGGGTCGATGGCCACCAGCGCACCCCGCCGGTTGCCGTACATCCGCTCGATCAGGTCCTGCAACTTGAAGTCGATCGACAGGTGCAGGCTGTGGCCCGGCGTGGCTGGTTCGGAGCGCAGGTGGCGGACCGGCAAGCCGCCCGCACTGGTTTCCACCTCTTCCACGCCCGTGCGTCCGTGCAGCTCTTTCTCGTAGAACTGTTCGATGCCCTGCTTGCCCATGACGTCGGTGCCACGGTAGTTGGCGAAGTCCTCTTCTTCCCAGTCCTCCATGGCCTTTTTTTCGGCCTGGTTGATGCGGGCGATGTAGCCGAGCAGGTGTCCGCCGGTCTCGCCATAGGGGTAGCGGCGGTACAGCCGTGCTCGCACGTCCACGCCCGGGTAGCGGTAGCGGTGGGCGGTGACGCGGGCCACTTCTTCATCCGAGAGCTGGGTGCGCAAGGGCACGGGCTCGAACGAGCGGGCGTCTTCAAGCAGGCGCTTGAAGCGTTTGCGATCGCGGGTGTCGAGGGTGACCAGGCCGGCCAACGAGTCGAGGACTTCTTCCAGTGGGGCCTCCAGCTTCGAGCGCGTGATCTCGAGCGAGTAGGCGGAATAGTTGTGGGCCAGCATCAGGCCGTTGCGGTCGAAGATCAGACCGCGGTTGGGCACGATGGGCACCACCGAGATGCGGTTGTTCTCGGCACGCATCGACAGTTCGTCGTGCGTGATCACCTGCAGGTAGATGAGCCGCGCCACCAGCAGCCCGAAGCCGACGATCACGAGGCCGACCGCCGCCATCAGCCGGAGCCGGAAACGCTCCAGTTCCTGCTCGGAATTGCGTAGCTCGATCATCATGGCAGGCCGCCCGGTCGACTGGTGCTCACAGCGGACGGTTCTTGTCCGGGTCCGGCGGACGGCGCTGGGGCGCCAGCAGGATCACCGAGGCGATCGGCCACAGGGCCGCCTCGAAGAACGGGGCCGCAAAGATGGACCACCCAGGGAAGGCGTCGCCCATCATCATCCGCAGGAGCAGCATCACCAGATGCCCGCCGACGAACAGGGGCAGCACGTGCACCGCCTGGGTGAAGGCGCTGAACCACAGCACTCGGCGGTGGATCGAGATCGCGCCGTAGCTCACCAGCGTGTAGGCCAGGGCATGCTGGCCCAGCAGCGCCCCCTGGTGCACGTCCACCAGCACGCCGAACACAAACGCGGCGCCCAGGCCGAGCCGGCGTGGCTGGTGCATGTTCCAGAACACCAGCGCGATCATCAGGAAGTCTGGCAGCGCCGCAATGCGGCCCAGCGGCAGCATGTCCAGCGCCAGGGCGACGAGCAGGGAGATCCACATGAACCAGGGGTTCACGGGAAGCAGGAGCTGGTCTCCGACCGTGGGCATCATGGCGACGAACTCCCAGGGGCGAGTGGCGCGGGGCGGGCTTGCGGTGCAGAAGCCGCTGCGGCGCGGGACGATGGGGCCGACTTGGCTGTGGGGGTGGGGGCGCCCGATGCGGGCCCGGTCAAGGTGGCCGTGGGGTCGGGCAGTGGATCGAGCACCAGCACGTGGCGGACCCCTTCGGATGCCGCGGACGTGGCCACCGACACCTGCGCAAAGTCGCTCTTGGTGCGCCGCTCGACCTGCACCACCGTGCCCACCGGCATGCCCGTGGGGTAGACCCCGTCGAGGCCGGTGGTCTCCAGTCGGTCGCCCACCTTCACATCGGCGTTGCCGGCGATGAACTGCAGATTCATGCCATTGCGGACCGGGTCCCCGACCGCAATGCTGCGCGCCTTGGTGCGCAGGTTGACCACGGCCAGCGAGGCGTCGCGGTCCACCAGCAACGTCACTTCCGACGACATCGGATACACCCGCGTCACCTGGCCCAGCAGTCCCTGTTCATTGAGCACGGGCGAGCCGGGGCGGATGCCTGCCTGGGCGCCCGCGTTGATCACCACTTTGCGGGAATAAGGGTCTGCCGCAGTGAAGCTGATCTCGGCGGCCTTGGCCTTGAGGGTCAGCCGTTCGCTGAGTCCGATCAGGGCCCTCAGGCGAGCGTTTTCTTCCAGCAGTTCGGCCGTCTGGAGGGTCACCAAGGATTGTTTGGTCAGGGCCGCCCGGGCCTCCTGCGCCGTGGCCTGGGCCGCAGCAATGCCTCCGAAATAGTCCATCACGGTGCTCGAGCCCCGCACCGGCGACAGCAACGCCTGTTCCACAGGGTGCAGCGCGGTCATGAGCGCCTTGCGCAGCGGGGGGGTCAGTTGCAGCCGGGTGTCGGCGACCATGAGAAAAACCGCCATCGAGGCGAACACGGCCAAGCGCGCCCTGGCGGATGGGCCCTGACGGAAAAAAGGCGGCGGAGAGCGGTCGAGCGTGCCCAGTGGCATGGGGGGATTGTCCGCGAAACCGAACGGCCACCCTGAAGGTGGCCGTGGACTGCTATCGGGACGGAGCGTGCGCCGGGATGGGCGTCACTCCGAGGTGAAGATCGAGCCCAGGCGCTCCATGCGCTCCAGGGCCATGCCGCAGCCGCGCACCACGCAACTCAGCGGGTCTTCCGCCACCAGCACGGGCAGACCGGTTTCTTCGGCCAGCAGGCGGTCCAGGTCGCGCAGCAGGGCGCCGCCACCGGTCAGCATCATGCCGCGCTCGGCGATGTCGGCACCCAGCTCCGGCGGGGTCTGCTCCAGCGCCTTTTTCACCGACGAGACGATCTGGTTCAGCGGATCGGTCAGGGCTTCCAGGATCTCGTTGGACGAGACCGTGAAGCTGCGCGGCACACCTTCGCTCAGGTTGCGGCCCTTGACTTCCATCTCCTTGACCTCGGAGCCGGGGAAGGCCGAAC
>CAYYCN010000217.1:0-4649 GCA_964470355.1 uncultured Sphaerotilus sp.
GGGCGCGCTGACCAGCAAGCCGTTCCGCTACAGCGCTCGCACGTGGGAACTGTCGCGCCGCAAGAGCGTCAGCCCGCACGATTCGACTGGTTCGAACCTGATCGTTCAGGTCAAGAACCAGAAGGTCATGCGCGTGGTGCCGTTCGAAAACGATGCCGTCAACGAGTGCTGGATCGCCGACCGTGATCGTTTCAGCTACGAGGCGTTGGACAGCGCCGATCGTCTGCAGACCCCCATGCTCAAGCAAGGGGGGCAGTGGAAGGCGGTCGACTGGCAGACGGCTCTGGAATACGTGGCCAACGGCCTCAAGCAGGTGCGTGACGAGAAGGGTGCGGCTTCGATCGGCGCGCTGACTTCCGGCATCAGCACCAGCGAGGAGATGTTCCTGCTGGCCCAGCTGATGCGCGGGCTGGGATCCGACAACGTCGATTTCCGACTGCGTCGTGCCGATTTCCGTGGTGCGTCCGAAGGTGCGCGCTGGCTGGGTCGTTCGGTCTCATCACTGACGAGCGTGGACCGTGCCTTGGTGGTGGGCTCGTCGCTTCGCAAGGACCATCCGCTGTTTGCCCAGCGCATCCGTCAGGCCGCCCGTCACGGCGCCCAGGTGCTGCGCATCGGTGCCGAGTCCGAAGACTGGGCGATGCCTGTGGCTCAGGAACTCGTGGTCGCCCCTTCGCAGTGGGCCAACGCGCTCATTGAAGTGGCGGCTGCTGTGGCCACGGCCAAGGGGGTGTCCGCCCCGTTGTCGGTCAATGCGGGACCGGTGGCTCAGGCCATCGCGGACGCCTTGCTGTCGGGGCAGAGTTCCGCCGTGTTGCTCGGCAATGGCGCCGCGGCCCATCCGCAGGCCAGCGAACTGCTGGCCCTGGCCAACTGGATTGCCGAGCAGACCGGTGCGACCTGCGGTTACCTGACCGATTCGGGCAATGCCGTGGGCGCCCAGCTGGTGGGCGCACAGCCGCGTGACGGTCTGAACGTGGGTCAGATGCTGGCTCAGCCACTCAAGGCCTATGTGTTGCTGAATGCAGAGCCGGCCGATTTCGCCGATCCCGTGCAGACTCGTGCAGCCTTGTCGGCTGCGGAGATGGTGGTTTCGCTGAGTCCGTTCGCTTCGAACCTCGATCTGGCCGACGTGGTGCTGCCGATCGCGCCGTTCACCGAGACGGCCGGCAGTTTCGTGAACGCGGAAGGGCTGGTGCAGGCCTTCCATGGCACCTCGCGTCCGTTGGGTGAAACCCGTCCGGCCTGGAAGGTGTTGCGGGTGCTCGGCAGCATGCTGGGTCTGGCGGGTTTCCAGCAGGAAACCGTCGAAGAGGTCCGCGCCCAGGCGTACGGCGATTTGTCTGGCCTGACGCATCGCCTGTCGAACGCCACATCGGTTGCACCGGCGCAACCGGCCGCAGGAGTTTCCGCAACTCTGGAGCGTCACGCCCCGGTGCAGATCTACGGCAGCGATCTGATCGTGCGCCGTGCACCGTCCCTGCAAGCCACGCGGGATGGTGCTGCGCCGGTGATCGGTCTTTCGCTCTCCGTCATGCAACAGCTCGGCCTCGCCGATGGCGCGCTGGTCAAGGTCTCGTCCTCGCAGGGCAACATCACGTTGCCAGCGGTCGGGGTATCGGGTCTGGCTGCTCAGGCGGTGCGTGTGCCGCAGGGACACGCCAGCACGGTCGGCCTGGGTTCGGCTTTCGGCGCCCTGAGCGTCGAGCGCGTCTGATCGCCTGAAGGACACGTCTATGTTGGAATCACTTCAGAACTTCGGCGCTGAGTCGCTGGGTATGGCCTGGCCGGTGGTGTGGACCCTGGCCAAAATCGTTGTCACCCTGCTGCCTTTGCTGGGCTGCGTGGCGTACCTGACCCTGTGGGAGCGCAAGGCGATTTCCTGGACGCAGGTGCGTCCGGGCCCGAACCGCGTCGGCCCCTACGGTCTGCTGACCCCGATCGCGGATGCTGTCAAACTGATCTTCAAGGAGATCATCGCCCCGACCGCTGCCAACAAGGGCCTGTTCTTCCTGGGCCCGATCATGACCATCATGCCGGCCCTGGCGGCCTGGGCGGTGGTGCCGTTCGGTCCGGAGACCGTGCTGGCCAACGTGAACGCCGGCTTGCTGTTCCTGATGGCCATCACTTCGTTGGAAGTCTATGGCGTGATCATCGCCGGCTGGGCTTCCAACTCGAAGTACGCCTTCCTGGGTGCGCTGCGCGCTTCGGCCCAGATGGTGAGCTACGAGATCGCGATGGGCTTCTGCTTCGTCATCGTGCTGATGACTTCGGGCAGCCTGAACATGATCGACATCGTGAACGCCCAGACGAAGGGGCATTTTGCGAGCATGGGCCTGAACATCTTCTCCTGGAACTGGTTGCCGCTGTTCCCGGTGTTCCTGGTGTACTTCATCTCCGGTCTGGCTGAAACCAACCGCCACCCATTCGACGTGGTGGAAGGGGAGTCGGAAATCGTGGCCGGCCACATGATCGAGTACTCGGGCATGTCGTTCGCGATGTTCTTCCTGGCTGAATACGCCAACATGATTCTGGTGTCCATGCTGTGCGTGGTCATGTTCCTGGGCGGCTGGGATGCGCCGGTGGCGTTCCTGAGCTTCATCCCCGGGTGGATCTGGCTGGCCATCAAGGTCTTCGTGGTCGTGACCATGTTCCTGTGGGTGCGTGCCTCGTTCCCGCGTTACCGCTACGACCAGATCATGCGTCTGGGCTGGAAGATCTTCATCCCCATCACCCTGGTGTGGTTGGTGGTCGTCGGCCTGTGGATCCAGTCGCCCTGGAACATCTGGAAATAACAACACACGAGCGAGGAAACACAGATGTCCGCCGTGGCCAGCGTCAAGGATTTCATTTCCAGCTTCATGCTGCTTGAGTTGCTCAAGGGGCTGAAGTTGACCGGTCGGTACTTCTTTTCGAAGACGATCACTGTTCAATTTCCGGAAGAAAAGACTCCGCTGAGTCCACGCTTCCGAGGTTTGCACGCGCAGCGCCGTTATGAAAGCGGCGAAGAGCGTTGCATTGCGTGCAAGTTGTGCGAGGCCGTGTGCCCGGCCATGGCCATCACCATTGAGGTGGAGCCCCGTGCCGACGGCAGTCGCCGCACCAGTCGTTACGACATCGATCTGACGAAATGCATCTTTTGCGGTTTCTGCGAAGAGAGCTGTCCGGTCGATGCGATTGTCGAAACGCACGTGTTCGAGTACCACGGTGAAAAGCGTGGTGACCTCTACTTCACGAAGGACATGCTGCTCGCCGTGGGCGACCGGTATGAGAAGGACATCGCAGCCAACAAGGAGGCGGACGCCAAGTATCGGTGAGGCCTCGTTTGCAGCCGGAGTCGGGTCTTCTTTTTGACGGCCTCCTCTGGTTGTGACCCGGTTGAACCCATGCCCGAGTCAATCATGGAAACCACGACCGCTCTGTTTTACGTGTTCTCTGCTGTGCTGCTGTTTTCCGCCTTCCGGGTGGTGACGGCACGCAGCCCCGTGCACGCTGCCCTGTTTCTTGTGTTGTCCTTTTTCACCGCTTCGTGCGTGTGGATGCTGCTTGAAGCCGAGTTCCTGGCGATTTCGCTGGTGCTCGTCTATGTGGGCGCCGTGATGGTGCTATTCCTGTTTGTCGTGATGATGCTCGACATCAACGTCGACAGTCTGAGACAGGGTTTTTGGAAGAGTTTCCCCCTGGCTGGCGGTGTCGGTGTGGTGGTGGCCCTCGAGATGGCCTGGGTCGTGCAGCGGGGTTTCAATGCGCCGGTGGCCAAGCCCATGGTGGGGGGGGAACTGCCCAACGCCAAGGCCCTGGGCGTCCAGATCTACACGAACTATCTGTACCCGCTGGAGTTGGCTGCCGTGCTGCTGCTCGTGGCGGTCATTGCTGCCATCGCCCTGACTTTGCGTCATCGCAAGGACGCCAAGGGTCAGAACCCGTCGGATCAGGTCAAGGTCACAAAGGCGGATCGCCTGCGCATCATCAAGATGGACCCGACGCGCGAAGCGCCTGCTGCCGCTGCCGAAGACGGTTCGAAAGGACAAGGCTGATGTTGACCCTCGGACATTACCTGACGCTGGGTTCGATCCTGTTCGCCCTCTCGGTGATCGGGATCTTCATGAACCGCAAGAACCTGATCGTGTTGCTGATGGCCATCGAACTGATGCTGCTGGCGGTCAACCTGAATTTCGTGGCCTTCTCCCACTATTTGGGTGACATGGCCGGTCAGGTCTTCGTGTTCTTCATCCTGACGGTCGCTGCGGCCGAGTCGGCCATCGGTCTCGCGATCCTGGTCGTGCTGTTCCGCAATCGTTCGACGATCAATGTCGACGAGCTCGATTCGCTGAAGGGCTGACGCCAAGAGGAAAACCAGAACATGTCTCAGCTCTCGCAATCGATGCTGCTTGCCGTGCCGCTGGCGCCCCTCGCGGGTTCCATCGTCGCCGGCCTGTTCGGCAAGACCGTGGGTCGCACCGGTGCCCACGTTGCCACCATCCTCGGGGTGTTGGTGGCTTTCATCCTGTCGGCCATCACGTTCAATGCGGTGGTCAATGAAGGCGCGCGTTTCAACCAGACCCTCTATGAATGGATGGTGCTGGGTGACCTGAAGATGGAAGTCGGCTTCATGGTCGACGGCCTGACCGCGATGATGATGTGCGTGG
>CAYYCN010000218.1:0-4519 GCA_964470355.1 uncultured Sphaerotilus sp.
CCGGTGACCGAGCAGATCACCGGCATCGACATCGTGCAGCAGCAGATCCGCATCGCCGCAGGCGAGAAGTTGCCGTTCACGCAGAAGCAGGTGGCGTTCCGCGGCCACTCCATCGAGTGCCGCATCAATGCCGAGGATCCGTGGAAGTTCACGCCGTCTCCGGGGCGCATCACCGTGTGGCATCCGCCCGGTGGTCCTGGGGTGCGCGTGGACTCGCACGCCTACACCAACTACTTCGTTCCCCCCACCTACGACTCGATGATCGGCAAGATCATCGTGCACGGCGACACGCGTGAGCAGGCTCTGGCCCGCATGCGCAGCGCGCTGAGCGAAATGCTGGTGGAAGGCATCCAGACCAACATCCCGCTGCACCGCGAGTTGATGGTCGATGCAGCCTTTGCCGCCGGCGGCACCAGCATCCACTATCTGGAAGGCTGGATGGCAGCGCGCAAGCGTTGACCGTCACAGACAGAGACGCGCCCATGACTGCACTGGTCGAACTTCGCTTGCTGATGCCCGCGTCCTTGGTTGACGAGGTGTCCGATGCCTTGATGGAGGTTGACGCCCTGTCGGCCACGGTGGAAGACGCCGACGCCGACACGCCGGCTGAGGCGCCGATCTTCGGGGAGCCGGGCATGCCGGCGACGGATTCGGAGAACCTTCAGGCCTGGGAGCGCTCGGTCGTCAAGGCGTTGTTCACCGACGAGGCCAGTGCCACCGAAGCGGCGACCTGGCTGCTGGCACAGGGCATCGAGCATCTTCATGTGCAGGGGCTCGTGCCCGTGGAAGAGCAGGACTGGGTGCGCCTGACGCAGGCTCAGTTCGCTCCTGTGCCGGTGACCGAAACGTTCTGGATCGTGCCTTCGTGGCATCGTGCGCCTGAAGGGGCCACCCAGATCATGCGCCTGGATCCGGGCATGGCCTTTGGCACCGGTACGCACCCCACCACGCGGATGTGCCTGCGCTGGATGGCACGCCACGCCTCGGCTCAGGCCGCGTCGTGGGATCGTGTGCTGGACTACGGCTGCGGGTCGGGCATCCTGGCCATCGGTGCGGGTTTGCTGGGTGCACGGGGCATCGAAGGGGTCGACATCGATCCACTGGCGGTGGAAGCCACCCGATCCAATGCCCGTGCCAACGGGGTGGAGGTGGTGTCCGGTCTGCCCGATCTGGCGCAGGGACACTATGCGCTGGTGCTGGCCAACATCCTGGCCATTCCTCTGAAACTGCTGGCGCCGGTCCTGGCTTCGCACGTGGCCGTGAAGGGGCACTTGCTCCTGGCCGGTTTGCTGGAGCGGCAGGCCCAGGAGTTGCAAGAGGTGTATGCCCCCTGGTTGCACCTGGAGGTCGCCGATCAGGAGGATGGATGGGTGCTCCTGAGCGGACAACGCACACACTGATCCCGAAGTACCCGGAGAGTTGTTCTCATGAGTCTGGCCACGTCCTGCGTGCATTGCGGCACGGTGTTTCGCGTTGCCGAGGAACAGCTCAAGGCCTCCGAAGGATGGGTGCGGTGCGGGCACTGCCAGCAGGTGTTCAACGCGCTCGAGAGCCTGTTCGATCTCAAGCGAGGCCCGGCTTCCGAAACGTCGGCTGCATCGATTGAAACACCCAAGGCCAGTTCGGCCGCCACGGGTTTTCGTTACAGCGATTCGTTCAGCGGGGCCTTCCAGGCCCCTGCGGTGGTTCAGGCATCGCGAACGCCTGACACCTTGAATGGCGAGACTGCGGGTTCTGGCTTGGAGCCGCCTCCGGAAGCGGGTCCGGGTGGGATGCCGGCGGTGATCGATCCTCACGATCCCGCCTGGGATGAAACACGTCCGGCTGCCTTCTCCGATCTGGAGGTGTTGAGGCGCCGAAGGGAAACCGACGCAGGATTCCTGTCGGCGCCCGACGAGGTGGCAGAGGCGGCGAGGGTCTCAGCCGCTTCGGCGCCGGGCGGCGGCAGCGGCACGCGTGCGGACGAGCCCATTCCGACGTCGGCGTTTTTGCGTCGCGCGGGTGTGGATCTTTCCGGCGTTTCGGCGGACGCCGCCGGTGGGGCCGCACAAGGGGATGAAGGCCCGGAAAGCGTCTACGTCGAGGATCCCCGGGAGGGGGCGCCCACGTCTTTTGAGCCGACCCTGTGGACAGTGGGCTGGATTCCGCCCGCCGCCTTGCCTGAACCGCCGTTGCCTGTGCCTCAGCCCTGCATCCAGACGGATCCGGCGCCTGAGACGGTGCTCAACCTGCCGGTATCGAGCCCTGTGCCGTCCGATTTGGTGCCGGAGTCGCGGTTTTCCGACCCTCGGCGGGAACCCGTTTTCACCCAGGTGCCTGCAGCGGTTCCGCAAGCGCAGCCCGAGGAAGCGGTGGTCGACATCCCGGTCACCGTCATGGAGCCGACGGATCTGCAGCCGGATCTCTACACCGTGATGGCGGACCCGGTCGGTCTGGACCCCTCTCGAGTCGAAACCCCGGTGTCTCATGAGCCCGAGGTTCAGCGCGACGACGGGCCGACCGGGGTCTCTCGGTTTGCCGATGGGGTTCGCCTCGACGACGTGCCTGAGGTGTCGGAGGAGCCCGTTTCGGGTGCCCCTCGTCCTGTCGCTCTGGATGACCTTCCGGAGACCCCCTTTGCGGTCTCGGAATTCGCTCCGCCCATCGACCCCTCCACGGGCGAGGCCTCGATCCGGGAAGAGCCCAAGCCGACGTTTGTCCAGCAGGCTGAGCGCCGTGCCCGATGGGGTCATCCGGCTGTGCGGGGGGTGTTGGCGGGTCTGGTGCTGGCTGGGCTCACCACGCTGGGGGTGCAGGCGGCCGTTCACTGGCGTGGGGCGTTGACCGACCGGATGCCTTCGGCTGCACCCATGCTGGACCGACTGTGTGCCAGCGTTTTTGAGTGTCCGGATGCCTCCCGTGCGGAGCATCGGCTGGATGCGCTGGTGGTCGACAGTTCCAACCTGGCGCAACCTGCGGAGGGGGGCAGTTACCTCCTGCAGCTGCAGATTCGCAACCGCAGCCGTCGCCCGGTGGTGGCGCCCCACATCGATCTCACCTTGACCGATCTGGCGGGCAACGTGGTGCTGCGGCGTACGCTCACGGCCTCTGACCTGGGGCAGCCGCCGGTGCTGGATCCCCTGGCCGATCTGCCGTGGCAGGTGCGTTTCTCGACCCCTGGTTTTTCGGTGGCCGGGTACACCTTGGCCATTTACTACCCCTGAGCTGTCAGCGAGAGCTTGACCCCAAGAGGCCGAAAAAAGGGCCGCCATGTTGCCATGGCGGCCCTTTTGTTTTGGCTTTCAGCCAGCCACCGTCAGGTGGCTCGGCGTCAGACTCAGACCAGACGGGCCTTCTCGACCAGACGGGTCACGGTCCAGGCCTTGGTCTTGGAGATCGGACGGCATTCCGAAATCTCGACCAGATCGCCCATCTTGTACTCGCCGTTTTCGTCGTGCGCGTGGTACTTGCGCGACGTGGCGACGATCTTGCCGTAGAGCTCGTGCTTGGCACGGCGCTCGACCAGCACCGTCACGGTCTTGGCGCGCTTGTCACTGACAATGCGGCCGACCAGGGTGCGGGTGTTCTTGGTGGCTTGGGCTTCGCTCATTGCGCGGCTCCCTTCTTCTTCTCGGCCAGGATCGTCCGGGCGCGAGCGATGTCGCGGCGGATGTTGCCCAGGGTCGAGGTGTTGGTCAGCTGTTGGGTGGCCTTTTGCATGCGCAGGTTGAAATGGGCCTTCAGCAGATCGCCGATTTCCTTTTCAATGGCTGCGACATCCTTGGCGCGGAGTTCAGAGGCTTTCATGCGTGTGCTCCTGGGGCTCAGGCGCCGAACTGGCGGGTCACGAAGGTGGTGCTCAGCGGCAGCTTGGCGGCAGCCAGCGTGAACGCTTCGCGGGCCAGTGCTTCGGGCACGCCGTTGATTTCGTAAAGGACCTTGCCCGGCTGGATCTCGGCAACCCAGTACTCCGGGTTGCCCTTACCGTTACCCATACGCACTTCAGCAGGCTTCTGGGAGATCGGCTTGTCCGGGAAGATCCGGATGAAGATGCGGCCGCCGCGCTTGATGTGGCGCGAGATGGCACGACGGGCTGCTTCGATCTGGCGAGCGGTGATGCGGCCACGCTCCGTGGCCTTCAAACCGAAGTCACCGAACGACACCGAAGCGCCACGGGTGGCGACGCCGGTGTTGCGGCCCTTTTGTTCCTTGCGGAACTTGCGACGCGAAGGTTGCAACATTCCTTGTTCTCCTTAGGCAGCGGTGGTGCGAACCACGCGCTTCACGCCCGGCTTGTCGCCAGCGGCGGCGGCACCCTTGTCGGAGCCGTCGGCGGGGGCTTCATTGCGGCCACCACGAGCGGGGCCACGGGGACCACGGCGGTCACCCGGGCGGTCCGAACGCGGGCCACGGCGGTTGCGACGATCGTCTTCCGGACGCTCTTCGCCGCGCAGCACCGGCGATTCGCCGTTGGCCAGGCGGTCACCCTTGTAGACCCACACCTTGACGCCGATGACGCCGTAGGTGGTCTTGGCTTCGG
>CAYYCN010000219.1:0-4464 GCA_964470355.1 uncultured Sphaerotilus sp.
CCGAGCCGGCGATCTGGATCGCGCCGGAGAACAGCAGCAGCTTTTCCGTCAGCGTCGTTTTACCGGCGTCGGGGTGGGAAATGATGGCGAAGGTGCGGCGGCGCTGGATGTCGCGTGCCAGGGGAGTGGTTTCGGGGGAATTCGGATCGGTGCTCATGCGTGGGGGCTGCGTCGTGGGCGGCGTCGGTCGAGCGAGGCCATCTGGGATTGTCGCCGTTTCGCTTCTTCCGCGGTCGGTGCGCTTGTTAGCATGCCCAGGATGTGGACCGAGTTCATCGAAACGCTGCGCCAGCAGCTGAGCAACCAGGTGGTGGCCGGTGCGGTGGCGCTCGGGCTGGTCGGGGTGTTGGCGGCTGCGTTGCACAAGTGGCCGGCGGCGATCTGGCATCAGCTCAAGCGGCTGCTGGTCGTGACCGCGACGATCGACAGCCGGAACGACCTGTTCGGGGCCTTTGTGGCCTGGATGAATGACCAGCGCTTCGGTCAGCGCAGCCGCTGGTTCACCGTGGTGCAGGCGCCACCGTCGGTGTCGAGCGATGAGGGTGGCGACCAGGAGGTGCCCGACCTCCAGTACAGCCCGGCACCCGGACTGCACCTGTTCTGGCACCGGGGCCGACTGATGTGGCTGCACCGCGAGGTGTCGATGAACCTGCAGGTGATCGAGACCCTCCACCTGGGCGCGGTCCTCACGCCGCGCCGGGTGCTGGAGGAGTTGCTCGAAGGGGTGGTGCGTCACGCCGGGGAGCGGCGGGCCCATCGCCTCTCGATCTACACCGTGGATCGCTGGGGGGAGCAGTGGCATCTGTCCGATACCAAACCTCGCCGCAGCCTGGCATCGGTGGTGTTGGATGCCGGGGTGTCGCGCCACCTGCACGACGACATTCACGAGTTCTTCACGCGCCGTGAGTGGTATGTCCAGATGGGCATCCCCTGGCGCCGAGGCTATCTCCTGTACGGCCCTCCGGGTACGGGCAAAACCAGTGTGGCCTACGCGCTGGCGGGTGAACTGCGCCTGAAGTTGTGCACCCTGTCTCTGACCAACCCCAAGCTCAATGACCACAGCATGGCGGATCTGCTGCAGCGGACACCGCCCCGTAGCCTGATCCTGATCGAGGACATCGATGCTTTTTTCAACGCCCGTGACAAGCAGGACGCGCGCATCGAGGTGAGCTTTTCGGGTCTGCTCAACGCCATCGACGGGGTGGGGGCTCAGGAGGGCCGAATCGTGGTGCTGACCACCAATCACCGCGAGCGGCTGGATCCGGCGTTGATCCGACCGGGGCGCATCGACGTGGCGGTGGAGTTGGGCAACGCTTCGGGTGCGCAATTGAGGGGACTGTGGCTGCGTTTTCACCCAGGCACCGAAGCGCAGGCCGATCGTGTGTCGGCGGACTATCCTGAGCGGGCGTTATCGCCCGCGGCCATTCAGCAGGTGCTGATTGCAGCGGATTCGGCCGATGCGGCGGAGGCCGGTCTGCGGGCCTTGTGGGCAACGGCCGCCCTTGTGGTCACGGGCTGACGCCCGGGCCCATCCACCCTTGCAATTCCAGCTCGGCCGTGCCTTGCGTCGAGCTGACCAGCACGTGGCCATCTTGTATGGTGAAGCTCAGCCGCATCGATCGGTCGACCAGGGCGGTCAGGGCTGCGCAGCCTTCTTCGGCCAGATACAGCACCCGCAGGTTGCGGTGACGTGCCAGCGCGTTCTTGTTGTCGGTCCACCAGGCCTCGGCCTTGCGGGCGCCGTAGGCCAGCACCACCACCTCGTCGGCCCGTCCGCAGGCCTTGCGCACGATGCGTTCGTCCGGCAGGCCCACTTCGATCCATTGTTCGATGTCGCCCGTCAGGGCGCGGCGCCACAGGGTGGGTTCGTCGTCGGTGGAAATGTCGCCGGCCAGGGTCAGACCTTCCTGCGCGTGGAGCGCGAAGGCCAGCAGCCGCATCATCAGCCGCTCTTCGGTCTCGGACGGATGGCGAGCCACCGTCATGGCGTGATCGGCGTAATGGCCGCGATCGATGTCGGCGACCGACAGTTCGGCTTTGTAGATGGTGGAGCGGATGGCCATCAACGGATTTTAGGGGGCGGCCCACAGGCACGAGCCGAGTCCCGCGCGAACGGGCCGGGGTGGCGCTACGATGCAGCGTTGTCCCTGGAGTTTGGAAACCATGATTCTCGAAGTCGCCGACATCCGCATTCAGCCCGGCCGCCAGGTCGAGTTTGACCAAGCCATCCAGCATGGCCTGGACACTGTCATCGCCCAGGCCCAGGGCTTTGGTGGATACAAGGTCAACAAAGGCATCGAATCACCCGAGCGCTACCTGCTGATGATTTTCTGGGACACGCTGGAAGACCACACCGTCGGTTTTCGCGAGTCGCCGGCCTTTGCCGAATGGCGGGGGATCGTCGGTCCGTTCTTTGCCCAGCCGCCGGTGGTCGAGCACTTCGAACTGCTGGCCAAATCTTCTTGACGTCTGCTTGAGGGCATCACCATGGCGGGTCCGAGTCGCGATTTCTGGCAGCAGCGTTTCGACGCGGGGGATCTGCCGTGGGATCGGGGGGCGGCCAGTCCCCAGTTGACGGCCTGGCTGCACGCGGGGTTGTTCCGCGCGGGACAGCACGTGGCGGTGCCTGGTTGCGGCAGTGGCCACGAGGTGCTGGCGCTGGCTCAGGCCGGGTGCGAGGTGACGGCGCTGGACTACGCGCCGGGCGCTCTGGACCTGACCCGAGACCGACTCATCGGTGCCGGCCTCGATCCCCTGCGGGTGCGCCTGGTGCAGGCCGATGTGCTGGACTGGTGCCCGGAACGTCCGCTGGACGCGGTGTATGAGCAGACCTGCTGGTGTGCGCTGTACCCAGATCACTGGGGGGTGTACGCGGCACAACTTCACCGCTGGCTGAAGCCCGGCGGCACGCTGGCCCTGATGGCCATGCAGGCCTTGAGGGACAGTGCCCGTGAGGGCCGCATCGAGGGCCCTCCGTACCACCTCGATGTGCACCTGCTGCGGGCGCTGCTGCCGGATACCGCCTGGCAGTGGCCGGCGCCCCCCTATGCACCGGTGGGGCATCCGAATGGGCGTTGGTTCGAACTGGCCGTGCCCTTGATCCGGCGCTGAATCCCGCGCCGCGGGCAAGGTGCGGGACGCAGGCCTTCGTCGATTCAGCAGCGTTCGAAGATGGCCGCGATGCCTTGGCCACCACCAATGCACATCGTCACCAGCGCGTGTCGTCCACCGATGCGCTGCAACTCGTAGATCGCTTTGGTGGTGATGATGGCCCCGGTGGCGCCGATCGGGTGCCCCAGGGAAATGCCCGAGCCGTTCGGGTTGACCTTGGCCGGATCCAGGCCCAATTGCTGGGTGACCGCGCAGGCCTGGGCGGCAAAGGCCTCGTTGGCCTCGATCACGTCGAGGTCGTCCAGCGACAGTCCCGCCTTGCGCAGCGCGAGCTGTGTGGCGGGCACCGGGCCGATGCCCATCACCGCCGGATCGACACCCGCGTGGGCGTAGCTGACCAGCCGCGCCATCGGCATCAGGCCATGGCGCTTCACGGCCTCGGCGGTGGCCAGCACCACCGCGGCGGCGCCGTCGTTGATGCCCGAGGCGTTACCTGCGGTGACCGTGCCGCCATCCTTCTTGAACACGGGTTTCATCTTGGCCAGCGTTTCCAGGGTGGTGTCGGCCTTGACGTGCTCGTCGGTGTTGAATGAAACGGGGCCTTTGCGGGAGGCGATCTCGACGGGAACGATCTGGGTCTGGAATCGGCCTGCCGAAATGGCGGCCGCGGCCCGGCGATGGCTTTGCACGGCCAGTTCGTCCATCTGAAGCCGGGTGATGCCGTAGCGCTCGGCGACGTTCTCGGCGGTGATGCCCATGTGCACGGACTGGAAGGGGTCGTGCAGGGCGCCAGTCACAAAATCGAGGATCTGGGCGTCACCCAGTCGGGCGCCCCAGCGGCCCTGAGGCAGCAGGTAGGCGCCCCGGCTCATCGATTCGGCACCGGCACCGATGGCCAGTTCCGCATCGCCCAGCAGCAGCGATTGAGCGGCCGAGACGATGGCCTGCAGACCGGAGCCGCACAGGCGGTTCACATTGAAGGCCACCGACGTCTGGGGCAGGCCGGCTTGCAGCGCGGCGACCCGGCTGAGGTAGGCGTCGCGTGGTTGGGTGGGCACAACGGTGCCGAGCGCCAGATGACCGATTTCCGCGGCGGGGGCACCGCTGCGCTCGATCGCGGTGCGCACGGCCAGGGTGGCCAAATCCGACAAGGGCACGTCCTTGAGGGCGCCGCCGAAGGTGCCGATGGCGGTGCGCACGGCACTCACCACGTAAATGTCGCGGGGAAGGGACATGGGGGCTCTCTGCGAATCGAAGACAGCCCCCAGTGTCACCGAGGGCTGGCCGTCCGTTCCCCGGGGTTTGCGTTTACGTCAATTGGCGTAAGGCCGCTCCGGCCATCACGGGATTTCG
>CAYYCN010000220.1:0-4448 GCA_964470355.1 uncultured Sphaerotilus sp.
GGATCAGCATCAGGATGGCCTGCATCACGTCCAGCGGCTCGAAGCCGGCGATCACCACCGGCTTGCGCTCGCCCTCTGCAAAGGGCTCATACGGGGCCGAGCCGATCAGGATGCTGACGTGCGCTGGGCCGACGAAGCCGTCCAGCGGCACCGTGCCCCACTGCTTCACCTCGGGCGACTGCAGGATGTGCGTGATGGCTGCGGGTGTGAGCACGTGACAGCACAGCACGCTGAAGTTGGCCAGTTCCTCCTTGGCCGCCTGCTGGATCGCCAGCGCGGTGGGCGGCGTCGTGGTCTCGAAGCCGATGCCGAAAAACACCACCTCGCGGTCCGGGTTCTGGCGAGCGATCTTCAGGGCGTCCAGCGGCGAATAGACCATGCGGATGTCCGCGCCGCGCGCCTTGGCCTTCTGCATCGACAGCCCGCCCGAGGCCGGCACGCGCATGGTGTCGCCGTAGGTGCAGACGATGGCCTTCTGGTTCATCGCCAAGCCGATGGCCTGGTCGATGCGACCAATCGGCAGCACGCACACCGGGCAGCCGGGGCCGTGGATCATCTTCACGTTGTCGGGCAGCAGGGCCGGCACGCCATAGCGCGACAGGGCGTGCGTGTGGCCGCCGCAGAACTCCATGAAGGCGTATTGGCGGTCCGGGCGGACCTCGGCGTGGATCTTGGCGGCCAAGGTGCGGGCGATCTCACCGTCGCGGAATTCGTCGATGTACTTCATCGTGGGGGCTCCTTGCGGCGTCCGGGTCAGGCGGCGGAAGCGCCGGGGGTGGCGTGAAGACCGGTTGTGGCCTCCGCTTCCAGGGCGGCGTTCATCTCGGCGAACAGGGCCAGGGTGCGCTCGGCCTCTTCGGTGTCGAGCAGGCCGATGGCGTGGCCAACGTGCACGATCACGTAGTCATCCACCTTCGCTTCGGGCACGAGCGCGATGGAGATGTCCTTGCGCACGCCACCGAGGTCGATGACGGCCATCTGGTCGGGCAGCAGTTCCACGACGCGGGAGGGAAGGGCGAGGCACATGGGCGTTTCCGGTGGGGAGGTTCGGGGACAAAAAAGCGGCGGTCAGCCCTGGGGATCGGTTCGGCCGCGTTGCAGGTGCTGGAGGGCGACCACCGCCTGGCCGAGGCTGAGGCCACCGTCACCCGGGGGCGCTTGGCGGGCTTCGAGCACCCGGAGGCCGGCACGCGTCAGGCCGGCCACCAGACCGTGGCGCAATCTCCGGTTGATGAGACAGCCGCCTCCCAGGGCGACGGTGTCCAGGTTTTCGCGGCCGGTGTGGGCGACGGTCCAGTCGACCAACGCGGCCGACAGCGTGGCGTGGAAGCGGGCGGCCGATTCGGCGCCCGGCAGGGCGTCGGCCAAGGCCTGCCACAGGCCAGGCCAGTGCAGCACGCCAGCCTCGTCGATCCGCCAGGCTCCGGTCCACGGCGTGGCGAGGCCCGCGTGGCGATCGGCCAGGGCTTCGAGCACCATCGCGCCTTCGCCCTCGTGGTGGTTGACGTCGACCCCGGCCAGCAGGTGCGCGGCCGCGTCGAACAGGCGACCGGCGCTGGAGGTGAGCGGGGCGTTCAGGCCGCGCTCCAGCATCTGGGCCACGGTGCGGGCGGCGGGGTGGGCGGACAGGCGTTGCGGAATCTCGTGGCCTCGGTCGAGGGCGTGCAGCACCGCGGCCCCCAGCCGCCAGGGTTCGCCCGCCGCGCGGTCACCGCCGGGCAGGGCCAGTGGCGGCAGGTGGGCCAAGCGCCGGCTGGTGCCGTGCTGCACCCGCAGCAGTTCGCCGCCCCAGGGGGTGTCGTCGTCGCCGAGGCCGACGCCGTCGAGCACCAGGGCCAGCGCCGCCTGCGGGGCCGGCACGCCGTGCTCGACCAGCACGGCCGCCGCGTGGGCATGGTGGTGCTGCACGGGAACCAGCGGCACGCCCCAGTCGCGGGCGCGCTCGGCCGCATGCTGGGTGGTGAAGAAGTCCGGATGGCAGTCGTGGGCCACGGCCACCGGCTGCACCCCCAGGAACTGCTGCAGCCGGTCAATGGCCTCGACCAGCGCGGCGCGGCTGGCGGCGCTGCCCATGTCGCCCAGGTGCGGGGAGAGGAAAGCCTGGTGTCCCCGGGTCAGGCACACGGTGGTCTTGAGGTAGCCGCCGACGGCCAGCACGCTGGGGGCGTCGACCGGTACCCCGGGCAGCTCGATGGGGTCGGGCACGTGGCCCCGGGCGCGGCGAACAAACGGGGCGTGCCAGGGCACATCAGCGTGCAGGGGCGATTCTGGGGTGTCGACGCATCCGATGCGGTCCTTGCTTCCGACGCCACGGTCGCTTTCGCTGCTCTGGAGGCTCTTGCCGTTGGGGTCCAGGTGCCTGGGCTGCGGGCGGCGCACGCTGTCATCTACCCGGCCGACGATGGGGCGGTCGTGCACGAGCAGGGCGTCGCACAGGCCGGCCAGGCGTTCGACGGCCTCGGCTTCGTCCACCACCAGCGGTTCACCCGAGGGATTGGCGCTGGTCATGACCAGCAGGATGTCGTGGGCGGTTTCTCGCCAGTCGGTGCCCGAGGGGCGGCCCAGCATCTCGTGCAGCAGCAGCCAGTGCAGCGGCGTCGAGGGCAGCATCAGGCCCCAGTCGCTCAGGTCCGGGGCGATCAACGGGTGCGCTTCGCTCACGCCGGGGCGAGTGGGCAGCAACAGCACCGGACGGGCGGGCGAGCGCAGCAGCGCCTCGCTGGGGGCATCCACGTCGACCCAGCGGCGGGCGCTGGCCACATTGGGCGCCAGCAGGGCAAAGGGCTTGCGGGCGCGCCGCTTGGCCGAGCGCAGCCGCTGCAGCGCGTCCGGGCGGCGCACGTCGGCCACGAGGTGATAACCGCCCACGCCCTTGACTGCAAGCACGTCGCCGGCGGCCAGACGAAGCGCGGCGACTTGGATCGGGTCGGAGACCTGGAGCGGCGTGCCGTCGGGGGCCCACAGGGCCACGCGCGGTCCGCATTGGGGACAGGCGGTGGGTTGCGCGTGGTAGCGGCGGTCCAGCGGGTTCTGGTACTCGGCGGCACAGGCCGGACACATCGGGAAGTTGGCCATCGACGTCTGTGGCCGGTCGTAAGGCAGGCGCTGCGTGACGGTGAAGCGCGGGCCGCAGTGCGTGCAATTGATGAACGGGTGCCGGTGGCGGCGATCGGTCGGGTCGAACAGCTCGTCCAGGCAGGCGTCGCACGGGGCGGTGTCGGGTGGCAGGCCGGTGTCGAGCGCCTGTCCGCCGAAGTCCGCGCTGGCGAGGATGGTGAATTCGCGCTCAGCCGGATCGCTGGTGAGGCCGGCTTCGGTGATGCGGTCCAGCCGGGCCAGAGGCGGCGGCTGTTCACGCAAGCGGCGGCGGCATTCGTCCACTGCCTCGGGCGGACCCTGCACCTGCAGGTCCAGCCCACGAGCATCGTTGCGCACCCAGCCGGTCAGCCCCAGGGCCATGGCCTGCTGCACGCACCAGGGCCGGAAACCCACACCCTGCACCGAGCCTTCCACGCGCAGCGACAGGCGCTGCAGCGTGGGTGCGGCAAGGGGATTCAAGCGGTCCAAGGCGGGCACGGCCGACGGAAATTTCAGCCTGCGGCCTGAGCCAGACGCGCTTCCAGTTCCGCCACCCGAGCGCGCAGGCGGGCGATCTCGGCTTCAGGCGAGGCCGGCTGCGGGCCTTGCAGCAACCAGTCCAGCCAGGCGTCCATGCCTTCGCCGGAGCGGGCGCTCAACTGCAGGACCTCGATGGTCGGGTTCACGCGGCGGGCGTATTCGATGCAGCGGGCGACGTCGAAGTCCAGGTGGGGCAGCAGATCGGTTTTGGTCAGCACCATCAGCTGCGAGGCGGCAAACATGTCCGGGTACTTGAGCGGCTTGTCCTCGCCCTCGGTCACCGAGAGGATGGCCACCTTGGCCTTTTCGCCCAGGTCCCACATGGCCGGGCAGACCAGGTTGCCCACGTTCTCGATCAGCAATAGGGCTTGGGCGTCCGTCGCATGGTTGTGGGCATGAGCCGCGTCATGGTCGTGCGCATGGCCCTCGCCGTGGACATGATCATGTTCGTGGCTGTGGCTGTGGCTGTGGCTGTGGCTGTGGCTGTGGCTGTGGCTGTGGCTGTGATCGTGATCGTGCGGATGCGCGTGCTCATGCACAAGGGGGTGTGCGTGACTGTGTTCATGCGCATGGGCGTGCAGCGGCAGGCGCGAGAAGGCGTCGGCGACCATCTGGGCGTCGAGGTGGCAGCCCTTGCCGGTGTTGACCTGGATGGCCGGCGCGCCGGTGGCGCGGATGCGGTCGGCGTCGTGGGAGGTCTGCTGGTCGCCTTCGATGACGGCCAGCGGCAGGTCAGGGCGGCGCTGCTTCAGGGCCTCGATGGTGGCGCACAGCAGCGTGGTCTTGCCCGATCCGGGGCTGGAGACGAAGTTGTAGGCGGTGACGCCGTG